>JAKOZM010000276.1 GCA_029779995.1 Actinomycetes bacterium
GGGGTCGATCGGCGGCCCGGCGGCCCGCTTGGCCCAGGACTGCATCCGCAAGGTCGAGGTGCTCGACTTCCCTGAGCACGGCATGGAGGCCGTGTGGCGCATTGAGGTCGAGAACTTCCCCGCCTTCGTCGTCGTGGATGACAAGGGCAATGACTTCTTCGCCGAGACGATGCGACCCATCGCCACCCGGATCCCGGTGGGCCCCCCAAAGGACTGAGTGCAGAGCGGTCTTCCGGCCCTATTGCCCGGCCACACGCCATCTCAGGACAACAACCCGGGAAAAACCCGCAGCCGGGACCAATCCCCCCGCCCACAACAGGTTTTCCGGCCTTGTTGCCCACCCACACCCCGTCTCAGGACAACAACCCGGGAAAAGTCCTCAGCCGGACCCAACCCCAGCCAGCACGAAACCCCCGCGCCCCAAACGCGCGGGGGTTTCGTCACTGCTCGGGCTCAGTACCAGCCCTTGTGCTGGAAGGCGTTCCAGGCACCGATCGGGGTCTTGTAGCGGCCCTTGACGTACGACAGGCCCCACTTGATCTGGGTCTCGGGGTTACTGCGCCAGTTGGCACCGTGGGAGGCCATCTTCGAACCGGGCAGGGACTGCGGGATCCCGTGCGCGCCGGATGAGCCGTTGTGGGCGTGCTGGCTCCAGCCGGACTCGCGGGTCCAGAGCTTCTCAAGGGCTTTGAACTGCTGCTGGCCCCAGCCGTAGCGGTATTCCATGTAGTGCTTGGCGTACCACTTGTTGTAGGCGACGCTGCCGTACTTGTGCGGCGCCTGCTTACGCGTCGGGGCCACGCTGCGGGAGGCCTTCTTTGCCGTGCCGCGGGCATTCGGCTTCTGCGCCTCGACGGTGGATACGCTGGTGTCGGGCACAGTCTCCTGGGCAACGGCAGGCGCGGCCACGGCTACAGTGCCGAACAGCAGCGGGATGCTCAACGCGCCGGCGACGAACTTGGAAGTCATGGGGACATCTCCTACAGGGGGTTTGTGTGACACCCCTGTGATGCCCCCGAGCCGGGGAATGGAATCGTGAACCGGCTCACGTAGCCGTGAACGGGCTCACAAAACTCAGTACCAGTTGTGGGAGAGCCAGAACTTCTTGGCCTTG
>JAKOZM010000287.1 GCA_029779995.1 Actinomycetes bacterium
AAGGCGTAACACCAAGAGAGTCCTAGGAGGACCCCAGTGGCGAAGGCAAAGTTCGAGCGGACCAAGCCGCACGTCAACATCGGCACCATCGGTCACATTGACCACGGGAAGACGACGCTGACTGCTGCTATCACCAAGGTTCTGCACGACAAGTACCCGGACCTGAACCCCTTCACGCCGTTCGACCAGATCGACAAGGCCCCTGAAGAGCGCCAGCGCGGTATCACGATCTCGATCGCGCACGTCGAGTACCAGACGGAATCTCGGCACTACGCGCACGTCGACTGCCCCGGGCACGCCGACTACATCAAGAACATGATCACCGGTGCGGCCCAGATGGACGGCGCCATCCTCGTCGTCGCGGCCACCGATGGCCCGATGCCGCAGACCAAGGAGCACGTCCTCCTGGCCCGCCAGGTCGGTGTTCCCTACGTGGTCGTCGCGCTGAACAAGACCGACATGGTCGACGACGAGGAGATCCTCGAGCTGGTCGAGATGGAGGTCCGCGAACTGCTGTCCTCCTACGACTTCCCGGGTGACGACCTTCCGGTCGTGCGGGTTTCGGCCCTCAAGGCCCTCGAGGGCGACCCCGAGTGGGCCAAGTCGGTCCAGGCCCTCATGGACGCCGTGGACGAGTACATCCCGGAGCCGGAGCGCGCGACCGACAAGCCGTTCCTCATGCCCATCGAGGACGTCTTCACGATCACCGGTCGTGGCACCGTCGTCACCGGCCGTGTCGAGCGTGGCGTCCTCAAGGTCAACGAGGAGGTCGAGATCGTCGGCATCCACGAGAAGTCGACCAAGTCGACCGTCACCGGCGTCGAGATGTTCCGCAAGTTGCTCGACGAGGCTCGCGCAGGCGAGAACGTCGGTCTGCTGCTTCGTGGTGTCAAGCGTGAGGACGTCGAGCGCGGCCAGGTCGTCATCAAGCCCGGCACGATGACCCCGCACACCGAGTTCGACGCACAGGTCTACATCCTGTCGAAGGACGAAGGTGGCCGTCACACGCCGTTCTACGACAACTACCGCCCCCAGTTCTACTTCCGTACCACGGACGTGACTGG
>JAKOZM010000288.1 GCA_029779995.1 Actinomycetes bacterium
CTGGTGGTGAGCCAGGCGATCGGTACCTGATGTACGACAGTGACCGCGGCATCGAGGAGTTGGTGCGCCGGCGCGAAGGTGAGGAATTCGACATCGAGTGGCTTGCCGACCAGCTGCGGGTCTATGTTGATTTGCATCCGGACGACGAGAATGTGGTCGAGCGCTTGGCCACCTGGCTGGCACGCGACGACGAGGACTGAGGTGGCCATGGCAGGCAGCCCTTTCCCCTCTTTCCAGGCCGCCTCCGATGCCGCATTGAGCTTCCTGCAGGAGCACTACCCCATGGGGTTGTGGATGGTCACGAGGACCAGCGGGGACGACTGGATCGTGTTGCAGGCCAAGGACCGCAGTTACGACGTGACCGACGGCGATCTGTTCCGCTGGAGCGACTCATTCTGCTCCCGGATGGTGCTGGGACACGCCCCGCACATCGCCCCGGACTCCCAGGAGATCCCCGCGTATGCCAGCGCCCCGATCGGACAGCAGATTCCGATCGCCTCCTACATCGGGTTCCCCCTGGAGGCTGACGGCGAACTGTTCGGCACGCTGTGCGCCATCGACACTGTGCGCAAACCCACCGAGCTGACGCAGGCCGATGATCTGATCGGCCTGCTCGCCCGCATGCTGTCGACCATTCTGGAGACCGACATGCGGGCCAACAGGTTGTCCTCGCTGGCACAGCAACTGGCCGATGCCGCCCACCGCGACGCCCTCACGGAGGTCCTCAACCGGCGCGGCTGGGATCGCTTGATGGCACTGGCTGAGACCAATCGAGTCACCTACGGCCAGTCCCACTGCGTGGTGATCGCCGACCTCGACGGGCTCAAGGCCGTCAACGACCAGCAGGGCCATGCCGTCGGAGACCGTTTGCTCGGCCGGGTGGCACGGACACTGGTCGCCGCATGCGGTGAACCCGACATCGTGGCCCGCCTCGGGGGCGACGAATTCGCCGTGCTCCTGAGCGAGCCGGGGGCTCTGGATCCGAGCAGTTATGTGCTGGAGGTCCGCGACCAGCTCGCCGACGCTGGGATCAGTGCCGCCGTCGGCTTCGCGACCAGTGGGGCCACTGTGTCACTGCAGCAGGCGATGCGCGAGGTTGACCTGCGGATGTACGAGGACAAGCGGACTCGGGCCTGAGCTCAGCGCATCGTGAGGACCAGTTTGCCGCGCACATCGCCGGCAGCCAGGCGCTCGAAAGCCGATCGTGCCTGCTCGAGGGGGAACTCGGCATCGATCGTAGGACGCAGCCCGGTCGCCTCACACATGTCGATGAGCCGCCGTAGTTCCGTAGCCGTCCCCATCGTGGAACCGATGACCGACAGTTGCCGGAAGAACACGTGGTTGAGGTCAGCCGGTGGCTGACCGCCGGTGGTCGCTCCGCTGACGACCAGCCGTCCGCCCGGCCGCAGGCTCCGGATCGAGTGCGACCAGGTCGCCCTCCCGACCGTCTCGATGACCAGATCCACCCGGTGCGGCAGTTTCGCTCCTGACTCGAACACCGCGTGCGCGCCCAGATCGCGTCCGAAGGCCGCCTTGTCGCGGGTGGTCGCCCAGACCCGGGCCCCGGCGTGGCGGGCCAGCGCGATGGCGGCGCTGGCGACTCCCCCACCGGTGCCCTGGATCAGCACGGTCTCTCCCGGCTGCAGGTCGCCGCGGGTGAAGAGCATGCGGTAGGCGGTAAGCCAGGCCGTCGGCAGGCAGGCCGCCTCGGCGAACGACAGCGCACTGGGCTTCGCGATGAGATTCTGGGTGGGCACGCTCACCCATTGGGCGAAGGTCCCCTGGTGCTTTTCGCTGAGCAGGCTGCGTCCGGGATCGAAGGTCTCGTCGCCGCCACCGGCCTGCGGGGAGCCGATCACCGAGTGCACGATGACCTCCTGGCCCTCGGCCGTCACGCCGGCCGCGTCACAACCCAGGATCATCGGCAGCGCGGACTCGGCCAGGCCCACCCCGCG
>JAKOZM010000312.1 GCA_029779995.1 Actinomycetes bacterium
AGCTTCGATAACGCCCTCGCCGAGACGATCAACGGCCTGTACAAGACCGAACTGATCAAACCCCGCGGCCCCTGGCGCACCCTGGACGCCGTCGAGTACGCCACCGCTGAATGGGTCGACTGGTTCAACCACCACCGCCTCTACGAGTACTGCGGCGACATCCCACCCGTCGAAGCCGAGAACCACCACTACGCTCACCAACAGGCCCAGCAGGAGCTGGAGCCCTCAAACCAGTAAGCCTCCGGACACGCCGGGGGGATTCATGTTGCCTGCCCACGAGTAGGTCATCGGGTAGGGCAGCGGGTTCGGAAGGCGGACCGCGCCCGTGGTGACCGAGAGGTTGGGGTCCAGGACGTCCGTGATGGTGCCGATGCCACAGTTCTGCTCCAACGAGCTGCACTGGAGGGTGAGCCGATAGGTGACGGTCTCCCCGACCTGGTAGATGGGTTTCGGATCGACAACCTCCTTGTCCACCGTTCCACAGGTCACGACGCCATCGCCGCAACTGTTGGCGGCCAAGGCCGGCGACGCCTGAAGGCCGAGCATCGCCATCGCTGTGATGACCACGCCAGCCGCGAATCGGCGGACACGGGCCGCGCGGCTCAAGGGCGCCCGGTGCGCACCGGAACCCCGCGCCTCGATCGCAAAGATCGAACCGTTCATTGTTGTCCTTTTCCCTCCGTCGGGTCCCACATCCCGTATGACGGTAGGCTTGGGCCCCCCCAAACCAGACTTCCCCGCTAGCGTCGTAGCACGCGTGACCCCGGGTCCCCCCTGGGACGGGCGCGCAACTCACACTATGGAACCGCTTCGAGGGCAGCGTATCGGGTCTCCCCCTCGTTGTCTCCAGGTGACTTAACTCAGATCAAGCTTGGGGTTGTCGGCTTGATCGGGATCATCTCTCAACGCACAATGAATGCTTACCAGGGTAAGTTGCCAAGCCAGCGGCGCAATCTGCGCTGCCAGGGTGGACGCGGAGGGGTCACCGTGCTCGGGGTCAACGTAATGCCGATGTCAGTGCCAGCGGCAGGCACGTCCCTTCGGGGGGTCCTGGAGACGCTCGCAGGCGGGAGTCTGCCCGCCTGGGACACGCTCGCACCACACCTCAACGTCGTCAGGATGCGCAAGGGGACCGTCCTCTTCGACATCGGCGCCAACGTGCCGTACTTCTACGTCGTCCGTCGGGGAACCGTCGTCATCTCTGCTCCGGACAGCCAGGGCCGCGAATGGATCGTCAACTTCTGCGAGCCGGGTGACATCGTCGCGTCGATGAGTTCAATCGCCCCGTCCGGCCTGCGTCGGCTCGGCTCCCTGAACAATGTGCCCAAGGTGCCGGCACTGCGCGCGATGGCGGCCAGCCCCACCAAGGCGACCGCGCTGCGCCACGCCGAGCTCGACCGCCTGGACGGCCGCCACCTCGAATGGCTGTGCAGCCGCTACGTCGAGTGGTCGAACGCCCTCCTCGCTGCCCTCTTCTCCTACACGCTCGCCAAGGAGAAGCGGGAGCGGGAGCTGCTGACGATGACCCCCGAGGAGCGCTACCGCCAGTTCGTACACGACTACCCCCATCTTCTGGATGACCTCACCCAGAAGGACGTCGCCCGGCACCTGGGGATCACCCCAGTCGGCCTGAGTCGCATCGCGAGCCGGGTCAGGGCGAACGCCCAGCCTGAGACGGGCCACTGAAGCCCGAGGCCGATCCCTGACCCGGTCGCGATGCCCTCACCTCACCCGGTCGTGAAGTTCCACGCCATCGACGCGAGCGGGTTGCCGGCGAGGTCGCGAATCGCGGTCGTTCCGCCGGTCAGGAAGAGTCGATACTGCGTGGCCGCAGCCAGTGGTGCCGTCGGGGCCAGAACCCAGGTGCCTGTCGCTGACGACCAGGTCACGCTCGCCGGGACGACCGCCCCTGTCGCGAGCACCGTGAGGGTAAACGTCGATGCACTGATTCCGGTAATGGCCTCGGAGAAGCCCATCACCAGCGTGGTCCGGGTCGACACGCCCGTGGCATTCGCCGGGATATTCCAACTCTTCAGGAGCGGGCGCATTCCTGTGAGGAATGTCCAGGACGTCGCCGCGAATGGATTTCCGGCGAGATCGCGAATTGCTGTCGCCCCGCCGCCGACCCGAACTGTGTACCACGTGTCTTCAGCCATCGACGATAAAGGCACCAATCTCCACACCCGGCCAAGATCCGAAGAGACTACCGCCGGGGTCACCGCTCCGGTCGCGTTGTTCGTCAGCGTGAAAGTCGACGCGTTGACTCCCGTCACGACCTCATTGAACGTGATCTGGGCGATCGTCCAGGGCTCGACAGCCGTCGAGGAAGGGACGGGCCAGCGGTACTGCGCCACGGGTGCCAGACCCGTCGTGAAGGTCCACGTGGTCGCCGGAAGGACCTCGCTGCCGCTGCGGATCGCGGTGCTGAGCGTCGCCCGGTAGACCGTGTCCGAGGCGAGATTCACGGTCGGATCGAGCTTCGCCACCCGAGAGGTGCTGTTGTAGGTCACCGCAGCAGGCACGGGAGTCCCAGTGGCGGCAACGGCGAGCGTGAAGCTCGTCGTGTCCACACCGGTGACGTTGAGATTGAAGGTCGCCAGCACGTTCCCCGCTGGTGACATCGAGTAGCCGCCGGCGACCGGAGACGTGGTCACGCTCAGTGGGACAGCGGCAGCGACTGCGGAGCTAGCCGTGGACACGCCGAGACCGGCGGCCAAGACAAGCGCCCCCATTGCAGACACAACCCGATTTCGCGCATGACGAAGCATACTATTTCTCCTTTTCCCCCACCGCTTCTTCGCGGTGCCGGGCAGACGCCCGACAGGTGGATTGTCTTGGAGCGCGGGGATCGTCATCAAGCCAACGTGGAGAATCAAGACCAGGCCCTGGCGAAGTCTTTACTGTTGACAGACCGGCGCATGACCTTCGGGCCATGCCTGGGCTGCAACGGACATGCGAACGGGGCCGGAACGGCATACCTGCTGCCGCTCCTGCCCCGTTCGGGTCGTGCCTTTTCGCGCCGTCAGGCGGTGTCGACGAAGGACGTGCTCAGGTAGGTGTGGACGGCGTCCTCCGGAACTCGGAAGGACCGCCCCACCCGGACGGCCGGAAGCTCGCCGCCGTGCACGAGCCGGTAAACCGTCATCTT
>JAKOZM010000036.1 GCA_029779995.1 Actinomycetes bacterium
CGATGCCGACAACCGGCGGCCCATGGGCAGCACAGCGGCGGCATGGGACACGGTGAACGGCATAGCCTCAGTATCCCCGCCGAAGGCAACGACGGGAACCCGCACGAGATCAAGGTCACGTCAACCTCACCCAGGCAGGCGTCGGTATCGTGGGCGTATCGCCCCGTTAGCTCAGTGGTAGAGCACTCGCCTTGTAAGCGAAAGGTCGTCCGTTCAATCCGGACACGGGGCTCCAAATGTGCCTCTGATCAGGCATTTTACCTTCAGATACCCTCTGTGGAATAACTCACTTTCAGCCCCAGAATTTTCCGACTTTTCGGACATTTAATGGCGAAACCTCCTCGGGAGTGGTCAACTGTTGTCAAACGTTGTCAAGGATGTGTGCTTTTTTTGTGCTAATTCTGGGCCGTCAAGAGGGTCCAAATGTGGCCGAGAGTGGGCCGGACGACACATCGCTTTGCAGGAGGGTGGTCGTCCGTTCAATCCGGGGACGGGGCTTCACCAAGAAACTGCCCTTGATCAGGGATTTTACGGGGTTCATGGTTCCATGATCTTGCATTGAGCTTGTCTGTCTTTGCCAGAATTGTGTGCTAATCGACTCCCAATACCGGATCAAATCGGACACAAAAATGCGGATCTGTGCTTTTAGCACAACTTCGCCACATCCCGTTGATGTATCCGAAGCAGCGATTGCGACCTCGCACAGCGGTCGTGGAGCGTAGACAACTCAGCGTGGCTGAGGTACTGCAATGACCCCTTCAGCCAACTCCCCCACCTGCCGAAGCAACCCGTCAGGCTCCTGGGAGAGGTCCAGCGCGTGAGCCACGACCTCAACGCCCGCCCCGTCTACCCCCGTGTTCGGGAGCCGATAACCGCGCACATCTCCGAACCCCTTGGCATAGACCAGGTGCCCGACCGGGAGTCGCAGCGCAGAGCAGTAGGCCAGCATCTGGTACACATCGGCGTTCGGGAAGCCGGCAATGGACTCGGCCTTGTACTTGGCATCGACCACGACTGCTGGATGTCCGGGCGATGAGTACCACACCAGGTCTGGTCGCAACGCGATGTCGCGGCCTGCATCGAGGAACCACTTCTTGTCCTGCATGACTGCGTGACCACCGAAGCGGCGCTCAAACTCCTGCCCCAGAGCTACGGTCACGAAAGCTTCGAAGACCGCCGGCATGGATACGAGAAAGCCAACGGCGGGCACCGCACCGCGACCGAGGTCGAACGAGGAGGAGTGCAGAATCAACTCCGCCAGGCGCAGGGCGGGTTGGTACCGGGCGTTCAGCCGCGAGGGCTGCCACGTCGGAAGACGCTGCCCACCGTGCAGATCGGTCACGTTCACAAGTCTCTGGCGCAGTCGGGTCAGTCGCCGACGCGTCATGGATGGAACACCGGGGATGGACATGACCCGCCACAGGGCCGCCCGCAGAATCTGGTTCTCGGCGATGTCAGGGCCGTAGTCGTCGTAGACGATCTCGGCTGGGAGAGCCATCCCGAATCGGCGCCGGATCTGATCGGACTCGCGCAGACGTCCGCGGAAGGTCATGCCTGCTTCCTCGACTGTGCGATATCCCTGCAGCACCCCTTGGCGAAGCGCCCTGTCTGCGACACGCACGAACACCTCGGCCACGCCAGCGGGCAAGTCCATCGCCGGCGGCAGGTCGACGGATTCCTCCCGCCATACGCCTCGGCTGTTGGCGTACGTCATGAGGAACAGCAGCCGATCAATCGTGACCTTGGGCTCCACCCGTAGGTCAACCCAGGTCCCGGAGCGGTCGCCGAGCACTGCCGCCCCCACCCACCCATTGGCCTTGACGTCCCACAGGCCACGTCCCGCAGGTCGCAGTTGCACGGCCTCGCTGGCGGCGAGCAGGTCGGACAGCAGCGCTGACAGTGGTACTGACTGCCAGTCGTCGATCTCTCTCAGGTCCAGGCGCACCGGGCTACTCCGCGTCCTCCTGCACGGGGGCGCCGATAGCACGGCGTAAGACGTCCAGACCGTAGCGGCTGCGCACATTCACGTCTTCACCGGCGTGGTGTTCCTCCAGCAGCGGCAGTAGGTCGGTCTCCCACACCTCGTCCAACCCATCGTCGTCGCTGTACACCCAGGGACGCATGAAGTACGACGGACCGATGGCGAAGTCTCGATGTGGGATCCGCTCGTTGAGGGCATCCAGCAACTCGGCTGCCTCGCCGGGTAGTTCCTCAGCTGCAAGCCAGTCGCGGAGGACACCTTGAACCGGCGGACTGTCCGGGTGCATCTGCAGGAACGCGAACCGTCGGCGCATGGCTGCGTCCACCAGGGCGATGGACCGGTCGGCGGTGTTCATGGTGCCGATGATGTACACGTTGGGCGGCAGCGTGAACTGCTTGCTGCTGTCATCGGCGTACAGCGGCTCGATCGGTGCGTCACGGTACTCGAGGAGGAAGTACAACTCACCGAAGACCTTCGCCAGATTGGCGCGGTTGATCTCATCGATGATCAGGATGTACGGGCTAACGGGATCGTCCTTGGCCCTCTCAGCGAGTCGCATGAACGGCCCCTGCCGCAGCACGAAACCTACTCCCCCAGCGTCAGAGGTCTCCGGCCGGTAACCGGCGATGAAGTCCTCGTACGACACCGATGGGTGGAACTGTACGAGCGTGACGTTATCCGCGTCGGCCCAGTGCTCGGCCAACTTCCGCGCGAGATACGTCTTACCGGTCCCGGGCGGGCCGAACAGGATGGCCTGCTTACGTCGACGCATCGTCGAGGTGAAGCGCTCCAACCAGTCCAGCGGCATGTGAAGACTGTCGGCGAGTTCCTGACTTGGGGCCGCAAGGTCCGCCGGGAGGATCTCTATGATTTCGCCGCCCGGGTCACCGCCCTGCTCCGGCGGCTCAATCAGCTGGGCCAACGCGTCGCGGCCGTCGCTGATGTCGGTGACGTCATTCTGGATCCCCTTCAGCCGCTCACTCAAGCTGTCAGGAAGTTCGCTGCGCGGATAACCCTGTTGCTCCCACGTCACAGCCCGACGAAGACCAGAGACAGCCCGGTTCGCGTCGTCCCACACAGGCTCCCCGGAGACGGTTCCCACCCACACCTGCCGGTCTGCTTGGGTCACCACGATGTCGCCGGGCTTCATGTCGTGCAGGAACATCGAGTAGTCAAGAGTCTTGCGACGTCGGTAGTCAGCGTTGCGACCGCCATGCGCCTCGCTGATGGCGTCATGGACGGCGCTGCGCTCGTAGGGGGGATCGATGTGCGGGAGGTTGGCGGCCGGTAACGAGACGAAGCCGTCCTTGAGCCAGTCGGGGATCAGGTTTCGTCCGCTGACTCCTGAGCCACGGATGAGCCAAGCCCGTCCCGAGCGTGGCGGCGGGGTCCAGAGCTCAAGCCAGGGCGAGCGGTAGTACTCCACCGGAGCGCCCGAGTCCTTCTGCAGGGCAACCGTTATGTCGAACAGGTCGCGGTTCAGGTCCCCCGAGTCCGCACCGACCTCGTAGCGGAAGGCATCGGCGATCAGGGTCTTGTGCTGAACACTGGTCACGGGGAGGAAGTGGTGCGGAAGCGCCAGGTACCTCAATGCTTCCCGTTGGCTGGCCATCGTCAGTGCCTCGGAATCCGTCAGGAGCGTGCTCCACGCCCACGGATCGTTGAGCGCGGCTGAGCGGACCGACTCTTCAAGAGTCCACCAGTGGCGTAGGAAGGCGATCCAGTCATGGATTGCCCGCCAGATGAGCGTGTGAGCGCCTTGACCACCGCTCCAACTCCCCTGTGAGAAGGCGTGGTACATCTCGGTGGTTGGGGAGTACACCTCGTCTGCCCACGACAGGATGGCGCGGATTCGGTCGCGCTTGGTGGAGTCAGTCAAGTTGAGCACGGGCAGTTGATGCAGCGTCAGTAGTTCCGCAGCAAGGAGGACCGCGGCATCGGAGGCCTCCTCCAGTTGATCGCGCAGTTTCTCGAGGAACTTGCGGTCGGATTCGTCAGGGTGAAGGTTGTACAGCCGGTACAGCTCGTCAACCGTCTCGGCAGACCATGCGCGTACCTGCGGGTCGATAGTCGACCTCCCCGATCCAAGGCCACTAACCAGCATGGCTCTGGCCAGTCGTCGGACCCGATAGTCGTCGGTTTGAGGCTGGATCCGCGTGGCCAGGTCATCAGCAGTTGGCTGCGGGTCTGGAGTCTTCAGTCCCAGTTCTTCAGCCAAGGACTCGGTGGCGTCCCACATTGCGACCGGGTCCCGGTAGTCCTCCAGGGCCTGTCTGCCTGATCGAGTGACCATCCACCGGCCGTTGTACTTGGTCATCCATGTCGCGAACGCGTAATTGCTGCTCATCCACTCCAACGTCACCTGAGCCGCCGCACGGCCACCGCTGACCCTGCCGTCCTCGCCGTCGACCAGAGGGACCACTTCCACTGCCCGTCGGTACACCTCATCCTTGTGGAGTCCCCTCGGCTCCTCGGCCAGAATCTCCAGGGCGGCACGCAATCGCTTCAACTGGGCCCGTCGCTTCTCCGTCGTCTCGACTCCAAGCGGACCAGGATCAGACTTCCCCTCGATCACCGCCAGAAAGCGCTCATCGGCTCCCGCCTGCTTGACCTCGAAGACCGTAAGCAGGCTGCCCAGCGTGTTCTGCAGATCCTCTTGCAGGTCCTGACGGCGGAAGGAGCCGAGCCATTGGACGGGCCTGACCTGTCGAGCCTCAGCGGGAAGGTCCGGACGATACTCGCAGTCGCCAACCACGCGCCCCAGATGCAACTCACCGCCAGGCGGACCAGGAGCGACAACGAGATCGCCGTCATGCAGGTCGAAGCGAAACGCCCGGGTCTGCGAGAAATGCTTCGATCGGATCGCAGGGGAGTCCTCCACGTACACGCTGTCGATGCGCGCACGCAACGTTTCCGGATCCTCGATGGCTGCCAGATCGCCGAGTTCACCCCAGCCGATGCACACCACGGACTCACGCTGGGTCAGGTCGGTCAGTGACCCCTTGGTGCCGGCTCTCACCACCCAGATACGTGTCATGGCCTGTCTCCCTCCGTGGCCTCAGGACTGATTGTGGCTGGCGCGGGCCGACCGGCGCGGGGTGAGTGGCACCGACATCTAACCCGGAGTAACTCATCAGCGCCTGCCCCTGCAGTTCGCGTTAGCCAATGCCCATCATCGCGCTCATCCATTCGCATCTCGGAGAACTCGTGTCGACCTCTGACGATTGCGCTTCCTGTTCGCCACCCTGCGTGTTTGGGCGTGCGTCAGTCCCGGAGCCCGAAGTCCACCGGATCGTAGGAAAGCCACACGCCCAGGTTTCCTATCCTTGAGTCCTCACGAGATCCTCCACCAGCGATGACACCTTCAAGTGCGATCGGCTTCCGGTGCTCTTTGAGGAGGCGGATCACTCCTGGACGCAAGCGGATTGCGTCCTCTCGGCTGAGGTAGCCCACCTTGTTGCCGCCGATGAAGACAGCGACAGCGTTGGGGTCGTACGGGTTGCCGTCTTCGGCAACAAGGAAGCCGTAGCAAGGCACTCTCACGCGGTCCTCCTGGCGCCCCACGATGGACCACAGGTTGCTTTGGTAGGCAGCCTCTCCTACCACGGCCAGTTCGGATGTACCGGTGTACGCGATCGCTTCCACGTTCTGTTGCATCCACGACGGACGCATGTTGTCTGCCCGGTAGGGCGATGTTGGCGTTACTGACAGTGCTCTCTTAGTGAAGAGGCCCATGACTTCCCCCAATCTGGAACGAACGCTCTCGGGATCCCCCCTGCAGTGCTGGACGAAACCTCCTTGTTGCCACATGTACGGTTTGCGAACCAGCGGCTTACTTGAGCACGACAGTCTCCGCGCCCGTATGGGCGTGATCGACGCGGTGTCGACTTGGGTCGGCTTTATGTCCCAACCTCTTACCGCTTCCCCTTGCTGGACTGGGAGGACGACTTGCCCTTCTTCCGCTTGCCTTTCGACTTCGACACAGATTTTCGTCCAGAGGAAGACTCGCCCGCCGGCATGTCAACCCAAGGCGGGCCCTCCATGTCGATCCAGCTATCCCGTCGGCGCAGAGCCTTCGGCTGATCCGACCTCGCCCATTCGCCTGTGCCTGGCTGATGCACATACCCAAGTCGTTTGAGCAACTCCTCCGTGCCTTTGACCGGGAGAGCAAGGCGACGTGCCAGTCTCTCCACGTCCCAGCTATCTCGTGTGTCAACGTATTCACGCAACTCGGTGGGCCCGATCACGCCCTGATACTCGACCCACACTCTGGCCAACGCCCGCGCCTTGGCGAATCGACGCTTCTCGAACTTCTTCCTGCCGGCGCTGAAGAGTCCCAGTAGTCCCAACCAGTAGACGTTTCTCATCGTCTCGTCAGCAGCTGTCTGCAGAAGGCCTTGCCAACTCATGTGGCCGTTGCCACCCAGGCCGTACTCCTCGATGACCAAGAAGATGCAACTCTGATCACCTCGATTGAGGTGCTCGGTGGAGGCTCGGGCCAAGTCCGCCGGGCGGACGTGCCATTGCAGTTGACTGCCACGGACAAGGATTCGCCCGACATCGTCTATCGCGTAATTGGCGAAGATCAGCGGGGGCCCACCCTGTTCATCAGATGCGAAGGCCACTTGTGGCGCCGCGGCCCAAGGGTTGTCTGGGAGCGCTTCCGCAAGTTGGACACAGAGGTCTTCATCCCATTGCGGGTGCTCTAACAGGGTCCATTCCTTGAGTCCGTCACGTGTCAATCGCCCAAGCGCCTCATGACTACCAACGCTGCGGTAGCGGATCTGGATAGGCGGTTCGTGTACCACGATTACTCCCTCCCCTCAATGCCCGGTGGCCCACTCGGGCTTGGCCAACTGGCGCAGTTCCGCGGACATTTCGTCGTAGAACTCCAGCACCAGCCGCTTCGTCCGGAACTCCCCGAGGTCCCTCTCCTCGTACTTGCGCAGCACGGGGAACGAGTCAAGGACGTGTTCCACTTCGTCGCGCTGCAGTCCGTAGATGTGCATCATGGCTGCGTCGATCTCGGCACGCAGGATCGCGCGGCGTTCCGGGTCCCAACCGAACGGCGGGCCGTCGTAGCCCAGGGATCGGGCGTACGGCGCCATCCGATAGGAGGTGTAGGTCAGCTCGAGGACACGCGGACGCAGCCAGTCGGCGAGGGGTTCGTCGGACCATGGAGTGGTGGCGTCGAGGACGCCGGGGGAAGGGGAGGGCAATTGCTTGAAGATGTAGTACTGGAAGTTGTTGCCGCTTAGTTTCTGCCGTGCGACGTAGTCGAAGGCGAGACTGCTTAGGGTCGCCTGAAGTAGGAACCACCGGACGGAAGGCGAGGGGAAGGCGAGAAGAAGGGAGTCACCGTATGCGGTAACGGGCATGGCTTGGACCACGAAAGTCCTCTCGTTGCCGGAGTTCGTGATCTTCCGCCATCCCACCAGCCAACTTGACTCGAAGCGATCGAGTGCCTTCCCCACCTCCTCCTCATCGACCCAGTACCGCGCCAGCGGCTCACACGACGGGTCGGCGTGCTGGGCATCCGTCAACCGCGGTAGCGATCCCACGTTCAACTGAGCCTGTGTCGCACCGGCGTAGGTCGAGAACCGGTCGTCGTAGTGGCTGACCATCTTCGCCTCGTACAGCGGCAGCCAGCGCAGCTCGCCCCGGGCCCAGGCCCAGCCATCGAACTCAGCACCCAGCCCCTCCAACTCCTCGGCGGTCCTGAACAGGTGCGAGTCGCTGGCCATGTTGAAGAGCCCCTGCTTGAAGCGCAGACCCCATGGGTTGCCGTCCTCGACGCCTTCCCGGATGAGGACCGGGTGGCGCTTGTAGATCCCGATCGTGATCTCCGCGTCGCGGCGGGAGCGAAACACCGGCAGTGTTCCGGTGTTGGGGTTGAGCAGCAGCACCTCGTCGGGAGAGAGGGCGAACCGTCGCTCAGGGACATCGGCAATGTGCCGGATGACAAAGGCAAGGCGGGTCGTGGGCGAGGCGATCCCACCGGTCATGCAGCAGACGGCGAAGCGATATGCGTGGTGCACACCTGCGAAGATCCTCGCCTCGTTCTCGAAGTCGTAGAACGCTGCCAGCCGCTTGGCGCGAAGGGTGTCGGCGAAGAACGGGGCGGTGGTCGCGTCAGTGGCAAGACCCGTCGGTGCGATGAACCCGCACCGCCCCTCGAATGCGATGAGATCCCGAAACGTCTCAGCAAACAGGGAGTACGTGTTCACCTTGCCTCGCGCTGTGAGCGGGAAACGGCCACCCCGCGCCAGGTGATTGCCGGCCTCCGTCTCTCTGAGCGCCTCTATGTACTTGCGGTGGAGCGGTGGGTCCGACTTGGCGAGGGCAGCGATCAACTTCTTCCTTGCTGACGCGTTTGCGGCCGTCGCGATCTCCGGGGCTGCCTCCGCGAAGAACTCCTTCTCCGTCATCTGCAGCGTCTCCCACGGCGGATTGCCCACCATTACCGTGAATCCACCGGACCAGCCCATCGGCGACTGTTGGCCGGTGGAGTCGAAGATGTGCGGGAACTCCAGGTGCCAGTGGAAGAAGCGGTGGCGGCTGGCCTCGGCGTGCACCAATGTCAGCGTCTCGACGGTCACGGGATCACCAGCCGACAGTTGCCTCACAGTGTCGTCGGTCACCGCCACCGCCGTGGTCTGCGCCGTCTTGGGCTGGGTGAATGCCGCACACCACGCATCGGCGGCGGTGATCGCCTGCTGCCGCTCGGGTGAGGCTTCGAAGTCGGCCAAGCGTCGGGCGGCGGTGTGCAGGTCCACCAGGCTTGCATCCGTGAGTCCTGCGGTAATCGACTGCAGCTCAGCAGCCAGCCCCCGGTTGGACGTGGGAGCAGTGACCTCCCCGAAAAGCACGTCGTGCTGTTCCCCGCGGGCAGCCTGCAGTCGCTGTCGCTTGTTGTCCTTCTTGAGCGCCGCGACGGTCTTCTTGTCGTCCCCGGTCAACGCGACGAACGCCTCGTCGGGGACCCCTGCAGCCAGCAGGGCAGGGGTTGTTCCAAGCAGTGCGTTGCCCACGCGGATGTTCGCGTCGAGGAAGGCCATCGGTTTGCCCGGTTCGACGGCCTCCAGCCACAGTGACACCTTCGCCAACTCCGCGGCCATCGGGTTGAGGTCGACCCCGTAGATACACCTCGTCACCACATCGCGCAGTGCCGCCTGCACTGCTGTCGGGGTCGGTTCTGACTCCCCCGACCGGACCGCCGCCAATCGCACCGCGATGCGCCGGGCCGCAGCGACCAGGAAGTGCCCGGAGCCGCATGCGGGGTCGCAGACGGTCACGTCGAGCAGCGCCTGCTCGTCCCGCGCCTCGTCGAGGACGGGGTCCAGAGCCTCGTCCAGCACCAAGGCGATGAGCTCCGAGGGGGTGTAGTAGGAGCCGCTGGTCTTGCGCTCATTGCCGGCGCCGGTGGTCAGCCGGAACTCCCCTGTGCCCGTGTCCAAGGACGGATGCAGTTCCAGCAGTCCCTCGTAGATTCCGCCGAGTTCCTCCGCGCCGAGGTGGGTGAAGTCCACGACCCGCTGGCCCGCCTTGTCGTGGGTGGTGGACAGCAGCCGCACGGCCGCAAGAAGGTGGCTGTTGGCCAGTTCGCAGGTGTCGGTCACGTCCAGGGCGGTGTTCTCGAACAGTCCGCCGAGGGCGGGCAGTCCGAGTTGCGCCAGACCCTGCGTCGAGGCGAGGCCGGTGTGGACGAGACGCACTTGCTGCCACAGGTCGTGGTGGCGTCCGGCGAGTGACCGGCGGGCCAGCGCCCGTAGCCGTGCTGAGGAGTAGTAGCGGGTGTAGCGGTCGCGGGCGAGGTCGTCGGCCGACGGGTCGAACAGCAGCCCGCGGTCCTCGATGACGAACCAGAAGAGCAGCCGGTAGATCTGCCGCAGCAGGGACCGCTGGTAGTCCGCGGGGGTCACGTCGCCGCTGGCGAGGCGCTGCCGCAACTGCACGTTGGCTGGGTTCTGGTAGAAGCCGGTGCCGAGTACTTCGATGGCGTGTTCCACGCCGCGGCGCAGGTCTTGCAGAGCCCGGGTGCCGGTGGTGATCGCGTCGTCGCGCCAACGTTCGATCCACCTGTTGGTGACCGGGGCGTGCTCGCCGGGCAGCAGTTCCAGCCGGGACTCGTGGCACATCGTGAACAGGGCGACGAAGTCGCTGAACAGCTCCCCGTCGAACATCGCCTCAAGGTCGAACTCCACGTAAGCCTGACCGACCAGCGCTGAGGAGTCGCGCAGCATGCGCAGAACCCGACCGTTGGACAGCAACGCCCACAGATGCTGGTCGCTGCGGTTGAGTAGTTCCTGCACCATCGCCTGCGGCGCCCGGGCCGCGCCTGGGACGCCTTCGGTGCGGCGGTCGAGGTCGATACCCCAGCCGAGCAGGTGCATGGGGATGTCGGCCCACAGGTGGCTGACCGGGTAGCGCCGGACATCCCCGTCGTCCCCGGCCTCGATGTGCCCACCGGGGGTCGTGGGGACCCGTCCATAGCCCAGTTCGCGCAGCAGGAGCAGCAGCCACTTCTCGCGGGTGAGGCCGGTCGCGACTCCGTCGGGTTGGGTGGACAGCGACGCTCGGTAGGCGGCGTAGGCGCCGAGCAGGTAGTCCCAGGATCGGGCGGCCGCCGCGGAGATCCGCTCGCCGGACGCCAGGTGGTAGTCACCGGCGCTCATGCCCGGCAGATCCCCCGCGAGAGCGCGTCCCACCACATCCGCAGGGAGCACTCCTCCGACCACGCGCACGGTGGAGACCCCACCCATCACGGTGGGCTTCATGCGCTGGCCTCCGGCAGGTAGACCCAGACACCGAGCACGTCGGCGGGCAGGATCGGCTCGACGGACAGTCCCCGCAGCCGGTCGCCACTTGCCCGGCGCACCCGGCGATGTGACTCGTGGACTCCCTCAGCCGCCTGCGTGGCGAACCGGTCGAGGTGCGGCGTGAGGTCCGGCAGGTCGTCGAGGGTGCGTTGCAGTGCTTGCTCGGCCAGGGGCCCGGCCCCGATGGATGCGGCGCCGGCGGTGAAGATGCCGGCGGCGTCCTGCGCGGTCAGCCACGCCGGGTCGGTGGCACGCCCGGTGTAGGCGACGATCTCGGCCTGCTCGACCACCTGGTGGGCAGGTCCGTCGCGACCAGGCAGTGTGAGGTTCATCCGGTAGCGCAGCAACAGCACCGACGTGCGGGCGCTCACCGCTGGGGTGCGGAACACCCCTGCCCGGCGGGCCAGACGTCGGGAGAGGTCGCTGGGCAGGGCATCGGGGTCGAGTGCGGCGTCCAGGACGTAGCGGGCGATGACCTCGACATCCGGGTCGGTGCGGGCCAGCAGTGCGTGCTTCGCGGGTGCCGGGGGTTGCCGGTGGAAGGGCAGCGGCTCCCGGTGGCCGGGTGTGAGTGCTTCGGCCAGGGCGCGGGGAAGAGCGGCCGTGGAGGCGATGACGGCCGCATCGGTCGGGTTGACCGCGGAGCCAAGGGCGGTGAGCGTCGTGTAGACGAACGTCTCGATGTCCTGGCTGCCTCCGAGCGCGGCGCGCACCTCATCGACTTCGCGGGCCACCTCTTCGGGTTTGATGCCGTCCTGCGCGTACTTGGTGCGGCTCGCCTTCTCCTTGTCCGCCGCAGAGGTCCATGCCTCGTCAAGGGCTTCGCGGGCGGGTTCAGCCAGTCCGTCGAGGGTCAACTGCTCGCCGCTGTAGTCGCGGCCGCGCAGCAGAAGCCCTTCCAGCACAGCGTTCATCACATGGTCGCTGCTGTCGGGCACAGGGACGCTGACTCCGGTGGCTCTGCGGATGGCGTCGTGTTTGCGCAGCAGGATCTCCAGCACGAGGCCGTCGATCTGGTTGTCGGTGCCGTACAAGGTGACGGCCCGCACCACGTCGCGGCTTTGCCCGAACCGGTCGACCCGGCCTTCGCGCTGTTCGTGGCGGGTGGGGTTCCAGGCGAGGTCGTAATGGACGACGGCGTCGAAGTTCTCCTGCAGATTGACGCCCTCGGACAGGCAGTCGGTCGCCACGAGCACGACGGGTCCGGGCTCGTCGGTGAGGGCGGCGATGCGGGCTACGCGTTCGGCCGGGGGCAGGGTGCCGGTGACGACCGCGCAGCGGGCCTTCTTGCCGAGGTGGGTGGCGAGGTGTTCGCCGACGTACTCGGCGGTTGGAATGTAGCGGCAGAACACGATCGGGTGGTAGCCGTCGCGTAGGAGGTCGTCCACGACGCGGAACAGCTCGGCGAGTTTGACGTCCTGCTTGGGTCCCTGCAGGGATTCTGCTGTCCGGGCGAAGGCCAGGAGTCTGCGGCGTTCCGGGGTCTGGTCCTCGTCTGCGGTGAGGGCACCGGGGGTGGTGTCGGTGCTCTCGATCGCTTCGTCGTCGGCGAGGTCCAGGACGCTGGCGCGGCCGAGCAGGTCTGCCTCGTCGGCAGTGACGGCGGCGGCGTTGGCAGCGCGGGTGCGCAGGGTGGCGGCAGCGGCGGCGGGGCTGGATGCCAGGGATCGCAGCAGGGCCAGGGCCGACCACCAGCGGACGCGTTGACGCACGGTCTGGCCGTCGTCATCGAGCACGCTGCTGCGGGCGTAGTCGAGCACGTCATCGAATAGGTCGCGGTAGTGCGCGTGCAGCGCATAGGGGCGCTCCTGGGATTCACGATCCCGGGGAAAAGGGGTGTCCTGGTCGAGGTAGCGGCGGATGTCGCCGCGACGGCGCTGGACGAAGTACTGGGCCAGTAGAGCGCGGTCCTGAGCCCGGTCCAGATCGATGCCGACGAGTCGGGAGTCCAGCAGTTCGAGCAGGTTGCGGAAGCCGGTGTCCTGGCCTGAGTGTGGTGTTGCGGTGACGAGCAGCAGATGCCGGTGTGGGTCGGCAGCCAGACGGCGCAGGAGTTCGTGGCGTTGCGTGCGTCCGCGGCCTGCGCCCTGACCGCTGCCGTCGGAGACTGCGGTGTGGGCCTCGTCAACGATCAGTAGGTCAGGTGCGGCGCGCACGAACTCGTCGCGGCGGACGGGGGACTTGATGAAGTCCGTGCTCACGACGGTGATCGGGTAGCGGCCGAAGATGGTTTCGTCGAGTCCGAGCCCGCGCTGCAGCCTGGTGGCGGTACTCGGCAGGACAAGGGTGGCGTCGAGACCGAACTTGTCACGCAGTTCGTCGGCCCATTGCTCGGCCAGCGCCGGGGAGCACAGGACCGACAAGCCTCGGGCTTGTCCGGTCGCGAGGAGTTCGGCGGCGATCAGTCCCGCTTCCACGGTCTTGCCGATACCGACGTCGTCGCTGACGAGCAGTCGCACGGTGTCCTGCCGCAGTGCCATGAGTAGCGGCACATACTGGTACGAGCGGGGTTCGACGGCCAGAGACGCGAGGCTGCGGAACGGCCCGGCGCTGGACCGGAACCCAATGCGCAGCGCGTCGCGCAGCAATCGCGCGGAGGCGTGGTCACCGAGGTCGCGTGTGGTCGGTGCGGCGAAGGTGGCCGGCTCGACGGGTTCAAGGTCCGGGAAGATCCCCGTCTCGTCGGCGGACCCTCCGCCCATGGGACGCAGAACCAAGAAGTCCTGAGTGCTTCCAGTCTGAACAACCCACTCGCGGTCGCGGGCACGGACCAGCGTTCCGGCAGCGTAGGTTGTCCCCGTCATGGGGCCATTCTGGTCGGCGGCTATCCGATCAGGCGCGCTGCTGGTCCTTCGTGTCCACGCCGAAGCGACGAATCATGGCCTCCAGTTGCGGGATCACCTGCGGCTCACGGTCGAGGGCATCTTCGAACTGGCGGATCTCGTGCGGGGTGAGACGCAGGATCAGGTCTTCGGCGAGCACGGCACGGGCGCGTTCGAGGGCAGCCCCGAGGACGAACGACGTCATGTCCTGCTGCTGCAGTTCAACAGCCCGCTTGATGGTGTCGTAGGCCTCTTCGGTGAGGCGCATGTTGATGCGCTTTGTTCGGGGGGATTCGGCAGCGGCCATCTCGATGCTCCCAGGTTCACTCAGCATTTGTGTACGTCTATAGTACGTACACACAGTCGATAGTCCCCCATCAGCGAGGTGGCGGGAAACCGAGGCATGTCCTCGGTTGATCAGTGTGTGGCCGCAGACAAGAAACGGCTCCGGTTGTGCACCGGAGCCGTCGGACCGGGGGTCATCCCCCCGGCGGGGTATTTACCACTGTAGCCGACAATATGGGCATGGCAGAACCCGTGCGGTTGCAGCGCTGTGCTGTGTTCATCGACGGTTTCAACCTCTACCACGGACTGAAGGCCTCATCCGGTCGCGCACACCTGTGGCTTGATCTGGAGGGGCTGTCTCGCGACCTGCTCAAACCCGGTCAGACGCTGGTCTCCGTCATCTACTTCACGGCCATGGTGCGAGACGAACCCGCGGCTCTTCAGCGGCAAGACACTTACCTGCAGGCACTCGAAACGGCCTGCAGCAAGGTTGAGGTAGTGCGCGGCAAATTTCAGCGCAGAACTCTTCACTGCCACACGTGCCACACCAAGCGCATCTCCTACGAGGAGAAGGAAACCGACGTCAGCCTCGCTGTACGCCTTGTGGAAGGTGCCGCACGCAACGACTACGACACGGCTCTACTCATCAGCGGCGACGCGGACTTCGTGCCGGCCATCCAATCAGCACGGCGCCTCAAGCCGGACGTTCGAATCGTGGTCGTGTTTCCGCCTCAGCGGATCAGCGATGCGCTCCGACAGGCCGCAGACGCAAGTTTCGTACTCGGTCATGGGCGGATCTCTGACAATCAGTTACCTCCCATCGTCGTGAGCCCAAGAGCCAGCCTCCACCGCCCCGAACACTGGATGTGATCCACTCGCTCGTTGAGAGTGCCGCGGAGCGCGCCAGGTGGTCCCGCTACCCGCGGGCGCTTGGCCCGATCCCGCCCAGCAACATCAGGGCCACCGTCGAAGCGCTGCCCAACGTCGAGGGCTGCCTGACTTCGGAGGCCTACGCCGCCGTCCGACAGCTCGTGGCCGATGACCCCCGCCCGACCGTCACCGGCCCGCCCCAAACACGCTCTCGTACCTCCGCACAGTGGCGTCCCAGTCATCGTCGTGGCGGATGCGTACTGTGAGCCAACCCAGATCCTGCAGACGCTCCTCCGCTTGAACGTCTTTGGTGCGCTGCCGTTCACCGTCGTGTGCGGGGCCGTCGAGAAAGACCGCGACCGGCCCGTGGGTGGTCTCGTAAACGAAGTCGGGGCGCGCGGTCGCCGCCTCGACAAGGCGTTGCGCGTGGTTGGGCAGCCTGTGACTGTGGTCGAGCAGGTAGTGGATGAACTCGCGTTCCAGAGACGAGTCGCACGCCGCAAGCAACTCGGCCGCTTCGGGCTGGGACGCGGTGGCGTCGGCGGTGGTCCGACTAACTGACAGGCGCAACAGCAGTCTCCGGATGCTGTGCCTGTCGATGCTCGGGTGATCGATCTGGTTGTCGTAGGCCAGCAGGCACTCGTAGCAGGCCTTCTCACATCGGTGCAGGTCGTCGGCACCGGCGAGGAGGTCAGCCCCCGTGTCGGGGTCGAAATGGGCGATGTCCAGCGCGCGGCGGGCCGCCCGGGCCAAGGCGTCCGGTTCATCGATGATCCGACGCAGGACACCGGCACCGCCTTCATTGGCTTCCATGAACAGCATCCGGCCGCGCTCGTGCGGCTCCGGTAGTTCCTGACTGGCCAGTTCCCCGCCTTCGAGTTGAAACTCTGCCTCGATGCCGCGTTCCAGTGCATGACGCAGCGTGACGGCCTGTTCATGGGTGAGGGTTGCGGTGGCTCGAGCGATGAGGATGTTGCGGGAATCTTCGACAAAGGGAATGACCTTGCGTTTGGTCTGGACACGTCCGGCGTCATCGAGGTCCCCGTCCTGGGTGGTCTCCTCAGCCGCGCGGTCGGTGAGCCACCGCCCTGAGATGGTGTCGAGCCAGAAGCCGTCCTCCCCCGGTTTGCGCTTGCGGCGGCCGAGGTTGGCCACCCGGACGGTGGCCGCATCACCGTAGGTCATCTGCAGGGCCTCACCGGCGTCGTCGCTGACCGCAGCGTCCACGGACCCAGGGCGGGAACCGCGAGCTGCGAACCGGTACGAGGTCTGCAGTTCGAAGGAACTGCGACGGCGTTCTTCCTCATCGCTGGAGATCCGCTGGCGACGACGCGTGAAGACGGTGCGCAGTTGCATGAGCCCGTGGGTTGTCGGGCCCAACGGTTCGCCGCAGTGCTGGCACTCGTCGAACAGGTCCTCGGTCTCATGCAGGTAGCCACACTCCTGGCAGCGTTTGATGTCGACGGTCTGGATCGAGCCAGGCTGATCGGGCGAGGACGCCGGCAACTGCACCCGCTCGACCTGGTAGCGGGCACCTTCGTGGTAGATGAGACTGCCAGGACCGAACTCGCTGATGGCCAGGAACCGGGCCCGCTGCAGGTACTCTCCGGCGTCGGTGCGGCGACGGACCGACGGGATGAAGGCCGCCAAGGGCAGGCGCGGGAACGAGTACCCGGGCAGGAAACCCTCGGAGGCGAAGTACCGGTACGGGTAGAAGTCGGTGAAGGACGAGTCGGTGTCCTCGTTGAGCAGAAGTCGCAGTTGGGCTTCGGCCTCGCGCCGCCGGGCCACCGCCGCGTTGCGGGCGATCCGGGAACTCGATGGGTCGTTGACCAGCCTGTTCTGCTCCTGCTGTTCGTGAGCGGCAGCGCGGTACAACTCACGCCAGCGGTTACACGTGCGGTCGAACTCCGCCGGCGCCTGTTGAATGACCCGCTCCGCCCAGTCGGGTTCATACCAGGACGCAGCCTGCAGATCGACCGAGATGCTGGCCAGAACAGCGCGGGCGTGGCGCAGTGCGCGATGTTGGGAGTCGGGGTCTGTCAGCGTTCGCCACACCTCAGGCAGCAGGCCCAGCGGCCCGACGTCCTCCTGGACATCCAAGAGGTCGAGCATGCTGCGTCCGAGGTGCAGGCCGGTCTCGGCCAGCCATACGGAGTTCAGGTGGGAGCGGACCAGATCCTCGTTGGTCAGGTCGAGGCGTGGAGCAGCCACGGAGCCGGACACCATCTGCCCGCTGCGCTTGAAGTAGTAGGCGTCATGGGCGTTGCCGGTCGCACAGTAGGTGACGACGATCGCAGGCTGGCCGGACCGGCCCGCGCGTCCGGATCGCTGGGCGTAGTTCGCGGGGGTCGGGGGCACGTTGCGCATCGCGACCGCATTGAGGCTGGAGATGTCCACGCCAAGTTCCATGGTGGGCGAGCAGAACAGCATCGGCAGCCGCTCGGGATGCTCACGGAACTCCTCCTCGCGACGTTCCCGGTCGGCCGCCGGGACCTGCGCCGTGTGTTCCTTGGCCCGGATGCCCACAAGAGTCGCCGCCGACTCGCGGTAAAGATCTTTGAAGAAGGGGTTGACTCGCAGGCCGCGCTCGTCGCGGGTCGTGCGGCGGATGATGTCCTCTGCTGCGCTCGCGCCATCCCCGGGAGTCCAACGCAGGATGCCAGCATTCACCCGGTATCCGGCGTAGCCGTCCCCGTCGCGGCCCATGTCGCGCAGCAGCCCCGCTTTTGTGCACACCTGCAGCAAGTCGTCGATGATCCCTTCGGCGTCATCCAGGGTGAGCGGTTGAGCTGGGAGGCTGCGGCCGCTGCGCACATAACGACCGAACGCCCCGCGCGGCGACAAGTACAGAGCGTCGCTGGGGGTGCCGCGACCACCGCGGGTTCCCCGAGCGTAAGCGGTCTTGACCACGACCGGCTTCTCGTCGGGTTCCATGGACCAAGGCTCACGAAGATACTGGGCGGCCTGCTGGCGCAACCTCTGGAAGCCTTCTTCGGAGAGTTCGTCAACGTCAATGGCCAGGGCCCTGCGCAGTTCGTCGAGCAGGGTTCTCAGGATCTCGACGCGTTGCTCGGATTCAGCGGCTCGCAGCGCGGGATGGGTCCCATCCCAGCGGCTCTCCGCGCCCGCGAGCCAGTCCAGATCCTCGTACTGGATGCGCAGCAATCCGACCTGTTCCAGGTTGGGCATGACAATGCGCCACCCTCGCTCGAGGTCGCCGTAGAGCCGGTAAGTCACCACCTTGCGCAGTGCCTCGTCGATGCTGCGACGCAGCCGCGGGGCGGGGTCCAGATCAACCGCGTAGGCGGACAGAGGTAAGCGCATCTGATCGAGGACCGCCGCCGCGATGTCCGCACTGCCGACACCCTCGGGTCCGGCCTGCTCGACGGCGGCATGCACCGCTGCGCGTAGCAGCGATACCTGAACGAAGTCGTTGACGTGTCCGGCCTGCAGGCTGGCGTCCTGCCTGTTGTCCACAAAGGTCAGGAGCTTCTTGGCAGTGTCGGTGAAGCTGGGGTCCTCGACCTCGCGCAAGGCCTTGACCAGTCGGGTTGTGACGACGGTGACCGCCGATGAGCGGCCTTCGGTCGACATGGATGCCAACCGCGTGAAGTCGCTGCTGCGGGACTCGTAGGAGACCTGGCAGCGCAAGCAGAACTGGAACGGGCTGGGCACGAACGCGGCGCGGGTTCCTTCGGTTGCCTGACTGGCGGGCATGCCGGTGCCCTCACCAGCCACTTGGGTGCCATCGGGCGTGACGAACACCGGCACTGGGAGGTTCTTCCGTTTGGTGTCCAGTAGGTGTAGGCCGTCGGTGTTGCTGAGCCAGGAGTCAGGGATGCGCCCCTCATTTACGGCCTCGTCGGTGGTGAGCGGCCAGGGCAGATCGTCGCTGATGTAGAGGTACCCGGCGTTGGCACCCTCGGTTCCGTCGCGGTTGCTGCGGGATCGGTAGACGATGTCGCCGCTACGTTCTTCGCGGGCGACGGCCAGGTACTCCTGCCCGCATTCGCGGCAGAACGCCAGCGGGTACAGGGATTTGCCGGGCTGGTTGGGCACGGCTACTTGGTAGCGGTCGGTGATGTGACGCGTGGTGGCCTGCTCCAGGGAGACGTAGACGTTGTCGCCCTTGGACAGGAACTGGTGAAGCCGGAAAGCGAACAGCGGCCGGTCGGTGACGGGATGCCTGGCAGCCGAGCCTGCGGAGAGGGTCGCCTTGATCGCGGCTTGCGCGTCGTCGGCTGTGATGCCGGTGAGGTCCGCGAGGTCTTCTGCGGCCGCGCTGATGGTGGTGGGCGTCTGCCGCACGAGGGTGCCGTCATCAGGATCGGCGGTGAGCCCAAACGTGCTCTCGATCCAGGCGGCCAGCGGGTGGATCTGCAACTGCTCGAACTCGGTGGGCGGCGGGTTCTTCGCGGCGTGGTTGAGAGCAGCAAGATCATCCGCGACGTGCGGGTCGGTGGCTCGTTCGAGCGTTTCGCCGATGACTCGTTCGGCGACGATGTCCGCGCCGAACAGGCTACTGGCCACCCCAGCGACGACCCGCTTCTGTTCCAGCCGCGTACCACCACTGGCCATCGTCGCGGAGGTGCCCACGCACTGCAGGGCTGGGGCCTCACACGCCTCCCTCACGCGGCGGACGAGCATGGCCACATCCGCGCCTTGGCGACCGCGATAGGTGTGCAGTTCATCGAGGACCAGGAACTGCAGCCCGCGGGCTGCGCGGATGAGCTTCTCGCGTTCCTGCGGGCGTGTGAGCAGCAGCTCCAGCATCACGTAGTTGGTCAGCAGGATGTCCGGCGGATTGGCGAGGATCGTGTGCCGTTCTTCGTCGGACTCCTGCCCGGTGTAGCGGGCGAAGGTGACCAGTTCGCGGCCTCGTCCGAAGCCGTAGGTGAGGAACTTCTCAAGTTCATGGCGCTGCGAGTTCGCCAGCGCGTTCATGGGGTAAACCACGATGGCTTTCACGGACTTGCGACGGCCACGGTCGTTGTCCCTGAGCACCCGGTCGACGATGGGGATGATGTACGCCAACGACTTGCCAGACCCCGTTCCTGTTGTCAGGACGTAACTGTTCCCCGTTCGTGCTGTCTCGATCGCATCGAGTTGGTGTTTATGCAGGACGATCTCACGCTTGCCCTGGTCGTTCTCGTCGTCCTTGATGCGGAAGATCCGGGCGCAGTCCGGATGGAGTTGGCCGCTGGCTACGGCATCGCTGATCGTGCCGCCCGAGGCGAAGAAGGGGTTGAGGCTGATGCGTGGATCCGGCCACTGGGCACCTTTGTCGAGTTGGTCTGCGACGAAGGTGCGGATCCGGTCATCGTGGGCGTCGACGAAGCTGGTGGTGAACTCGCGGTAGCCGTCCACCACCTCATCGCGGATCGCGAAAATGTCCATTCAGTCAGCTCCCCCGGCCTGATCACGGGACGTGCATTCTGAAGGCTATTGCATGCCACAGGGACTCGGCCGGTTCCTATAGGCAGCCCACGCCGATCATCAATCCAGGATGTCCCTCGTGGAGGCGGCTGGCACTGCGTGAAAGTCATCCACATCAAAGCCCAGCGCCCGCAGACGCAGCACGGCCGCGTCGTCCAGCAGGCTGGGGGTTTCGAGGCGTACTACCCCCAGACGCAAGCGATCTGTGAGCAACTCCGCAGCGAACGCTTCAAGGTCCGGCGGAAAGACCATGTCATCGAGTTCCTCTGGCACGTCCAGCCGCAGGAGGTCAGGTTCATGGGGGTCGGGGGACGCCAACCCCAACTCCTGGAGACGTTGGAGGTATGTCTGGTCACCCACCACGCAGCAGGCCAGCACCGTCAACAGTTCAGTGGTGACTGCTGAATCCCGAGGCAGGTAGGTGACGGTGGGCACGAAGCCGGGACCCACCCCGAAACCCACCTCCGACACAACCCAGCATGGGCGATGCTTCTCAATCAGCGTCACCGCGTGACGGGGTCGCCACGATCGAGCACCGAACGGCCCGACCGAGTGTTCCCCGACCAGAACGAGGGCGGTGGCAGTTCCCGCCATGGTCAAACAGCAGGTGCGGAGGGTCGGGAGGCGGGCAGGGACTCCAGCACGCTTCGCACCTTCGCTCCGACGTAGCTCCGATGCCCTATCCATCCAATGGCCAGACCAGCCGCCGCCAATTCCAGGCCCGGCACCTCCCCTTGTCTCATGGAGTCCAGCGTCTGAATGTCCCCTGCAGCATCGACCACCATCGCGCCCACTGCCAGCGGCAGCACCGTCATCTCACGCCGCCGCAATGCCGTGATCACTGGAGCCGTCGCGTCGATCACACGCCGTCGCGCTCGACGCAGGAGTCGCGTTTCCGAGATCAGAGTCTTCAGCGCCTTGTCCCGTTGCTCGCAAGCATCGACCGAATAGGCCCTCTTCTGCGCTGCGTCGGCCTTGAAGAATGCCTGGAAGGCCTCTATGTTCTCGTCGCGCACTCGCGCCACCTGGGCAAGGGTCGGGTCACCTTTGTGGAACTTGGCTGTAGAGGTTTCATAGACAATTGCTGTCACCTCATCGGCGTCGTCGCGATGTGCGGTCTTGGTCGCCGAGGGCATGAGGGATCGCACGAATCGGCTGTCCACCAGTGCCGTCAAGCCGTAACGTTCCGCGAGAGCCTGGGACGCCATGTACATGAGCAGATCAACTTGAGCCTTACCCATCTGAATGACATCGAGGTCGCCGTCCCCGAATGGGATGGATGCCCGCCGGCCATCAAAGGCGCTCAGCAGGTCCTCCGTCATTGCACCTGCCTTGACCACAGAGATCCAACCTCTGGCCGCGGCCGAGGATTCGTACGCCTGAGAGCCGAAGGCCATGCATTCGTCGATGATTTTGCGGCGATCGCCCTCATCCAACTCATCGAGGTGGTGTACCTCAAAGAACGGCTCGTACTCCTCGGCCCCTTCACCCAGTACCTCCTCGAGCGAGGGCGCCACGATGTGGACCTTCTCGCCCAACAGCATGGCCTTCGCAAGGACTCCGCGATCTGGCGTCATCTGAGGACCCACGAGCACTGACGTTGCGTCGTTATTCGTCATCTTCTCCCCCGATTTGTCACAACTCGACGATGGGACTCTATCTCGCCGAAGATGCGAATACCTGTCTCGCGACGAGGTCTCAGCCAGTCAGCTCACCCAGCCGCGCAAGTACCCCGGGTCGCTCATTCCCATAGATACGGATTGTCGTGTCCGGGCTGGCATGTCCGGCAACCCTTGCCACATCAGCCGGGCTGGCCTGGCAGTCCCAGAGCAACCAGGTGCAGAAGACATGCCGTAGGGAGTGGAACGTCCATGCCTTGCACTGCTCCTTCATGGGCTTGCCGTCACGGCGTCGTCTCGTCTGCTTGACCATCGGCCAGTTGGCCGCCTTCGCGGCGGGGTCGAACCTGCGCGCGTAGAAGTTGCGCTGCACCCATTGACGGCCGCGCGGCGCGGGGAACATCAGACCCTTCGGGTCCTGCCCTGCGACCTGGCGAACTCGCGCACGCACTGCGGCTGCCAGGTCGTACCCCATCGGGGTACGGACGGGGTAGATGGTAGTGCGGGTCTTGTCCCACTTTGGAGTTGAGACCTGGCCGGGTTCCGTAGTCGGATCGAGCCACTGGCGTGTGACCCTGATGGTGCGATTGCTGGTGTCGATGTCGCTTGCTCTCAGCTCGAGGATCTCCCCGAGGCGCAAGCCGGAGTATGCGGCCAGGGCCACCATCAGGGCATCGTGCGGCGCTGAGTCGGGCAGGGCGAGGATGGCCTGGCGAAGGTCCTCGACGGCCTCATGCGTGGGGATCGCCTCGGGCGCCACAGCCATGGGATCCTGTCCAGGCTCCTCCACCGCCGCCGTTCTCTCACCGCGCCAGTGGACATGCACCAGCAGTTTGTCGGCTGAAGTTGGCAGGTAACCCGCTGCGTGGCCCCAGTTGAGGAGGTTCCGGAGAATGCCTTTGATGCGTTTGGCTTCTGACTCCGAAGGGGCCGCATCCATGATCGGCTGCAGGTGAGTTCCCCGCAGGTCGCGACAGCGAATCCTTCCGATCTTGCACGTCAGGTAGGTCCGATCGATGTACTCCAGCCCTTGCCGATACCGGAAGGACCACGGGCGTGGCCGAGGCCGTGAAGGGTCCAGCCACGCGTCGATCAGTGTGGCGACCGGTAGGCCTGAGTGAATGTCTCCACTGTCGATCTGGTCGACGATCGTTCCAATCCGCTCCACGGCTTGATCGAAGGTCTTGCCGCAACTCGTCGAGTAGCGTCGGCCGTCCATCACGTACCGGATGCGGTGGTACGGGGTCTTGCCCGGTGGGTAGATGGTGATGGGGTAGCCACTGACGGTCACACGCTTTGTCAGCCGGCCGTGAGCGTCCAGTTCGGGTTGGTAGGTCATGACACGTCCAAGCCCTACTTGGTGAACTTGTACTTGGAGAAGATGTCACGGTCGCCCTGTGTGCTCCTGCTGACCGGCCGGCGTTGGCGGTAGGACGTGTCAGACTGCGGTTCGCGCTGCGTCTTGATCCACCGCTCCACCTCACGGGTGTTGTAGCGCAGCGAACCGCTGACTCGGATCGGGGTGGGGAAATCCGGCGAGGTGGTAATTCGCACGATGGTGCTCATCGACACGTTGAGCCACTCGGCCAGGTCTTTGCGGGAGAGCCATTCTTTCTTCATGCCGTGGACGGTGCGCCCCGGCGGGGACACATCAACCTCTCTACGATCTGAGCCATAGGAACTCCCCTGCACACGCTCTTGTCAGGCGTTGTCAGACCACCCTTACGGATCTCATCCGTGTGTGGCAATCCTGTGTTTTACGCCGAGTAGAACGGTCATTCTGTGGGGGAGAATGGCGCGTTACGGTCAAGCTTGTAAGCGAGCGGTCGTCCGTTCAATCCGGACACGGGGCTCCGCTTCTGGGGGACGCAATGACGTCTCACCGCGCAACGCCAGCGGCCATTGGGCGGTTCCACGAGGAAGGTTGTCAATGACACGCATGAAAAGTGCGTCCCACTGACATCCTCGGCCCTCACGGCCCACCCGACGAGAAGGGTTGTCACTGACACGCACGAAAAGCGCGTCCCACTGACATCCTCGGCCCTCACGGCCCACCCGACGAGAAAGGTTGTCACTCACGCGCGCCAAAAGCGCTTCCGATCGTCAACACCTCGGCCCTAGTGTCGCCGCACGAGTAGCCCCGTCCAACGTTTGCGGTAGTAGATAGATCCCCCAGATAACCTGCACTCATGTCAACCCGCGCAATCCTGGAGATCATCGGCTGGATCGGCAGCGCCCTCGTAGTGCTGTCCCTCGCGCAGGCCCGGGTCTGGCGGTTCCGCGTCATGAACTTCGCCGGGGCCATCCTGGCCACGTTCTACAACGCCGTCCTCGGGATCTGGCCGTTCGCGGCCATGAACGGCATCATCGCGGTGATCGACGCCTACTGGATCGCTCGTCTCAAACGCGAGAGCCACATCACGAGCGAGGCCTACGAACTGGTGGAGGTCAACCACGACGACGCCTTCGTCGGGCACTTCCTGCGTATCCACGGCGATGACGCCCGGCGGCACTACCCGCAGTTCGACGCCGACGCGCCGAGCGCGACAAACGTGCTCGTAATGCGCGGCGATGAGACGGTCGGCATCGTCGTGGTGGACGACATCCACGACGGACAGGCCCACATCAGCCTGGACTACGTCACCGAGCGGTTCCGCGACTTCACCCCCGGGCGGTTCGTCTACACCAACTCCGGACTCTTCGACCGCCTGGGAGTCACCACCATCACCTGCGCACACGGCGATCCGACGTACCTGCAGAAAATGGGCTTCCGCCAGGAGCACGGCACATGGATACGTTCCGTCCGGCAAGACGAGGCACCTACCCACTAGCCTGCCGTTCCATGAGCACCGCTGAGGCCCCCGCGACAACGCGCACGTTCTTCGGCCATCCGGCGGGGCTTTCCACGCTGTTCTTCACCGAGTTCTGGGAGCGCTTCTCCTACTACGGCATGCGTGCCCTGCTGGTGCTGTACCTGGTGGCCCCACCCGACGGGGCTACCCCACCCGGAGCCGGGCTGGGAATGTCGACCGCCACCGCCTCGGCGATCTACGGCACCTACGTCGCCCTCGTCTACCTGTTCCCCCTGCTCGGCGGCTGGATCGCCGACCGGCTCTGGGGATTCCGACGGGCGGTGCTCGTCGGCGGCATCGTCATCGCCTGCGGCCACTACTCCATGGCGGTACCCAATGAACTGACGTTCTGGCTGGGCCTGCTGCTCATCGCCTTGGGCACCGGCTTACTCAAACCCAACATCTCCGCGATGGTCGGCGAGCTCTACCACGACAACGACACCAAACGTGACGCTGGCTTCTCGATCTTCTACATGGGCATCAACCTGGGCGCGTTCGTGGCGCCGCTGGTCACCGGATACCTGATGGATGCCCGCGGCTGGCACTGGGCATTCGGCGCCGCAGCCCTGGGCATGACGTTCGGCGTCATCCAATACGTCATCGGCGGCCGCACCACCCTCGGCACCATCGGCACCCACGTCCCCAACCCGGCCAACAGCGCGCAGAAGCGCGGCTTCTACCTCGTCGTGTTCGGATCGATCGCAGCGATCGTCGCGGTCACTGCGATCCGCGCGGCCATCTGGGGTTTCGACATCACCGACGTCGTGGACACCCTGGCGATCTTCATTCTCATCGTGCCCATCGTGTATTTCGTACGCATGTTCCGGATCCCCAATCTGACCGGCGAGCAGAAGGGGCGCCTGCACGCGTTCCTCGGGCTGTTCCTCGGCGCTGCCGTCTTCTGGATGATCTACGACCAGGCGGGTTCGACGCTCAGCGTGTTCGCGGAGGAGAAGACCGATCTCAACGTCGGCGACTTCACGATCCCGGTTCCCTGGCTACAGTCCATCAACCCGATCTTCATCATCATCTTCGCGCCGATCTTCGCCGCGATCTGGTCCAAACTCGGCGACCGCGCGCCCTCCACTCCGCTCAAGTTCGCCTGGGCGCTGTTAGGCATATCCCTGTCGTTCCTGATCATGATCATCCCGGCCCTGCAAGCGGACACCGGTGCCGAGGTCGCGGTGTGGTGGTTGGTGGGTGTGTACCTGATCCAGACCTGGGCGGAGTTGCTGTTGTCCCCTATCGGGCTGTCGGCCTCCACGCGACTGGCCCCGCCCGGAATGGAGGGTCAGATGCTCGCACTCTGGTTCTTGGCCGTGTCGGTCGGCGACACCATCGGCGCCCAGATCCTGTCGCGCATCGGCGACAACTACGTGCGCGTGTTCACGGTCTTCGGGATCATGGCGCTGGCCGCAGGCGTCATCGCACTGCTGTTCGTGCCCAAGTTGAAGAAACTGATGGGCGGCGTGCACTGACCTTCAGGTTCGCCGGCGCCCGATGAGTCCCTGCACCAGGCCCGCGCCGATCAGCACGACAACGGCGCCGACGGGCTGATTCCAACTCACGGCCTCGCCGAGCAGCACGATGCCCAGCGCGGTGCTGACCAGCGGCGTCGCATAGGTGACCGATGCACTGATCACCGAGCCGGCGACGGCGATCACGCGGAAGTTCCAGATGAAGGCCAGACCGGTGGCCAGTATCCCGAGCACGACTACCGCGGCCACCGCCCCCGGGGTCACGGCGGCGACGTCGCGGGAGAACAGCAGCACGAGCGCGGCCATCATCGCGGTGGAGCACAGCAGTTGTGCACTCACGATGGAAGGGCCGCCCTCGGGGCGCACAGCCAGGAACCGGCGCGTCCAGGGCACGCCGATGCCGTAACACATCGTGGCCCCGAGGCAGGCCAGCGAACCCGCGAAATCGCCGGTCAGTCCTCGCCACACTCCCATCACCAGCATCACTCCGGTGAAGCCGATCAGTAGCCCCCACATCCGCTGCCGGCTCAGCCGTTCCGACGGCACGATGAACAACGCGAAGAACGCTGTGAACAGTGGCGTGGCAGCGTTGAACAGCCCGGCCAGCACGCTGGATACGCGCAGTTCCGCCCATCCGAACAGGGAGAAGGGGATGACGTTGGTCATCAGCCCGACGAAGGCCGCATGACCCCACACCACCCCGAATGCCGGGAGCCGACCGCGGCGGAAGGCCAGCACGGCCAGCACCGCCACCGCACCGAAGAAGACGCGGCCCAGCGTGATCTGCAGCGGCGTGAACGTGTGCAAGCCGATCTTGATGAGGAAGAAGCTGGAGCCCCAGATGACGGCCAGCGCCCACCAGTACGGCAGCCAGGCGGACAGGCGTGACTGGGACACCGTGCCAGTATGGCCGTGTCCTTGCCCGCTCTCCGCGCGCGCCCAGACCATCCTTGGACTATGCGCAGCGAGGCCGTCTACCAGAAGTATCGGCGGCTGGCCCGCTACCCGCTGTTCCTGGCAGGCATCATGTTCATCGTCGGTCTGCTGCTGACGTTCGACCCGAACATCGACTCCCTCGAGCAGCACCACATCACCGGACGCACACTCACCTTGGCTTCGTGGGCGGTGTTCCTCATCGATTACGTGGTCTCGGTCCTGCTCGCTCCGGACCGCGGCGACTACATGCGCAAACACGTGCTGCAGGCCGTCGGCGTCCTCTTCCCGCCGTTGCGCATCCTGCTGATCTTCCACGTCACCTATGAGGTTGTGCGCAACACGCGCCGCGCGTTCGGTGCACAGGTGCGGCTGTACATGGTCTATGCCTCAACGCTCATCCTGCTGGTGTCGTCGTTCGTGGTCATGCTCGTCGAGCGAAACGCCCCCGGCGCGACCATCGTCAACTACGGAGATGCGTTGTGGTGGGCCGCAGAGACCATCTCGACCGTGGGTTACGGGGACATGTACCCGGTCACGTTCACGGGTCGCATCATGGCCGTTTCGCTGATGATCAACGGCTTTCTCATTTTGTCAGTACTCACTGCGACAGTGGCCCAGAAGTTCGTGACGACAACGTTGGGGGTCACACCACCGAAAGATCCTGACCCCCAACCTGAGCCGGAGGTGTGATCATGGCGACACTCAGTGAGCAGGACAGCGCGATCCTGGAGATGGAGAAGCACTGGTGGCGTTATGCCGGGGCGAAGCAGCAGGTGATCCGCGATCAGTTGGGACTCACCCCCACGCGCTACTACCAGATTCTCAACGCCCTGCTGGACGACCCCGCAGCGCTGCTGGCCGAACCCGTGGTCATCCGCCGCCTGCAGCGACAACGGCAGGCCCACCGCGCCGAGCACCTAAGCGCCTGACCGGGCGCTGGACGTAACCCCCGGCAGCCAGCCCTGCCCGGCGTTCGAACACGTTGTGCGACCACCAGTCGCCCGTGCGCAGCCAGGACCAGCCTGCGGCGAGGCCATACAGCGGCACGAACATCGGTCCACACCAGGCGTACTGCCGGATGTGCCCCACCTCGTGACCCCACACGGCCGCGTTCAACGGGCGGCGGGTGATGACCACACTGCCGATCGTGAAGGCACCTGCCAGCGGGAACCGCCTCTTGTACCCCACCGCCTCGTAGAAGGGACCGCACCGATGGACGGCACACCCACTGGTTCGGGCAACCACCAGCCCGGACACGGTGGTGAGGTTGAGCCAGTTCACCGCGGCCACTAGCGAGCCCATCGCGCCACCGGAGCCGTGGCCAGCGCTGGGCGTTCGACATCCATGATCGGGTGCCACGTACCGGTGAACGATGTCCCGGCCCGCCCGAACTGCGCCAGCGCCTGCCCGGTCTGGCGGGCTGCGTGCAGGGCCGGATCGAGCCGGCGCAGCGCTGTCTGCAGGATTTGAGCAGCCATCAGCCCCAACTTGCGTTCGTCATGGTGGCGGTGCAGGCGTACCCCGAGATCGACCTGCGCGATCGCATCCACACCGAGCAGTTCGGCGGTGTCGACCAGCATCGCGAACTCCACGCCGTACCCGACCGGGAACGGCAGCCGTTCCAGCAGACTGCGCCGCGCTGCGTACTCCCCGGCCAGCGGCTGGATCACGCCAGCCAACTGTGGCCAATACAGATTGAGCAGCGGTCGGGCCACCAACTCGGTGACGCGGCCGCCGCCAGCGGGTATCACCTGGTCGCCCTGCACGAAGGGCCGCTCGTAGACGGCCTTCACCAGGCTCACCGTCGGATCAGTCAGCAGCGGCCCCAGCAGACCGCGGACGTAGGACGCCGAGAACGAGCGCAGGTCCGCATCGATGAACACCACGATGTCGGAGTCGGTGGCCGCGAGCGCGCGCCACATGGCCTCCCCTTTGCCGCGCAGCGGCGGCAGGCCAGGAAAGACCTCATCGAGGGCGACGACCCGCGCGCCGTGCGACTTCGCGATGGCTGCGGTCGCATCGGTGGAACCCGAGTCCAGGACCACCAGGTCGTCCACCAGGTCCCCCAGCAACTCATCGTGAATGACCGACACGATCTGGCCGACGGTCTGCGCCTCATTGAGCGCCGGGAGGATGACGGCGACGCTGTGGTGCTTGGCCTCGCGCACCACCTGCTCGGGCCAGTCAGCCGCCGTAGATGTGCGGCGGTCCAGCCAGCTCTGGACTCCCTCGGTCACACACTCTCCCGGACTCGGTTGCGCAAGGCCTCGACCAGCGTGTCACAATTTCGGTCATACCTCATCCAGAGGGGCAGAGGGACCGGCCCTTTGAAGCCCCGGCAACCCAGCGCCACCGTGCGCCGAAGGTGCCAACTCCGGCCGTACTGAACGGATAGATGGGAAGGGACCCATGATTGACCTTGGAAGTGCCGTAGGACTGACCTGCCGCGAGTGTGGAGCGACCTACGAACTGGGCGCTGCGTACGCCTGCATGGAGTGTTTCGGCCCGCTGGAAGTCGCATACGACTTCCCGGCACTGACCCGAGCCGACATCGAGGCCGGGCCGACGTCGCTGTGGCGCTACCGGGCCCTGCTGCCCGTGCGGCCCACCGCCGCTGAGGAGGCGAATCTGGCTCCCGGCTGGACGCGCCTGCACCGCGCCGACAACCTCGCAGCCGAACTCGGGATGCGCTCCTTGTGGGTCAAGGATGATTCCGGGAACCCGACTCACTCCTTCAAGGATCGGGTGGTTGCAGTCGCCCAGTCGGCGGCACGAGCGCTGGGCCTGACCACGCTGGCGTGCGCTTCGACCGGCAACTTGGCGCATGCGGTGGCAGCCGCCGCCGCCTGCGGTGGGCAGGAGTCGGTGGTGGTCATCCCCCATGATCTGGAGGCCGGCAAGACCATTACGACGGCAACCTACGGCGGCACGCTCATCGCGGTCGAGGGCAACTACGACGACGTCAACCGTCTCTGCTCGGAGATCATCGGCGAGGACTTCTCCGCCTTCTGGGGCTTCGTGAACGTCAACATCAGGCCGTACTACGCCGAGGGCTCGAAGTCGATGGGATATGAGATCGCTGAGCAACTCGGGTGGCGGACACCCGCGCAGGTCGTGGCACCGATCGCTTCCGGGTCACTGCTCACGAAGGTGGACAAGGCCTGGCGGGAGTTGGCCGCACTCGGGCTGATCGAGGAGTCGCCCTACGCGGTGTTCGGTGCTCAGGCGCAGGGTTGCTCGCCGGTGTCGCAGGCCTTCGATGCGGGCTGGGACATCGTCAAACCTGTCAAGCCCGCCACGATCGCGAAGTCGTTGGCCATCGGTAACCCCGCCGATGGGCCCTATGCCCTCGATGTCGTCCGGCGCACCGGCGGTTCCATCGCGGCGGTGTCGGACGAGGATGTCGTCGACGGCATCCGGCTGCTGGCCCGCACCGAGGGGATCTTCGCCGAGACCGCCGGGGGTGTTGTCGTGGCCACGCTGCGGCACCTGCTCAAGGAGGGCAGCCTCGACCCGGACGCGGAGACGGTCATCCTGAACACCGGCGAGGGTTTGAAGACTCTGGACGCGGTCATGGACTTCGCCCGACCCACCGCAACCATCAAACCCGATGTGGACGCGGTGCGGGCACTGGTCGTCTGACCGCTAGGACCGCGAGGGGAATACACCTTCGGTTGCGATGATGAAGTTGATCACGAGGAACGGCCCCATGTTCTCGTGCGCCTGACCGCCGCCGACCGAAGCCTCCGGATAGGTCCCGAAGGCGACGAGCTTCTTGAGTATTCAGTCGTCTTTGACCGTGCCTGCGGAGGGCGCAGCGGCGCTGGCCGGCGGGCTCAGCACCAATACCCCGATAACAAAGCAGTGGGACGCCTACCGGCCCTCACCGGCACGAGATCGACCTCTGGGGCCCCCAAATGAACTACGTGGTTGGTCGTCTGCCGAGTCCTCCTTTTCAGGCGAGACCAGCAGCGAACCGGGTCGGTGCTGGTCGTTCCGTGCTCAACGTGATTAACTAGAGTTGACCACGTCGTGGTCCCGCGACCCGTTTCAGGCCGCGGCCAAAGAAACACAGCAAGGACAGCAACTACATGAGCAGTGTCAGCGGAACCGTGAAGTGGTTCAACGCCGAGAAGGGCTACGGCTTCCTCTCCCTGGACGGCCAAGAGGGCGACGTGTTCGTCCACTGGAGCGCCATCCAGACGGACGGCTACAAGTCGCTCCAGGAAGGCCAGCGAGTCGAGTTCAACATCGTGCAGGGACCGAAGGGCGCTCAGGCGGACACCGTCGTGCCGCTGTCCTAGAACTCACGAGCCTTTAGCAGGAGGGGTTGGAGAAATCCAGCCCCTCCTTTTTCTTGCGCGAATCGGCACTTGTTGCGATTTCGCCCGGCGTGTCGCAGCACCTTCCGCCCAATTCACTCATGACTGCGGGACTGCGATGGCGAATCCGACGGCGTAGTCCCGGGTGTGACTGATGCTGACATCAACGCGGAATCCCGGCACAACCACAGTGGGGCGTCCCTCGTCGTGGGTGATCTCCACCTGGCGCACCGACAGCAGGTGCCACTTGCTGACCGCTTTGACGACCGCCTCCTTCGCGCACCAGATGCCCGCCCGGGACTCGGCCCTGTCCCCTGCATGCTGCAGTTCGGAGTCGGTGAACAGCCCGGGCCGCACATCCGTAAATCGTGACACCGCTTCGATGTCGACGCCCACGCCAGGTAATTCCATGCCCGTCATCGTGGCACGACCCCATGCCTACCCTGCACATCCGCAGTTCCCACGTACCCTGGGAATGTGATTGAACTCGTGACGTGGGTGCTGAACATCACCTTCTTGGCGATCGCCCTGTTCGCGCTGGTCGATGTGCTGCGACGGCCCACCGCCGCCTTTCCCGCCGTGGAACGCCAGACGAAGGTGGCTTGGGCCATCTTCTTGGTGCTGTCCGCAGGTTTGATCTTCATCTTCGGAGCTGTGAACTTCCTCGGCATCATCGGCGTCATCGCCACCATGTTCTACCTCGTGGACGTGCGCCCCAAGGTCCGCGAGATCACCCGGAGTCGATGAACCCAGTCGGGCACGTCACGCGCGGCACGACCGGAGCCAACCGACTGCGTCGCTTCGATCGGTGGATCGCGCACCTCGCCGGCAGGCAGTTGCGCACGGGGCGCCCGCTGGTCGTCGACCTCGGCTTCGGGGCCAACCCCACGACCACACTGGAATGGCAGCGCGGGCTGCATGTCCTCAATCCGGCGATCCAGGTCGTTGGCATCGAGATCGACCGCCAGCGCGTCGCGGCGGCAACACCGATGATTTCAGCGGTGCACGGTGGCTTCGAGATCCCCACGGCGACTGCCCCCTCGGTCATCAGGGCGGCCAATGTACTGCGGCAGTACGACCAGAACCAGGTGGCCGCGGCGTGGTCCTTGATGGGTTCGCGACTGTCGCCCGGAGGGTGGTTGATCGACGGGACCTGCGACGAGCAGGGCCGGCTCACCTGCATGCTCAGCATCGACCCGACCGGACCCAAGTGGCTAACGATCTCCGTTCGCCTGGCCGGCCTGGAACGGCCGAGCCAGGTGGCTGCTCGTCTGCCCAAGGCACTGATCCACGACAATTCGCCAGGGTCTGCCGTTCACGAGCTGCTGCAGGACCTGGACCGGGCGTGGGACCGCGCTGCTCGCTGGGGCGCCCGGCAGCGCTGGATGGAGATGGCCGCCGCGGTTGAGCAGCGCTGGGAGGTGCGTGACGGCCCGGGACGCTGGCGACTCGGGGAGTTGACGGTGCCGGCCGGACTCGTGCTGCGCGACGGTCACCTCGGGTAGCGGTTCGTCCGCGGTACAGCCGTTCGTCGCTTCCGGCCGCTCCAAACTGCTGTCGTCCGGCCAGCTTCCTCAACAGGCCGGTTGATCTCCACATCTGGTTGGGCTTTGCCCTGGGAGGGAGAAACTCAACCTACGACACGTCTCAGACGTCCGTACACACCAATTGCACCGCGTGGCATATCCACATCTGGTTGATCATGCTCGGCCGCCAATCAGATGTGGACGTGAGACAACGCGCCGCACCCCAGACGAACGGCTGCGGTCCCGCCCGACGGCCGAGTCGGCGGTCAAACGGACCCCCGCAAAGCACAAGGCCCCCGGGATGTCCCAGGGGCCTTGCAGAAACTGCTAGTTACCGGCTGATGGTGGCGCGCACCTTGTCGACGGCATCCTCAGCGCGCTTGCGCAGGTCGGCACCGGACTCGGTGGCCTTGTCGCGCAGGTCGGCGACGATGGTCTCGAAGCGGTCCTGCACGTCGTCGAACTTCGGCATCTCGAACTTGGGCAGCTCGAACGGAAGCTCGAACTTGGGCAGCTCGAAGGGCAGCAGCTCGATCAGGCTGTTCTTGGCCTCAGTCGCCTTCTCGACGACCGGCGCTGCGGCTTCCTGCGCCTTGTCCACGGCATCCTTGGCCTGCGCCACGACGGGCTCGACGGCGTCATTCACCTGGGCGACGAACGGGGCGGCGGCCTCGCTCACCTTGGTCACGGCCTCGGCAACCGCGCTCTTCGGCTCGACGACCGGGGCGGGCGCAGCGGCCTTGGCCTGCGTCGCGACCTTCTTGGCCGCGGTGGCGGCGGTCGTCGTGGTCTTCTTGGCCGCCGGCGCCTTCTTGGCAGGAGCCTTCTTGGCGGCAGTCGCGGTCTTGGCCGGGGCCTTCTTCGCGGGTGCCTTCTTGGCGGCGGTGGTCTCGTTGGCTGTGGTCTCAGTCATTGTCTGTCCTTTCGTCATCCCGTGGTGCGGGCGTCTGGTCGCGGCGAGCGGCGTTCTCGGTTTGGAATGCCGCATAGATCTCCAGAAGAGATTTCCGCTGACGGTCAGTCAGCGTTTCGTCGTTCTGCAAGGCCTGCGTCACTGTCACGTCCCCGTGCTGGGGCTCAAGAATGCCTGCCCTGATGTACAGCGACTCGGCGGAGATCTCCAACGCCTTCG
>JAKOZM010000333.1 GCA_029779995.1 Actinomycetes bacterium
TACGGCAACTCCTCGTAGTGAGTGGTCCACACGTAACGCCCCTGCCCGGAGGGGAACACCCCCTTACTCAACGCGGGGACGAACACGTAGTCCCACTCCAGACCCTTGGCCCGGTGCACGCTGAGGATCTGCACTGCGCTGCCACGGATCGGAAAGTCCGCATCGGGGGTCTCGTCGAGTTCCTCGGCGAAGTCGAGCCACTGCAGGAATGCACTGACGCTCGGATCGTCGTGACCGGATCGGTACGTCGCGATCACGTCGAACAGGGCGGCCAGGCCATCCATCCGCTGCATCGCCGTCGGGCCCAGGCGCACCTCGACACCGAGTCCGGTCACCTCCACTATGCGATGTGCCGCCTCCTCGACGCCGGCGGCCAGCGCGGGGCGCAGGGCATCCAGCTGGCGCGTGAACGCCGCGAGCCGCTGCCGTGCCTGTTCACTCACTGCCGGACCTGGGTCGTAGACCGCCTCGAGCAGACTGACCACATCCACTGGATCCACCCCGGCGACGGCCTGTTGAGCCCGTGTTGGCAGGTCACTGGCGATCTGCTGGTCGCGATCCAGGAAGGACTGCGCCCGGGCCCCCAGTGCGGCCAGGTCACCTGGGCCGATCCGCCACTGCGGCCCCGTCAGCAAGCGGACCACGGCGGCGTTGTCAGCGCTCTGCGCGACCCGCAGGACGCTGAGCACCTCGACGACCTCCGGCAGGTGCAGCACCGAACCCAGGGACGCGGCGGCGACGGGGATGCCCGCCGCCCGCAAACCCTTGGCGAAGAGGTCGATGTAGGAATTCGTGCGGCAGAGCACGGCGATCCGTTCGGGATCGCGGCCCTGCTGCAGGTACTGCTGAATACGTTGCGTGATCCAGGCCAACTCATCGCGGAAACTGGTGAACAGTCCGGCGCTCACGGACCCGGTGTCGGCCGACCCAGGGCGCAGCACCTGAACATCGGGGTGTTCAGCGCGCACCGGCGCTGCGACGACGTTCGCGACATCGAGAATGCGCGACCCTGAACGCCGGTTGATCGTCAACGGTCGAGTAAGGGCACCGAACGTCTGCGGAAAGCCGTCGATGTTCGCCACGGAGGCGCCCCGCCACCCGTAGATGGCCTGCAGGGGGTCACCGACCGCTGTGAGCGGGAAGCCATCGCCGAAGAGGTCATGAAGAAGCTGAGCCTGCGCCACCGAGGTGTCCTGGTACTCGTCCACCAGAACCAGCGCGAAGCGTTCGCGCAGGGCACCCGCGACCTGGGGTTGGCGGGCCACTTCCACTGCCAGGCGCATGAGGTCAGCGAAACTCACCACCGCATCGGCAGCACGGTCGGCGCGCACCTCCTGGACCACCGCAGACAGGATCGTGCGGCGGCGGGCCGCCTCCTGCGCATCCTTCGCGGGGCGTCCCGACTCCGATCCGAGGTGGCGACCGAGAAGTTCATCGAATGTGCGCAATCGCTGCGGTGTGCACATGTGCTCGGACAACTGTTCATCGAGGCTCTGCGCCCGCTGCCGAACGGTGTTGATCACCGCCGTCCCGAGCTGGTCACACCCCTGCCGACTGCGGGCCACACTGCGGAAGGTCGCCTGCGCCAGATCCGTGGGGCTGAGTAACTGGGAGTTCGTCTCCGCCCCGACCAGCAGCCCGTACTGAGCCAGCAGATCCATCGCAAAGGCATGGTAGGTCTGGATGACGGGTTCGCCCACGTCATCGTGCTGGGGCAGGGCGGCGAGCAGTTGCCTCACCCGCGAACCCAACTCGCCGGCGGCCTTGTTGGTGAACGTCAGACCGAGGACCTGCTCGGGGCGGACCTGCCCGGACCCCACGGCCCAGAGGACCCGCGCCGCCATCACGGCGGTCTTGCCCGAGCCGGCCCCAGCCAGGACCAGCATCGGCGTCGAGAGCTCAGCGCTGATGGCAGCCCACTGTTCGTCGCTGGGTTCGAAACCCAGGATCCTGGCCATGTCATCGCGGGTCACGGTCGCACCTCGGCACCCTGCGGCATCGCCGGACACGAAGTGCAGACCACGCAGGTGCGGCACTGGTCCCCGGGCCGGGCCACCGCCACCTGGGCCCGGATGCCGCTGGCGGCGGCATCCAGGATCGGCCGCACCCACTGCTCCACGTCCGGACCATCCTGCGCGATGATCTTGGCCCCGTCGGCGATCTGCCTCTGCGGTGGGTCGTGACGCACGTAGAGCAACTGCGCGACGGCCTCCTGCGGGACTCCCAGCGCCCCCAACTCGGCCGCCCACCGGTACAGCCCCAACTGAATGTTCTGTTGCCCCGCCTTGCCGGTGATCGGCCGACCGGTCTTGAAGTCGGTGATGAGCAGTCCGCCGTCCATCTGATCGACCCGGTCGACCGTGCCGGCGACAACGACCTGTTCTGCTCCGTCCAGATCGATCTGCGTGCTGAACTGCCGCTCGGCGGCCACGAAGTCCCCCGCGCAGTTCTTCATCCAGGTGAGCAGACGCCTGGTCGCCTGCTGCGCCTCCTGGCGCTCGAACCGGTCCTGCCAGCCCTGCTCGTATCCGACGCCGGCCCACACACTGTCGAGCAGCGCCGCTACCTGCTGCTCGTCGGGTTCCAGCTCACCGGAACCGACCGCCTCGGCACACAGATGCAGCAACGTCCCGAACGCCATCTTGGTGGAGGCGGCCTCCGCAGCGCGTGCCCGCCGCTCCAGGAACCAACGGCGGGGGCACTGCACATACCGGTCCACCGCCGAGGCCGACAGGGCCAGCGGCGAGTCGGGCGCGAACCAGGGCGCATCGTTCTGGGTCCATGTCCGGTGACCCCACCAGCGCTGCGGATCCGCCCAGGGGAAGATCGGGCGACCGTGCTCATCCACGCGCTCGCGCAATGTCTGCAGCCGTTCCCAGACGGCCTGTCGCAAGGCAGGACTCGCCTGCGGGTCGAGTAAGACCTGCCGGAGCCCCGCCACGACACCCTCCGGAGTCAATGGTCGCCGGGGCCGGCCTGGCACCCGCACGGGTGCCTGTTCGCCGGCGGCCAGTGTGAAGAACGCCGAGGGCTTCGGCCCGTCGTCGGTGGCGGCGTCCGCCGCGGTCACCAGTAACGCCTTGGACGCCCGACTGCAGGCCACGAAGAACAGCCGGCGCTCGTCGAGCAGTTGTTGTTCCCGCCAGCCCATCGCCTGCCCCAGCAGGGTGGGCCGGGGTCGCACATCCGGCCACAAGCCTTCCTGCACACCGGCGACCACGACCAACGGCCACTGGCTGCCTTTGGCGCGATGTGCTGTGAGCAGGCGCACCGCGTTGCGGTTCCATGGTCGCTGCTGATCCCCGGCTGCCGGAATCGCCTGCTGCTCGATCTGCTCCAGCAGACCGTGCACGCTTCGGACGTTCTCGAATGCGCGGTCCATCTGTTCGGCCTGATCGAACAACTCCATCACCGCGTCCAGCGCCTGATGCGCCTCGCGGGCGCGGCGGCCGCCTGCGAGGGCCTGCTTGCGCAGTCGCTGCGGCCAGTCGGTCGCGGTCCACACGAAGTGCAGGACCTCCGATGCCGTTCGGCCCGCGGCGATCTGACCGCGGACCTGGTCCAGCAGAACCGCCATGTCCAAAACGGGCCGCGCCAGAGACGCCTCGATGCCGGCAACCAGGTCCGGGTCGCCCAATGCCTGCGCCACGAGGTCCATCGCGGGCGGCAGCGCACCGGTGCTGGTGACCGCAGCCTGCCGGCGCAGGAGCCGGGCCAAGCGGCTGATCTGGCGCGACTGCATCCCCGCCAGGGGTGAGCCGAGCAGATCAGCGCTGCGCTGCCCCGTCAGGCCCCCGTCCACGTTCGCCGCAGCCCGCAGCAGCTCCAGCAACGGTCGCACCGCCGGCGATTTGGCCACCGGCAGGTCGTCACGCACGATCTCGACCGGCACCCCGGAGGCCGAAAGGGCGCGCTGCAGCGTCGGCAGGTCCCTGGCCGCTGAGCGCACGAGCACGGCCATCTGTGACCAGTCGACCTGCAGGCCCGAGAACACCTCCGACGTGCCTGCCTGCACCCGGCGCAACAGGTCTGCGATGTGTTCTGCCTGGGCCGCCTCGGACTCGTAGCACCGAAACGCGACCATCCCTGAAGCCCCGACCGCCGAGGGGCTCCGGTGTGTCTGCACCTGCCGCGCCGGAATGCTGCCGAGCGCGTTGCGGGGCACCACCCGGGCGACCACCTGGGCGATCTGCGGGCCGTATCGCCGGGTCTGGGACAGCGTGATCGTGCGGCACGAGGGCATCGCGAACTCGTCGTCGAAGCGCAGAATGCCCTCGGCGTCCGCGCCGCGGAACCCGTAGATCGACTGGTCCGGATCGCCTACCGCGATGATCTGGGCACCATGGGCGGCCAACTCCCGCAGGAAGCTCACCTGCGCGGGGTCGGTGTCCTGGTACTCGTCGACGAAGATGGTACGCAGTCTGCGCACACTTTCCGGTGGTGCCTGTCGAAGCAGGCCGGTGGCCCGGCGGATCAGTTCGGAGTAGTCCATGGTGGCGGCCAAGGCCGTGACGTCGAGGTACTCCGCGTAGATGGCTGCGGCCGCCCGCGACACTGGATCGTCGCCGCGAGTGGTCGCCGGGGGGAGCCTGCGTGACTGCGCCTGCGCGATGAATGCGCGCAACTGGTCGGTCAAGCCGCGGCTGTCCCGGGCCACCTCAAGGGCGCTCGGCAAATGGCTCGTGGACCGTACGATCTCGCGGAGCACCGCCTCCTGCTCGGGTCCTCCCATGAGGCGAAGCCCGGGCTCATCGGCCAGCAGCAACCGATAGGCCAGCGCATGAAACGTGGTCGCCACCGGCACGGGCTGATCCCCCACCGTCAGCCGCTCTCTCAGTTCCTGGGCCGCCATCCGCCCATAGGTCAACAGCAGCAGCTCGCCGGCGGCCTGCCCCGCGGCGATGCGGCGCTGGGCGGCCGCCACGATGACGCTGGTCTTACCCGTCCCGGGTCCCGCGAGGACCCGCAGGTGACCCCGGTCGTGGGCGATCACCGCCCGCTGCGCGTCATCGGGCGCGAACGTGCCGGTCGGCGGCCCTGGCGTCCTGACCAGACGGATGGATTCGGACATGCGGCAAGCACATCACAGGGGTGTGACACGACCGCTACGGGGAATCGGGAGGAACATCCTGAAGGAGCGCGGGCCACGAGCAATTGGGCACACGGTGCGATTTCGCCCGGCGTGTCACAACGACAAGTGCCCAATCGCGGCGCGCGGGAGCAGCCAGATCCGGCGTGGATGCCCGCCATGAAGCTCGCACCCGGGGAGCATCTGACACCATCGGAGAGGTGAGCACTCCAGACGGCGCGCAGGACGGCATCGGGGATTTCCCGACCGTGCGCCTGACCGGAGACGAGCCGGATCCGACCATCACGTTCGCCCCACCACCGGAACCTGCCACCGGTCGGCCGTCCCCTACCGAGTCGCCCTTCGCACCCCACCCCGATGCCCCGGTCCTCGCGGACGCCGAACCCCCGTCGGCACCCACGCCGACCATCCCCGCCGAACAGACGCCGCGCTACCAACCGCGCCAGTCCGATCTCGAGACCGTCGTCATCGAAGCCGATGTGATCCCGCGCCGGTTGCGCCGCCCCATCGACCTGCTGCGCCTGCTCGCCGCATTTGGCACCGCCGCGCTGATCCTGGCCGTGGCGTACTTCGCGTCAGCAACCGCCGCTGGCCTCGAGAGCGACCTGACCGAGGCCTCCGACCGGATCCCGAACATCATCGTGGTGGCGGCCAATGTGATCGGCCTACTCGGAGTGCTCGCCTTACCGCTGGCAGCCGCGTTCGACCTGATGGTGCGCCGGCGCGGCCGCATGCTGGCCGAGGCGCTCGGTGGTCTGGCCGTGGCCGTTCTCATCACTTCGGCGATCGCCTGGATCATCACCCGCTACCCGAATCCGCGGTTGTTACTGACGCTGACGGGCCAGGAGACCCCAGGTCAGCTCCCGCCACTGAGCGCCATTCTGGCCGGCCTCGTCGCGTTCATCACGATCTCCCGCCTCGTCGAGCGGCCCCGGTTCGGCCCCATATCGATCGTGGTCGTGGCGGCCATCGTGCTGGCCAACATCGTCACGGGTGGGATCACGGCCACCGCTTTGGCCGTCTCGATCCTGCTCGGCTGGGCGATCGGCCTGGCGTTGCGCTACGCGCTGGGTACCCCCACCACCCGCCCGAGCGGGCTGGCGGTGGCAACGGCACTGGAGGAAGTCGGCCATCCAGTCACAGTGCTGCGGGCGCACCGGGAGTTCAGCGCCGGCCGTCGCTACGTGGCCACCACCCGCAATGGGGAAACCCTGAACGTCCTTGTGCTAGATCGTGACCTTGAGGGCGCCGGCGTCGCAGCCAGCGTCTGGCGGACGTTGCGGGTGCGCGACGACAGCGCGCCGTCACGGCTGAGCATGCGGCGTCGGCTCGAACGCACCGCCTTGCAGGCCTATGCCGCGACGGCCGCCGGGGCGCCCACCCCGCGCCTGCTGGCCGCCGTCCAGGTCGACGAGGACGCCGCGCTGCTCGCGTTCCCGCGCATCGACGGGCGCAGCTTCGAGCAGATCGGGTCTGACCTCACCGACACCGACCTGGACAACGCCTGGCGTGCCGTACGCGACCTGCACGACTGCGGCATCACCCACCGCTCATTGACCGCCGGGCACCTGTTGCGCGACGAGCAGGGCACGATCTGGCTGGTGCACACCGAAGAGGGCGCCATCGCCGCTAGCGACGTGGCGATGCGCGTGGACCTGGCCGAGTTGCTCTGCACGCTGTCCATGCTGACCTCGCCCGAGCGGGCCGTGGCCTCCGGACAGCGGGTGCTCGGGCCGCTGCGACTGGTCAAGGCGCTCGGTGTCCTGCAGCCGATCGCCTTGTCCACCGTGACCCGCAAGGCCATCCGCAAGCGCAAGGACATCCTCGTGCAGTTGCGCGACCTGCTGATCGAGATGTCCCCCAACCCCAATCCGGAGCAGGTGGAGTTCGAGCGGCTACGGCCCAAGATGCTCTTCACCCTGCTGGCTGGCACCGTCGCCGGATACATTCTGCTGACGCAGTTGGCGCAGGTGAATCTGCCGCAACTCGTCGCCGATGCGTCCTGGGGCTGGGCATTCATCGCGTTGATCCTGTCCGGGCTCACCTACATCGCCGCGGCCATGGCGTTGGAGGGCTTCGTCCCAGAGCGCCTCAACTTCCTGCGGACCTTCCAGGCGCAGCTCGCGGCCTCCTTCGCCACCCTCATCTCGCCCCCCACTCTGGGCGCGGTGGCGGTCAACCTGCGGTACCTGCAGCGGGCGGGGGTGAACCCGGCGCTCGGCGCGGCCAGCGTGGGCGTCTCGCAGGTGATGGCCTTCGCCGTGCACCTGCTGCTCCTGCTCGGATTCGGCCTGATCGCCGGCACCCGGCAGGAGAACGAGTTCACCCCCCCGGCGTGGGCCGTGTGGGTGCTCGTCGGAGGCCTGCTGGCCGCTGTGGTGCTCCTTCTGCTGCCCTGGACCCGCAAATGGATCACGCGGCGCATCCGGCCGATCTTCCAGCAGGTCGGACCCCGGTTGCTCACCCTGGTCCAGCAGCCGCGCAAGCTCGCCGTCGGGGTCGGCGGCATCCTGCTGCTGAACCTGGGGTACATCGTCTGCCTGGTCGCGTGTGTCTGGGCGTTCGGGGGCTCAGCCCCACTGGCCGCCATCGCTGTGGTCTACCTGGCGGGGGCGACCATCGGTCAGGCAGCACCCACCCCGGGCGGCCTCGGCGCTGTGGAGGCGGCCCTGTCGGCAGGCCTTACGGCTGCGGGTATCCCGGGTGGCCTCGCGGTTTCCAGCGTCCTGCTGTTCCGGCTGGTGACGTTCTGGCTGCCGACCATCCCGGGCTGGTTCTCCTTCAACTCCCTGCAGAAGAACGAACTGCTCTAGGCGATCCTCAGTAGGACGGCTTCTCCGGCTCGATCTGGCTGACCCAGGCCACCACACCACCGCCCACGTGCACGGCGTCGGCGAAGCCCGCGGCTTTCACCAGGGCCAGCACCTCCGCCGAACGACCACCGATCTTGCAGTGCAGCACCACCTGCTTGTCCTGCGGCAGATCGGCCAGCGCATCCCCGGACAGGAACTGCCCCTTGGGCACCAGGACGGCGCCCGGGATGTTCACGATGTCCCACTCGTTGGGCTCACGCACGTCCACCAGCAGGAAGTCACGCTCCCCGCGGTCGCGCTGCTCGAGCATCAGGGCCAAGTCCTTCACGCTGATGGTGGAGTCCTTGGCCGCCTCGGCCGCCTCGTCGCTGACGGTCCCGCAGAAGTAGTCATAGTCGATCAGCCCGGTGACTTCGATGGTCTGCGGGTGCTTGCGGATGCGCACCGTGCGGTAGGACATCTCCAAGGCGTCGTAGATCATGAGACGCCCCAGCAAGGTATCGCCGACCCCGGTGACGAGCTTGATGGCCTCGGTGCCCATGATCGAGCCGATGGAGGCGCACAGGACCCCCAGGACACCGCCCTCGGCGCAGGACGGAACCATGCCGGGGGGCGGCGGCTCGGGGTAGAGGTCGCGGTACTGCGGACCGTGAGACTCCCAGAAGACCGAGGCTTG
>JAKOZM010000337.1 GCA_029779995.1 Actinomycetes bacterium
ACGGAGATCCCGTCCGGAACCGCCAGATGACCGCCTCCAGCACCAGTCGATGATCAGTCCACGGCCTGCCCGCACGCAGCGAACGACCCGGGAACATCGGCTCCAACACAGCCCACATCTCATCGGTCAACACATCACGCTCAGACACGAAACCAGACTGCCCCACCAACCGCACAGAGATTGTCAGACACGCCCTAGGCCAGCGACCGCCAGCGTGGTGTAGATGATCGAGTTCAACGTCGACTTCTGCTGCTCTACCCCTGGGATCGCCAGCCCTGTGGCATCGGCGCTCAGCACCGTCAGATCCGGTGTCTCGCTGGCGATCTGCTCCGCGGTCACTCCGGTTTCGGTCTCGATGGCCACGGCGTTGACGTCGTCAGTGACCCCGGTGAACTCAGGTCGCACCTCGTTGCGCATCGTGCGCCAGGTATCGATCGTCGTCCACACCGTCGGCTGCAGTTGGTAGGCCGAGTCGCGGGTGATCCCGACGACCTCGACAGACGTGGTACCCACGGTCAGTGTCTCCCCGATGTCCACCCCCAGGGACTGGTCCACGGCGGCGACCCCGTTCTCACCCGGATTGGGTAGGCGCCCGTCGGCCAGCGTGGTGGGCACGCCGGCGCCGGTCGGGTCGATACCGAAGACGGCCAAGTCGTATTCGTCGGCGGTCCCCTTGCCGCTGGTCAGCAGAACACCCACGCCAGAGGCCTTGGCCACACCCGGGGCTTCCTCGACCTCTTTGACCTCGGCAGGCGTCATGCTCGAGCGCACCAGGGATCCCTTGGCGTCCGGGCTGAAGGCATAAGCCGTCGCGTTGGTGCTTCGCACTGCCCCGGTCGCTCCGAAGAACAGTCCATCGGACAGTGCGCCCAGAGTCAGCACCAGGAACACGATCAGCGACAGAGCGCCGATGATCGAGGCGAACCGGCCTTTGCCGCGCCGGATCTCATTGAGCGAAAGCATCATCGGGCACCTGCCGCAGTGAAGGGGTCGATCTTGGTGATCCGCCGGATGCTGAGCAGCCCGGCAAGCAGCGAGAACACGAGCACGGCGGCCACCACGCCCAGCACCAGCGCCGGCGACAGGGACACCGGGATCCCCGAGTTGAGTCCCCGGACCGCCAGCAGGGTCAGGGCCACAGCGATCGCTGAGGCCAGCAGCACGACGACCGCGATCTGCTGGGCAACGACCCCGGCGAGCTTGCCGGAGCTGGCACCGATCGCACGCAACAAGGTGAAGGACTTCATCTTCTGCACGGTGAGGATCAGGAAGAAGAACCCGATCACCACTATGCCGATGATGAAGGTCAGGCCCACCAGGATGCCGAAGGTCTGGCTGATCGAACCGACCCCGGGAATGAGGCTGACGGCCTCGCTCTTCTCGTAGGCCTTGGTGCCGGCCACCTCGTCGGAGATCGCGGCCGCAACTGCTTGCGGGTCGTCGGTCTGCACAGCCACCGCGTTGACCGGCACGAAGGGCACATTCGGGTTGATGGTCTTGACGATCTGCCCGAAGAGCTCATCGGTGACGTAGGCGGTCGGACTGGCGTTGAACTGGGCCCCGCGCAGAATACCCACCACCGTGGCAGTGGTGTCCGCACCGGTCAGTTCGAGAGTGTCACCCACGGCGTACCCCCCGCCGTCCATGGCGACCTCCCCGGCGCTTTCGGGCAAGCGGCCCTCGCTCAGGCCGGTGGGCGCTCCGGGCTTGTCTGGCTGGAAGCCGAACACTTGCAGGTCCTCGGTACCGTCTTTGAGGGCGGCCGAAGTGGTCAACGTGGAGATCGGCCCCGCAGCCTGCACACCCGACACGGCCGCGACTTGTTCGACCACAGTGGGCTCGAGCCGGGAGGCCTGCAGGTTGTCGCGCGCGACATCGGAGTACACGAGCACATTGGCATCGAGACCGTCGAGCGCGCCGGTGATCGAACTGACCAGGGCATTTGACAGCGTCGTCAGCAGAACGACCAAGAAGACCAGCAGGGAAACCGCCCCGGTGAGCAGGCCGAAGCGCAACTTGGACCGGCGCATCTCGGTGAGCGCGAGGTTCATGGCAACCTCCGGATGCGCAGGGCGCATATCGGACTTACCGTCGGAAATGACATCACGATCTTGAGGTTACTTCACCTACTGATAGTCAGCAACCTGAGTAAATCCGCGTTACCGTGAGGCCATGACCACCCCAGACGCCCCGGTGGAAACATGGGCGTTGAGTCGGCTGCTGATCACGGCCAGTCGCCTGGTTGAGCACGACATCGCCGCCGAGATGCGGCCTCTGGGTCTCACCCATGCGACCTTCGGGGTGCTGGCACTGGTGCAGTCGATGCCCCATTCTCAGAAGGAGTTGGCAGCCGCCACCCGCGTCGAGGAGCAGACGATCAGTCAGACGGTGGACAAGCTCGAGCGGATGGGCATGGTGACCCGCGAACGGGATCCGCACGACCGGCGCCGGTTCCTCATCACCGTTACGGCGCTCGGACAGCAGGCGTTCAGTCACGCCACCCGCCGAGATCACGCAGAACAGGCCCTGGCAGGGCTGCCCGAGGCGGACGTACTGCGCGCCAGCCTGGCCACACTGATTCAACGCCTGGGTGGCCAGGGGTACGTCCCCGCCGAGTAGCCCGACCCGATCAGGCCGTGCGCATCACGTCCAGCCGCTGCCCGTCCAGGGTCACCTCGAAGCCCGCCGCCCGGGCCACGTCGGCAACGTCGGCCGGGCGGCGCACCTCGTCCGCGCAGGTGGCCAGGGTGCGGGCCAGGTGCCCCTTGGTCGCCTTGTTGAAGTGGCTGGCCGCTGTGCGCTGGCCGGTCGGGCCCATCTGCCAGACCTTCACGGTGACCGCGTCCGCGGGCAGTTTCACGAATGCCGCGTAGGGGCTGGAGAGCATGTCGACCACCAGTCCGGAGGACCGCGCCACCTCCCTGGATACCGCCGGTCGCCAGAAGGTGGGCAGCGCGCCCAGCGCGGGTAGCCGAGACGAGCCCGAGAGTCGATAGGCGGGAATCCGGTCATTCGGGCGCACCAGGCCGAACAACGCGGACACGATCTGAAGCCGCCGGTTCGCCCTGCGCAACTCGACTCCACTCAGGCTGGCGTGATCGAGGGCCGCGTACAGGACACCGGTGTAGACCGCACTGGCCGGGGCGGTGGGCGCCTGCGGAAGCTCGCTGTTCTGCACGATCAGGTCGAACTGCGTCGGCCCGAGGTCCAGCGCCGTCATCGCCCCCGGCACGTCCTTGCCGCATAGCGTCACCAGCGCCCTGAGCACCTGTTCGCGCTGGTCAGTCAAGGCGGAGTGACTCAAGGTGGACAGGTCCAGGGGCTTGCCCCGCCGAGCCGCGGTCTTGCCCTCCGACGGTGGCAACAGGATCAACATGAGGTCGCCTGGTCCTGCTTGGCCAGCAACAGGGCCAACATCCCGGCGATGAGGCAGCCGGTGACCGTGTAGAGGACTCGCAGACCATCCAGGTTCAGGGTGTCAGTCACCGTTCCCGAACTCACCAGGAACAACACCATCGGGGTCATGAAGGTCACCTGCAGGACGTAATCCTTCACGATGAGGTAGGCGAACATCAGAGCCAGGCAGATCGCCGCCAGCAGCAACTGTGACCACCTGGGCAGGGGGGACAGCAAGCCAGCGATCACGGCACCCGCGAGCGTTCCGATGACACGCTGTCGGTTGCGTTTGAGCGAGTCCACCATGAACGGCCGCAGCACAATGGCCATGGTCATCACCAGCCAGTAGGCCTTGGGCCAGTCGAAGAACAGAGCCACGCCGGTGGCCGCACCACAGGCCAGCGCCTGCACGGTGCCGTGGCGTACCGCTACCTCCCAGGAGATCGGGGTGGGGGCGACATGCAGCTTGAGGATGGTGATCACGATCGTCACGTAAGCACCCACAGCGATCATCACCAGCACCACCACCCATGCCGGGTTCTTCGGCGGGTCCAAGGTCAGGATCGCGGCCACGATGGGCGCCACCCCGTACACCCCAGCCGATAGCCGACTTGCCATTCCAGCGATCAGGCAGGCGATCATGACGACCGGAACCGCCCACCAGGTGCGCGCAGCCAGAGTCGACACCCCACCGATCACTGCTAGGCCGAGGACGAACCAGACCGCCTGCCAGCGGGTGCAGTAGGGCACGACGGCCGCGGACAGGAAACCCATCACGGCTGGAATGAGCGCCTTGCCACCGATTACGTAGGACACCGCCAACAAGGGGATGAGCAGGACCACCGTGAGCTTCACACCGACGTACAGCGCGTGCTTGGGAGGTGGAAAGGCGGCCACGACCCTCACTCTGCCAGCGGCGGCCATGCGCACGCGGTGTGGGTGGGCCGGTGCTGACCCGGCCCACCCACGCCCGGGTCTAGAGCAGGCCGCCCACCGTCTGGCTCTGCTGAACGCTCTTACCGGCCGAGTTGGTGGCCACCAATGTCACCTGGTGGTTCTTGCCATCACAGGGGACATCGGGGACGTTCGCTTTCCCGGAGGTCGGCAGTCCCGCCTGCATACCTGGGTCCTCCCCATCCACCAAGAAGGCGACGGAGGTGGTGTCACTGGTGGAGTAGGTGGCCTTCGTGACCGTGGTGTCGCCGTCGCAGCGCGGTGAGGTGAGCTCGAAGGAGTTGATGACCGGCTTGGATCCGCCGCCACCTGGGATCGTCTGGATGGTGTGTACGACCGATGCCTGCTTACCGTCTGAGGCCGTCACCACGAGTCCGATCTTCTGTGAGCCCTGCGAACAGGGCACGCTCACCTCGGTTGAACCTGAGGCCGGCTGCCCCTTGGCGGCTACCCCGCCATCCAGGGTGACCTCCGCTGAGGTCGCTCCCGTACTTGCCCACGTCACCTTGACCGCAACGTCGCTACCCGTGCAATGAACCTGGCTGGCCACTGAGAAGTCGGTGATCACGGGGGTGGCGGCCCCCTTCACGGTCTGAGTTGCCTGCACGTTCTGATTCGCGGCATTGGACGCGACGAGCGTGATCTGGTGGCTCTTGCCATCGCAGGGGACATCGGGCACGTTCGCGGTGCCGGAGGTGTCCAGACCGGCCTGGGCACCCGGGGCCTGCCCGTCCACCTCGAAGGCCACGGTCGTCGCACCAGTCGTGGAGTATGTGGCCGTGGCCTGCAGCGTTGAACCCGAACACGCACCAGTCGTGACCGTGAAATTGTCGATCACGGGCAGGGAGACCGGCTGGGCCTTCACGGTCTTGAGCTTGTGGACCTCGCTCGCGCTCTGCCCGTCGGCGCCGGTTGCCATGAGCATCACCTCGTGCGTCGCGTCCTTGCACTCGAGGTCAATGGTCGCCGACCCGTTCGGCTCCAGATCCTTGGAGACCTCCGTGCCGTCAACCATGATGGCCGCTGATGCGGCATCGGTCGTCTCCCACTTCACCTCGACCGGCACTTGGCCGCTCTGGCAGTGGACATCCGACTTCATCTTCAACTGGCTGATGGTGGGGACGGTCGCCGGTTGCGTGGGCGACGGCGAGGTGTCGGCGGAATTGGACCCGGAGGAGCAGGCGGCCAGCAGGATTGCGGCAGCGCCCGTCATGAGGAGTTTGCGCACGCCAGTCAGCCTATTGCTGGGCGGGGGCACGGCGGTGTCAGGCGGGCGGGGTGTCGCAGGGGGCCTAGCCTGGACCGCAGCCGTTCGTCCGCGCTTATGCGTAGAGCAATCGGCAGTTGTTGCTCGGACACGCCGTGGGAAATCGCACCTTCTGCCCAATAGCTGCCAACCGCATTGGACCCGCTGCCCCCGGCACAACCGTTGGTCACATCCGCCCTCGACACGCCGAACCGATGGGCGCCAGACCGAAACCCTGGCGGGTGACGCCAGCTATGGACGACTCAGAACGCGCGCACACCCTCCCACAGCAGCAGCGCACCGAACAGGAAGAACAACGTCGCCGCCCCGTACTTGATGTAGTTGGTCGGCAAGGTCCGCCCCAGCCACGCGCCCAGCGCAATGGCCAGCACGTCGGCGCTCACCATCCCCAACGTCGCGCCCACCCACGTGCCGAACCAGTCGTTGCCGGTGGCCAGGGTGAAGGTGGCCAGCATCGTCTTGTCGCCGACCTCAGCCAGAAAGAAGGCACCACCGACGGCCAGGGCGATCCCCATGTGCCCCTTCGGCTCATCCAGTTCTTCGGCGTCCTCATCGTCGTCGTCACCGCGCAGAGTCCACAAGGCGAAGCCGATGAATGCCACGCCCGCCAGCAGCGAGATCCATCCGCGCGGCAGCACGTCGCCCAGGATCCGGCCCAGGTTCACGGAAATGAACATCAGCGCCGCCGTCGCCCCCGCGATCCCGGTGACCACCGGCCAGAAGCCGTACCGCGCGGCGAATGTCATCGCTGTCAACTGGGACTTGTCGCCCAATTCAGCCACGAAGATGATCCCAAAACTGAGCAGGATCGCCTCAAGCATCAGGGGTCCGTCCCTGCGTGGCCCACAGCGCAGCTTGCACCCGGTCGGTGACGCCGATGGCCGAGTAGATCGTTGTGAGATGCGCCTTGACGGTCTTCTCGCTGATGCCGAGCTGACGGGCGATCAACCGATTCGACATCCCTCGGGCGACCAAGTCGAGCACCTCTTTCTGCTTGTCCGTCAGACGGGCCTGCTGTGACCTCGGAGAATGCCGGGCCTCGACAAGAGTACGCGCGACCCGCGGGTCCAGTGGTGAACCCCCAGCAGCAGCCGAGCGGATCCCGGCGATGAGGTCTGCCCCCGAAGAGTCCTTGAGCATGTAGCCCACGGCGCCGGCGTCCAGTGCTGCAAGCACCCGCTGCGATTCCGCGAAGGTGGTGAGCACCACGACGCTGACCTCGCAGTTCGCCATGATCTCAGCCGTCGCCGCAACCCCGCCCATGCCGGGCATCGCAAGGTCCATCAGGACAACATCGGGGCGTTTGGTCAGCACTGCTTGCACAGCCGCTTCGCCGGAATCAACGGTGGCAACCACCTCCAGGTCATCCTCACTGGACACCAGCGCGGACAGCCCCTCGCGGACGACGGCGTGGTCGTCAGCGACCACAACGGTGATCACGGGCACTGCATTCTGAACGACACGTGGGTCCCCTGCCCCGGCGCTGACGTGACCGTGAGCTCGCCGCCGACCTGCGCAGCCAGATCATTCATCAGAGCCAGTCCGACGTGGCCGCCGGCCGCCTCGCCGGGGACAAAACCGTGGCCATCGTCGCTCACCTCGAGCGCCACCTCCGGTCCGAACCTGCGCAGGGTGATATCCACGCGGGACGCCTGCGCGTGCTTGGCAATGTTGTGGGTGGCCTCTCGTGCAATCCGGTAGAACGCCTGCTGGCTGGTGTCGTCGAGGTCCAGGCCCGGCTGCAGATCCAGGTGCGTCTGCGCAGCCAGACCGTTCGCGAGATCCTCGATCGCGGCGGTGAGGCCCGCATCCCGCAGATTGGGCGGATAGATGTCCACCAACAAAGTGCGCAGTGAACCCACGGCCTTGCGGGTGCGATCGGCGGCCGTCGCCAGTTGCGCCTCGACGTCGGGATGGCTGTGGGCCAGCGCGGTGAGGCCGAAGGAGACACCCGCCAAGTCCTGGAGCACGCCGTCGTGGAGGTCCGCGGCGATCCGCCGGCGCTCCGCCTCGCTGGCATTCACCGCGTACAGCAGCAGCTCCTCGCGCTGTTGCCGGTCGCGATCCAGGCGCCTGGCCATGCGCCACGCGAGGAGCAACAAGATCCCGGCGAGTACAGCCAGAGCTCCGACGATGGTCGGCGCCAGTGCCCGCACCATCGTGGCAGTCTGGGCCTCCAAGAAGGCCTGTCGCTGATAGACCTCCAGCAGGTAGGTCCCGTCCGGACCCTGGGTCGGCAGATAGACCTCCACCAGCTCGCCGTAGGCGGTCTCGAAGCGATTCTCCGGTTTGGTCAGGTCGCTGACTTCGGCATCCGTGCCACCGTCCCGAAGCACCTCAAGCTCCTCCGCGCCGAGGTCGAACTTCTGCCCGATCAGCTCCGACTTGTCCGAGTACACGATGGTCCCGTCGGATGCCCACAAGCGCACCGTGACGGTCGGGTCCTTGAGCAGCCGCTGCCGCACGACCCGGTCGAGAGCCGCCACAGCCTGCGGGTCACCGGCGGCCAGACCCGCCTGCAGGTGCGGACGGATGGTCATGGCCTCGGCCTGTTGAGCGTAAATGACCGCGTCGCGCACCGACTCCTGACTGGCGACGTTACGGGCGACCCAGAAACTCAGAGCAGCAAGCAGACCCAGCAGGACAAAGCCGGGGACGGCGAAGGCCAAGACCTCCTTGCGCACTCCGCCGCCGGGCACGCCCTCGATTGTGGCACCTACTCTTGATCAGCTAGTGATCTCACAGGAGTCGTCGCTGCCAACCTTCTGCGCGGTGGCCGTGAACTTTCCGGCGGTGCGGCTCTTGGCCTTGACTTTGAACATGGACTTTCCACCCTTGGTCCGAGCGGTGCCCTGCTTCACGACATCGCCACCACGCCGGATCTCATAGGCCCACTTCTCACC
>JAKOZM010000361.1 GCA_029779995.1 Actinomycetes bacterium
CTCCGTGGCAGGAGACTCCAGCTCGGCTGGCGCGACGCTCATCGTGTCGAGGTCAGCGCGAGCGGAAACTGACCGTGGAGCTGTACCCCTTGGCGTATCCGTCGAAAGGCTTCGACACGACACGGTAGGTGTAGCTCCCGTTCTTGACCGTCGGCAGGACACTGAAGCGGTAGGCACCATTGCGCTTGGTGGTGGTTTGTCCCAGCGTCTGCCACTGGCCATCGACCAACCGCTGCCGCACGACTGTCACACCCTTGCGCGCGGGGCTGACTTCACCCTGCAGCCGCAGCTTCTGCCCGGTGAAGGCGATGACGGCTGACTGCACGGAGACCGCGGCGCGCACCTTCGTGAGCAGAACTGCGCTGCGAGCCGCCTGCCGGGCTCCAGAGGCGGGCACATCGATGCGCACCTTGGACGTCTTGGCGGGGGCGTAACTGAACACCGTGCGACCAGCCTTGGACACCTTCTTGGTGGCAACGGTCTGCCAACCGCCCTTACCGACGGGGTTGACCTGCAGGGCTGCCGAGCCACCACCGCTGGCTTTGCCGTCGACGGTCACCTGCGAGGTGAAGGAGCCTTTCTGCCCCTTGACGACGAACTTCGGTGCGCCGATCTTCACAGCGGCCGTCTTGGGCGCCCCGGGCTGATCCTTGACCTGTCCGACCGCCTCGCGTACCGCCGGCCACTGATCTGCGGCCTCCCCGCCAATGGTCCACAGCGCTGCACCGGCAAGCCCCTGCGAGCGCGCGACCCGCACCCGATCGGCGACCGACTTCGCATCGGCGAAGTAGGTGCGCCGATTCACGGTGCACTGCGTCATCTCACCCTTGGCGTTCAAACCTTTGTAGACGATGTCGTAGCTGACGCTCAGTTCCCCCGAAGAGGCGTCACGGCTGATCTGATCGGGTGATACCCCGTCCTTGGCCAGCGACGACAGCGCACCGCCGGCGGTCATGGAGTAGTTCGAGTCGTTGATGTCCTGACCGACGGGGCACTTCCCGGTGGTGGCCACGTACCAATTCCGGCCGTAGACCGGAATCCCCAGTTGCACCTTCTCCTTGGCCATCTGAGTCGGGGCGAAAGCCGCCACCTTCTGCACCCATGGCAGTGGCGCGATCGGGCCGGGGCTGCCCACCGAATAGTCGTAAGCCATGATCCGCAGGAGGTCGATCGACGCGGCCATGCCCGCGTAGTCATAGACCCAATAACCGCTGCTCGAGTCGTAGTCCGCGTCGTACATGGGAGGCACCGTGACGGCCAACGACTTCCCCTGCGCTTTGAGGGCTGCACCGAGTTCCTTGATGAAGGCCACCCAGTTCGGCCGGGTCGCGGCCCAACTCGACTGGCCATCGGTGAAGGCGAAGGTCTCGTAATCCAGATCGATGCCGTCATAGCCGTTGGTCAGCACCAGATCGACGATTTCCTGCACATGGGCGGTGCGCTTGGCCGGCGATGCCAAAGTTGCGGCCATCCGACCGCGACCGGACCCATCGGTGATCGACGGCAGGATCTTCACACCCTGACCGCGCAATTTGGCCAGGGCCGCAGTCATCTGCACGGCAGACAGGTGGTCCTTGATGTAGACCTTGTTGCCGTCCCAGCGGGCATCGTGCCAGAACGGCGAGATGTCGCTGAATACGTCGGAGTTGGTGAGGAAGCTTGCGCTTGAGGTCTCCGTGGACCAGTACGGCAGCCAACCGGACATGAAACGGCGCGGCTCGTCGGCGGCGTGGGCCGGCGCGATGGCACCCATCGCTGTACATCCAGCCACGGCCGCAGCGGCCAGCACCGTAATCCGGCGCCCCATGTTGCCTCCCCAGGCGGAGTTGTGTTGTCGATATCCCATCGGCACGAACCGCGCGGGATGTGAACTCGTCTTTCTCAGTGTAAGGGAGATGGCAACCCCTGACCACGTCCGTATTCCGGTCGTTATGAACGGGTTGCGGGTGCTTCCTGCAGGCACCGCGACACGAAATGTTAGGGGCGGGTTAACGTCTTGAACCATGCATCGTTTAGGCATCGTCAGCGCCACCTGTGCGGCCGCCCTGCTGGTCGCGACCCCGGTAGCAGCCGATAGCAGCACCACCCTGGCTCAGCGCGCCGATGCCGCGGCCGCGGCCGCCGCCAAGAAGAAGACGGCCTCCCGGGTCAGCAGCGCGAGGGCCAACGCCGCCATCTCGTTCTTGGTCCCATTGCGGATCAGCAACCCTCGGATCGGCTCCAATTTCGGATTCCAGGTCCTCGACCCCGAGTCCGGGGAGGTGCTCTACGACCGGCAAGGCACGACGTCGATGCGCCCGGCTTCCAACATGAAGATCGTCACCGCGCTGAACGCCCTGCACGTGCTGGGCCCGATGACCCGCATGACGACCGACACCGTGGTGCCCGAGAAGGGTGAGGTGATCCTGCGCGGAGGCGGCGACACCACGCTGGGGACCGACGACCTCGCGGCGCTGGCCAACGACACCGCCGACTACCTCAGCAGCAAAGGCCTGTTGCCCGACCCCAAGCCCGGCCGCAAGAAGCGCCAACCAGTGCAGGTCTTCGTCGATGACTCCCTCTACGGCACGCCCAAGACCGGCCCCGGATGGACCTCGTCCTACCAGCCGTACATCGTCCGGCCGGTGCGCCCACTGGGCAGGTTGGGCGTTTACCGCTGGGACAGCGCACTGGAGGCAGGCGACGTCTTCGCCGCGGCCTTGCGCTCGGCCGGCGTGGCGGCCAAAGTGATCGGACACCAGGACGCCGCTGACGACGCGCCAGCTGCAGCCAGCGTGCAAGGCGACACGGTGGCGACCCAGGTCAAGTACATGCTGCAGGTCAGCGAGAACAACATCGCCGAGATGCTGTTCCGGCAGGTGGCGGTGCAGCGCGGGTATCCGGGTACATTCAAAGGCGGCCGGCTCGCGGCTGTGCAGACTCTGACGGAGCTGGGCCTGGACACCAAGGGCCTGCGCCTCAAGGACGGCAGTGGGGTGTCCCGTGACGACCGTCTGACACCAAAACTGCTCACTGGAGCCCTGGGTCTGGCCCTAAAGACCACCAAGTTCCCGCAGTTCGAGACGTTCCTCCAGGCCCTGCCGGTGGGTGGGCGCAGCGGAACCCTGTCCGCCAGCACCGGGCGGTTCACGACGTGGCCGAGTCGCTGCGCGGCGGGCCGGGTCTTCGCCAAGACCGGAACGCTGTTCGACACCATCGGACTGTCCGGGTACGTCTACGGTCAGGACGGCAAACTGAAGGTCTTCTCCGCGCTGGTCAATGACCGGCCGTCGCGCTACAGCCCGCTGTCGACCCGGCAGGCCGTCGACGGCCTCGTGGCGACGGTCAACGGCTGCTGGGGCCCGGACAGTAAGACCGGCCAGCCGCCTGCCCAGTAGGTCAGCGCAGCCGGGAAGCGATCGCATCCCGGGCCGCGAGCAACTCGCCAAGGACGCTGTCGTCGGGCGCCTGCAGGAGGTACAACCCGACGACCGCCTCGATGCCGGGCACGGAAAGTGCCGCTGCCGCCGACGCCGCCGAACCCGGCCCACGCGGTGGGCTGACCACCGGCCGACTGTCCCCGCGGCGCGCCAGCAGCACCGCCTGGCCGGCCGCACTGTCTTCCAGACCTGAGCGGGAACCGACGCGTACCCCGACGAACACATCGGCGCGCGGGGGTTCCGCCACGGCCACCACGACGAGCCCGTCGGCGCCGTCGGTGATCGACAGATGGGCGGTCGAGGTCGTGGTGTCGGCCAGCCGGCGCAGCGGCGGCAGGGCAGCCTCCCGTAGCAGCGGCTGTACCTGCCGAGCCAAGCCGACAAGGCCGAGCCCGACATGGCAACGGCCATCGGACGCCCGCCGCAGCAGAGCGTGCTTCTCCAAGGTGACCACCAGCCGATAGACGACGGTGCGGCCGATCCCCAGCTGGCTGGCGATCTCACTGACCCGCAGACCCTCGGGATGATCGGCCAGCAGGGTGAGCAACGTGAGCCCCCGGTCCAGAGTCTGGGAGGTTTCCGCAGTCATACATCCCACCTTCTCCCCGAGAGCCTGGTTCGTAGTGCATGCGAGTTCGGAGTGTCGCCGAAGTCATCGTGGGGCATATATCCGGTTCGCGGAGTTTCAACCCCCGCTATTCGCTGTCGTTGTCTCGAGGTCCGGGCGCCAGCCCCTTGTAGATGGCCTCACAGGTCGGACAGACAGGGAAGCGTGACGGGTCACGACTGGGAACCCACACCTTGCCGCACAGGGCGATGACCGGCTCCCCCAGGACCGCGCTCTCGACGATCTTGTCCTTCTTGACGTAATGCGCGAAGCGCTCGTGATCTCCGGGCTCGGCCTGCGTCTGCTCTTCGACAAGGGTGTCGCCAGACAGGTCCGGGCTTTCCAGGGGTGTGCCATCAGCCATGGCAGGAGTTTACGTGATGCACATCACAGAGATAGCACCGCCATGATGACGCAGCGTTAATCCCGGAGTTATACCTACGAGTTTCGGTCAGGAGCACAACCGTGACGGTGTGTATTCACCCGCCCCGGGTCACCCCATAAGGAGTACGGCTGATTGACGGAAAGGTGGTTACTCTGCGCATAATGCCTGTGAACGAAGTCCACAGATATCATCCGAACGGATGATGCCTGGCACGCTCACGCTGAGTAGCGTGCAAGGCGTGGTTCCGGCGGAGACATGCATGTCTCCGCCGCCCGGAACTGCATGGAGGGGACACCGCTGACCGACCCCGGTGAGCGGCCGTCGCCGGTCTTAGGGGGCCGGCCGATTGGAGAGGGATTAGATGCCACAGCAGCCTCTGTCACAGGTGCCCGCGGATGCAACGTGGGACTGGCAAGAAGTCGGCGCGTGCCGCGAAGCTGATCCGGAGTTGTTCTTCCACCCGCAGAACGAACGTGGCCTTGCCCGTTTGCGCCGGGATCGCGCTGCCAAAGCCGTCTGCTCGAAATGTGACGTGCGCATTGACTGCGCTGACTACGCCATCCGCGCCCGCGAACCGTACGGTGTCTGGGGCGGTCTCACAGAAGAAGAACGCGAGCGCGTGTACGTGCGCATCACCCTGGCCCAGTTCCCCCGGCAGCGCGGCGAAGGAGCAGTGGCCGCCGCCGACGAGATCTCGCAGGCCGTCTCCCCGGCAGCCCTCGGCGTCGTCTCCTGACACTTCTTGCTCGAACACCGTCCTGGTCCTGGTTGGGCCTGGGCGGTGTTTGTGTTTCACGAGGTTCACCCCCCGTTGGCATCCATCTCGCGCAGGATGGCCCGGTAGGCCCGGAACGCGACAAACGTGGCGCCCGCCAGCAGGATCGCCATCAGCCCCAGCACCAAGTTCCCCGCGCCATAGGCGCTGATCCCCAGCCACACGGCGCCGACGGCACACATCGCGGCCAGGAACATCAACACATTGCTCTTCGCAGCCGGGCTCATGGGGGTCACAGTATCGGGGCTTCGTAAACAAATGCGGGATCAGAAACCGACCGTTGGCGAACGCCTGCCACCGGCCCCTTTTCGGCGAAGCCGTTGTCCTTCGGCGACGCGTTCCAGGGACAACAACGCCGGCACGCCCAAGCCGATCGCAGTCGTTACGTCCCGGCCCCACACCCACCAATGCACGGTGCCCCCACCCGCGCTCGCGGATGGGGGCACCGTCATGTGCCTCGGGAGAACTACCCGCCCAGGGCCGGCACCGCGGTTCCCAGCGCCAGCAGCAGACAGGTCAGCACGAACAGCACGATCAGCAACGGCCACACCCACTTCAGGTAACGGTCATACCGCACCTTGGCGATGGCCAGACCACCCATGACGATGGCAGAGGTCGGGGTGAAGAGGTTCACCCAGCCCGATGCCGACTGGTATGCCGTGACGACGATTGCCCGGCTCACACCGGCGAAGTCTCCCAGCGGCGCCATGATAGGCATCGCCAGGGTCGCGTGCCCCGAAGACGAGGGCACCAGGAACGCCAGCGGGATGTTCACCACAAACATCATGACTGCGAACAGCGCACCCGACAGGCCCGTAACCAGCCCCTCCAACGCGTGCAGGACCGTGTCGGTGATGCCCGAGTTGTTCATAATGACTGTCACACCGCGCGCGAACGCGATGATGAACGCCGCCCCGATGAAGTCGCCCATGCCGGCGATGATCGAGTTGACCATCCCCTCCTCGCCCAGCCTGCCGACCAGCCCGATGATGATCGCCGCCACGAGGAACAGGGCCGCCAACTCGGGGAAGTACCAGCCCCAGGTGACCCGCTCCATGGCCGGGAAGAAGTCGGACCACGGAATGACGGAGTAGATCATCAGCACGAAGGTCAGCATGAAGATCCAGATGACCAGGCGCTGCTGGCCCGACATCTCCGGCGGTTCCTCGGACTCCATGCTCAACGCCTCATCCTCGGCCGTGAGCGGCACCAGACGCTTGCTCGGATCCTTCTTTATCTTGTTCGCGTAGCGCAGGACGAACACGATCGAGGTTGCCGTGAGCACGATGTACATCAGGATGCGCAGACCGATGCCGTCGCCCAGGGCGATCCCCGCTCCGTCGGACGCTACCCCGGTCGCGAACGGGTTGACCGTCGATGCCATGGTGCCCGTCCCGGCCCCCACCAGGATCACTACGGCGCCGAGCAATCGGTCATAGCCCAGGGCCACGAAGATGGGCACGATCAGGGCGTAGAACCCCAGAGTTTCCTCTGCCATCCCGTAGGTCGTACCACCAAGTGAGAACACCAGCATCAACACGATGATCAGCACATTCGCCCGTGTTCGATATCTGTGCGTCAGCCGGGCAATGCCGGCGTCGAGCGCCCCGGTCTTGATCGTGACGGTGATGAACGCACCGATCGCCAGCACGAAGAAGAAGACTTGCGCGGCGCCGAACAAGGAACCAGGCCGAAGCCGACAAGGTGTGCGCGGACTACGAGCCGGTCGAGGATGAGACCCAGGCGACGGTCATGACGCCACCGGGCTTCACCGGCCCGTACAACGAAGGATTAAGCCAGTTGGCGTACCAGACTCGGAGCAAGCCCGCATCCCGCGCGGGACACCTGTGCGAAAGGGAACGCTTTATGTCTGAGTATCACGTCGACTCAGAGGTGGGTCAGCTGGAATCGGTGATCGTGCATCGCCCCGGTCTCGAACTGGCCCGCCTCACACCGTCGAACGTCGAGGATCTGCTCTTCGACGATGTCATGTGGGCCGCCCGGGCCCGCGAGGAGCACGACGCTTTCAGCCAGGGGCTGCGCGACAAGGGTGTCGAGGTCCTGCACTTCCAGACCCTGCTGAAGGAAGCACTTGATCAGCCGGGGGCCCGCGAGTTCCTCGACGAACGTCTCACCAATGCGACCCAGGTTGGCCCGGCACTCGACGAGCCGCTGTCGGAGTTGGTCAGGCAGGCCGACGCCGAACTGCTCTCGGAAGTTCTCATCGGTGGTGTGCTGAAGAAGGATCTGCACCTGCCGAACTCCGAGAGCCTGCTGTGGAGCTACCTGGATGACTACGACTTCATCCTCACCCCGCTGCCCAACCACCTGTTCCAACGCGACAACACCGCATTCGTCTACGACGGCCTATCGGTCAACCCGATGGCCAAGCCGGCCCGTAAGCGCGAGACGCTGCACTCCCAGACGATCTGGAACTTCCACCCGCGCTTCAAGGACGCCGGACTGAACTTCTACTACGGCAACGACGATGAGCACCATGAGCCCGCTACCGTCGAGGGCGGGGACATCCTGGTGATCGGCAACGGCGCCGTGATGATCGGTATGGGTGAGCGCACGACCCCGCAGGGTGTCGAGGTGCTGACCCGCAAGTGGTTCCGGTACGGACAGGGCAAGATCACGAAGGTGATCGTTGTCGAACTGCCGAAGACCCGGGCGTTCATGCACTTGGACACTGCGATGACGATGATCGACAAGGACGCCTTCTCGGTGTACCCGTACCTGCCGGATCACCTGCGCTCCTACACGCTGGAGCCGGTGGGTGACAGTGGTGAGTTCACTGTGACCGAGAACGATGACATGTGGCCGGTCGTGGCCGATGCCGTCGGCGTGCCGAAGATGCGGGCGCTGAAGACGCCGATCGACGAACTCGGAGCCCAGCGCGAGCAGTGGGACGACGGCAACAACTTCCTGGCCGTCGCACCCGGGGTGATCTTCGGGTACGAGCGCAACACCACCACGAACACCTTCCTGAGCCAGGAGGGCATCGAGATCGTTAGCATCGTCGGTTCCGAACTCGGCCGTGGCCGGGGCGGACCGCGCTGCATGTCCTGCCCGATCGTGCGCGGCCCGGCCTGATCGACCTGGGGTGGGTGACCGGATCAGCCGGTCGCCCACCCCCTGTTCCACCCTCATCCACACACACAAGGAGACGTAGTGCCCGTAAATCTTCGTAATCGTGACTACCTCAAGGAACTCGACTTCACCACCCAGGAGATGAATTTCCTGCTCGACCTCTCGCGCGACCTCAAGCGCGCGAAGTACACCGGCAACGAACGTCGTCGGATGCAGGGCAAGAACGTCGCCCTGATCTTCCAGAAGACCTCGACCCGCACCCGCTGCGCGTTTGAGGTCGGAGCGTACGACCAGGGGGCCGGGGTGACCTACCTGGACCCCAGTGGATCCCAGTTGGGACACAAGGAGTCCATCGCTGACACCGCCCGGGTGCTGTCGCGCTTCTACGACGGCATCGAATTCCGCGGCTCGGCACACAGCGACGTGGAGGAACTGGCCAAGTACTCCGACGTGCCGGTCTGGAACGGCCTGACCGACGACTGGCACCCCACGCAGATGCTGGCCGACTTCCAGACGATGATCGAACACGCCCACAAGCCGGCCCACGAGATCACCTACGCGTACATGGGCGATGCCCGCTCGAACATGGGCAACTCGCTGCTCATCATGGGCGCGATCATGGGCTCCGATGTTCGCATCTGCTCGCCGCGCGACCTGTGGCCCTC
>JAKOZM010000362.1 GCA_029779995.1 Actinomycetes bacterium
GGCCGATCAGAGGTAGGAACTCGGGGATGAGGTCGATAGGACTGGCCACCCATACGGCCGCGAACAGCACAGCGGCACGGACCCGGGCAGGCACCTCGGGGTCACGCCGCAGCCGCCACATGAGGGTCGCGCAGTCGGGCAGGAAACCGACAATGTCGCGGGCTAGGCCCGGCGGCACCCGGCGGGCGAGCAGGTAGAGCAACAGCCAGAGTGCGGCGACGACCGCCATGCTGATCGCCACCGCCCGCAGCCACGTCACCATTTCAGTGTCCGGCACAATGGGTCACAGGAGGGCTGTCCGAGTGGCCTAAGGAGACGGTCTTGAAAACCGTTGTGGCGTTCTGCGTCACCCAGGGTTCGAATCCCTGGCCCTCCGCCACTGTCAGCACCCTGTGATCTCGGCCGGGCCGGTAGTCCGCGCGCTAACGTGCCTGCTGGACTCCACCTCCACGAAGGACCCCTCCCTAGCCAGGAAAGCTCACCCGCACGGTCAATCCACTCATCCCGTCAGACAGTGCCTCGACCGTCCCCCCCTGGGACCTCGCGAGTTCGCGCACGATCGCTAGGCCGATACCGGATCCGACAACACCGCTGCTCCCTCGCCAGAAACGCTCGAACAGGTGCTCCAGATCCGCCTGGGCAACCCCCGGCCCGGTATCAGTCACCTCCAACACAGCCCTGTCCCCCTCGCTGACCGTCTGGACAGTGACAGTGTCCCCGCTGTGGCAGTAGCGTGCGGCGTTGGACAGCAGATTCCCCACGATCTGGTCCACCCGCGCAGGATCCGCCGTGGCCGCCACCGGCTCGGCTGCACCCACGACCAGACTCACCCCTGCCACCCTCAGCGGTGCCGCATGGCCCGCAGCGGATGTGACCACCACCTGCGTCAGATCCACTTGGCGCACATCCGCCTGCGGCATTGCGGCCTCAGCGTCGGCCAGAGAAGCCAGGTCGGTTACCACACGCTGAAGTTTTGTCGCCTGATCGTGCAAACGCGTCAGGGTTTGCTCGTCGGCAGGTACGTACCCGTCGCGCACTTCTTCCAGGCCGGCCATCAGCGCGGTCAGCGGGGTGCGCAATTCGTGGGACACATCTGCTGAGAGGTTCCGCCGGAGCTGCTCCTGCCTGGTTATGGTGTCCGCGGCCTCATCAAAGGTGCGGGCCAATTCACCGATCTCGCCTGGTGCCTCGATAGCCGCTCGCGATGTGCGGTCCCCGGCGGCGAACGCCGCGGCCGCCTGTGTCAGCTTGTCGATCGGACTCGTGATCCAACCGGCGGCCCACCAGCTCGCCATCACCGCCACGACCAAGGCCGCCGCAGTCGCGGAAAGGATCCACCTCCAGGCGATCCCTTGGCCGGTCTGTGCGGGGCTTCCTCCGAATCCGGCTCGCACACTGCCTACCTGCTCTCCTGCCACGATCACAGGCTGTTGGTACCCACCACCGATGCCGGGGCCACCAGCCAGCAGCGGCTGCCCGGCGGCGTTGAAGATTTGCAGCCGCAGACCCTCGCTCTCGGCAAAAGCCCGCGTCGCCTCGAGATCGGCAGTCGCCCAATCGCCAGTGACCGCGTACGCCTGCCCGGCCATCACGGCCACATCCTCGGTCACCTGCTGGCGTGCAGAACTCGCCGCGATCCCTCGCTGGCTGCCGATGAGGGCGGCGACCGTGACCATGAGGACGGCCGCCAGGGTGACGGCAATGAACGCGACCAGCAGCCGACGACCTACCTGGCCGAGCTCAGGCATCCCTGGTCACCCCCAGTCGATAGCCCACGCCTACGACGGTCACGACCAGCCGGGAACCGTCGTCACCCAATTTGTGGCGCAGGTTCTTCACATGTGAGTCAATGGTTCGCTCGTACCCAGCGAACTCGTAGCCGCGCACCCGGTTCACGAGTTCGTAGCGGGAGTAGACCCGGCCCGGCACGCTGGCCAACGCGGCGAGAATGCCCCACTCCGTCGGGGTGAGGTCGACCTGCTCGCCCCGCACTCGGACTTCATGCTTCACCTCGTCGATGACAAGGACCCCCTGACCGAAATTGGGTACTTGTGGCTGTTCGCCGCCAACCCCCCGCGCGAGAACGGCCTGCACACGCAGGACTACTTCGGTAGGGCTGAAGGGTTTCACGACGTAGTCATCGGCACCCGCCTGCAGACCCCGGATGCGGTCATCCACACCGGCCCGGGCAGTGAGTACGATCACGGGGATCCGCGCGTGGGCCGACCGCAAGACCTCGGTCCCGTCGATGTCCGGCAGGCCCAGATCGAGCAAGACCAGGTCGGGCAGTGCGGTATCTATCAGGGTCAACGCCTCGGCGCCTGACCCCGTCGTGAGCACCGCGAACCCAGCGCGCTCCAGATAGCGGCGCAGCACATCCCGGATGTCACGCTCGTCCTCCACCACCAGGATCTCGGGCACACCTCATCCTTGCCGACCTCGCCGAAGATCGTCACCTGCTCAGCGGCAATCTCCACACCATCTCCAAACGGTTCACACCGCTGCTACGCGGCCGACGTCGACAGTGCAGGGGTATCAGCAAACGAAGGAGAAGGCATCATGCGTCATTCAGTCACCATCGCCACGTCACTGGTCGCGGCAGGCGTCCTGTTGGCCGCCGTACCCGTCGGGGCTGCCACGAACAACGGCAGTTGTGACGGCGCCGGCCCGAAGGCAGGCACGGGCCAAGGGCAAGGTCCCGGATCGGGTATGGGGCGGGGACGCGATGGCCGTCGCGGCCCCGGCGCCAACGCCGGACAGGGTCTGCTCAGCCTCCCCATGGGAACGCTGACCGACGAGCAGAGGTCGAATCTCGCCTACATGGCCGAAGAGGAGAAGTTGGCCCGGGACGCGTACACCGTGTTCAGCAAGAAGTACCCGAAGACCCGACTCTTCAAGGTGATCTCGGCCTCCGAACAGCGCCACATGAGTGCGATCCAGACGCTGCTGGGCCGTTACGGCATCCCGGACCCCACCACTGGAAATGCGATCGGCGAGTTCGAGTCCGTAGAACTGCAGGGCATGTACAACGACCTGATCAAGGCCGCCACCACACGTACCAAGGCACTGCAGGTCGGGGTCACCATTGAAGAGGACGACATCGCCGAACTGGCCAAGGCGTCGGCAAGTGCGGAAGCCCCCGATGTCAGCCGGGTCTACTCGAATCTGACCCGCGGATCGCAGAACCACCTCGCTGCTTTCCAAAGCCGCCTTTAGGCACCGGCACGGGTGCCCCGGGCGAGTCGCCCGGGGCCGCCTCGGGGGCCGCGCCCCTGATCCCGACCGTAGCGGCCAGACTCAGGCTGCCACCGCCGCATTTGGCACCACGGGCGTGCGATGCCGCCAGATCCGCGCGACGGCCAACGCGGCGATGATGTCCCAGATCCCCCACCATGCCGCGACCAGCGCCATGCCGCCAAGACCCTCGAAGAAGCTGAACACCAGCAGCAGCCCCAGGCCCGCATTGCGGATGCCGACTTCGAACGTCATGGCCTTGCGCTGCGGAACCGGCAGCCGGAAGGCCCGCGCGATCCCATAACCCAAACCCAACGCCAATGCGTCATGAATCGCGACCGCGATCGCCACCACCCCGATCCATGCCACGAAGAGCGCCCAGTTACCCAGCAGCGAGATCATGATCAGCGCGAACAGCGTCGCGAAGGCCAGCGGGCTCACGATCTTGGCACCCTTGGCCGCGAACCGGGGGAAGAAGTGCGCGACCGCGATACCGAGTATGAACGGCACCCCGATCACCAGCACCACTTCGCTGAGCATGTCGATCACATCGAGGTTGATGGCCCGCATGAGCTCACTGCCCGTCGGATGCAGCCCTCCCCAGAAGGCGAAGTTCAAAGGCATCAACACAATTGCCAGCAGGTTGCTGATCGCGGTCATCGTCACCGACAGTGCCACGTCACCGCGAGCCTGATGGGTCATGATGTTGGACACGTTGCCCGGGGGGCAGCAGGCCACCAGGATCATGCCCAGGGCGACCGATCCGCGCACCCCGAGGATCAGCGTGAGCACGAAGGTGATCGCCGGCAGCAGCAGGAACTGCGCGAGGATACCGATCGAGATCGCCTTGGGCCGTCGCGCTGCCGCCTTGAAGTCGTCGATCGTGGTCCCGAGCGCGATGCCGAACAGGATCGTGGCGATGATGACGCGCAGCATGACCATCGAACTCTCGTCGAACGAGATCCTGATCGCGTCGACATCCGCCAGGACGTTGAGGAACTGGTCGGTCATGGTGTCTCCCTCGTTCGCAGCCTGCGGGTCATGAGTTTGAGGTACAGCCGTGGCGCGAGCCGGTTCACGGTCCAGGCCAGCCGGGCGGTGCGCCCGACGCGCACCACTTGCTTGCCCGCCGCTGCCCCGGACAGTGCCGCCTGCGCGACCTGCTCAGCGGTCAGCGCGGCCCCCGAGGTGGCACGACTGGCGCCGGGCGCCCGATCCACTTCGGTCATGCCTCCCGCGACGAAGGTGGGGTGCACGATCGTCACACGTACCCCGTCGCGCGCCAGCTCCGGACCGATCGCGGTGAACAACCCGGTGACGGCGTGTTTGGCCGCTACGTACGCGGGCCGGCCAAGCACCGGGGCGAAGCCCGCGACCGAGCCGATCAGGACGATCTGTCCGCGA
>JAKOZM010000377.1 GCA_029779995.1 Actinomycetes bacterium
CGCTTCCAGATGGGCCACGGGCGCGTGTTCGCGTTGTACGTGGCGCTGTACACGCTGGGCCGCTTCTTCTGGGAGATCCTGCGCATCGACGATGCCACGCTGATCTTCGGCGTTCGCGTGAACGTGTTCACCAGCGTTCTGGTCGGTGGTGGCGCGCTGATCTACCTGATCGTGTCGTCGCGGCTGCGGCCTGGGCGTGAGCAGAGCGTTTTCCGGGAGAGCCGCGAGTCGGTTGAGGCCTGAGCGGCACTCCTGAGGCCCTGAGTCTGGGTGAACCCAGGTTGTCGGGACGTTGTGCGTTACTGATCGGGCGTGGTGACCCTCGGACGGTCGCTATGGTGAGTGGAGGAGCTCGGTCGAGAGATCGACGGGCTCTCCACATATCCTTTTCCAGAGCCTGTTATGTCGTACCCCTGTTCTAGTGTTGGGGTATGGATGGTTCGGTGGTGGCGGCGCTTGAGGGGATGTTGCCTGAGGGTGACCCGCTGGAGGTTGCGAAGGCCGCGGAGGCGGTGATCGGGTGGTGTCAGGCCCGGCAGTTGCTGGCGTTCCAGCAGTTGTTCGAGCAGGCCGAGGTGGGTGCGGATCCGGATGGGGTGGTGGTGGATCCGACGTCGCCGGAGGTGGCGTGTGCGATGGTGTGGAGTCCGGGGGCGGCCTCGGCGATGGTGGATGTGGCGGTGGATGTGGTCACCGACCTGCCCGAGGTGCTGGCCGCCCTGTCGGCTGGGCTGGTGGATCTGGGTAAGGTCCGCGAGATCAGCCAGGGTACGTGTGAGCTGGGTCCGGGTGACCGGCAGGATGTGGCCGCCCGCGCGGTGGTGTACGCCCGTACGCATACCCGCCGGCAGGTCCGGTTGTGGCTGGTCCGCGAGGTCGACCGGATCGATCCTGAGGCGGGCGAGCGGCGGCGCCGGTCCGCGCGCAAGGCCCGGGGGGTGTGGCTGGTGCCGGAGTGTGACGGGATGGCCACCCTGTCGGCGTTGCTGAGCGCCGAGGAAGCCACCGCCTGTATGGAGTCGATCAGGGCAGCCAGCGGGTCGGGGGCGGCCGGGCAGGCGGACGTGCTGGTGGCCATGGTGACGGGGACCACACCCGCCCAGCCGGTCCCGGTGACGGTGATCATGACTGGTGAGGGGGCGCAGATCGTCGGGTACGGTCCGATCGCCGATGGTCACGCCGGGCAGTTGCTGGCCCGGCTGACATCACCGTCGGCGCTGATCCGGCTGGATCGCCCGGGCCTGCGTGTCGGGTATGCGCCCAGCGCGGCGATCCGCCGGTATGTGCAGGCCCGCGACCGGCATTGCCGCTTCCCGGGCTGCGGGCGTCCCGCCCGTGCCTGCGATCTGGACCATCTGGTCCCCTGGCCGGCAGGCGGCACCCACGTCGACAATGTGATCTGTCTGTGCCGCACCCATCACCGGATGAAAACCCACACCAGATGGCGGGTCCGGGCGCTGGCCGGGATGACTCTGGAATGGACCAGCCCCACCGGACGCAAATACCTGACCTTCCTCGACGACCCCTGAGATCGGCACGGGCAGGCAGGTGAGTGACACCACCTCAGCGATCGTTAGAGAGGACCATCAGGGACTGTCAGGCCACGCCGACGTCTGCAGCCAGGGTGAGTAAGCGCTCACGCACCCGGTCGGGGAATTCCAGCACAAGGAAGTGCGTGCCGTTCCACCGCTCCACCCGGCCCAGCGGTGTGCGGTCTGCAGCGTCCTCGACAGCCGTCGGGTCGGTGACGAAGTCCTGCCCCGCGCTGACGTAGACCACGGGGCAACCGATGCGCTCGAGGTCCATGGGTTCATGACGGCGCATGGCGCTGGCCAGGCGGCCGTACCAGTGCACATCCATGCTCAGGAAGTCCCGTACCAACTCGCGCACATGTTCGGCGCGCGCACGCGAACTGATGGCTCCCATCGACTGCAGGAGATCGGCAGTCGATGGCGACTGCCCGATCCTGGTCACGATGCCGGTCAGCCACGAGCCGCCCGCCTGCAGCAGGGCCGTGCCGAAGGACACGAGCTGCATGGCGACGTCGCGCGGAATCACCGACAGGGGAAGCATCGCGTCATAGCTGCCGCCCGGTAGCCCCGCGATGGCCAGTACCCCCGCGACGCGCTCGTCCTCGGCGGCCAGTTCCAGCGCGATGTTGACGCCGAGTGACCAGCCCACGACTACGTAACGATCCCAGCCCGCCTCATTGACCACGGCCAACGCATCGGCGACGTGATCGCTCATCTCGATGCCACCGGCGGGTACGTGCGAGGGCGGAATGCCTCGGTGGTACCAGGTGCGGGCCTCGAAGCCGCAGTCCGGATCACGCAGCGCGGGGAATGCCGCAGGGCTGGAGGCCAGGCCGTTGCAGATCAGCAGCGGGATGCCTTCCCCGTCGTTGCACCACGCCGCGATGATGGTGCCATCGGCACTGGTCACGGCATAGTCGCTCACGACGTCCATTGTGCCTGGCAGCGATCCTGCCCCAGGTGGGGGAAGGGGCACCCCTGTGGCCGCACCTGCAGGACAGGCCCAAGACCCGCGCTGTGACCTTTCCGTTATGCTGAAGACCGAACTTCGGGCCAACGGCGTCCCGCGGGGCCTGCCACAGCGTGCCCCGTCCAGGTAGACCCACCTCAGCCCAGGAGTGCGCATGACCCCGACCGGCCTGTACGACCCCGCATTTGAGCACGATGCCTGCGGTGTGGCCTTCGTCGCGACGATGACCGGCCAGCCCAGTCACGAGATCGTTCAGCACGCCCTGACGGCCCTGACCAACCTGGAGCATCGCGGCGCCTCCGGCAGTGAGCCGGATTCCGGTGACGGAGCCGGCATCCTGATCCAGATTCCCGACACGCTGTTCCGGGCTGTGGTGGGCTTCGACCTCCCGGCGCACGGGGAATACGCCGTGGGAACGGCGTTCCTTCCCAGCGATGCTGGCGAGGCGCAGGTGGCGGTCAAGGCGATCGAGACGATCGCCACCGAGGAGGGGCTGACCGTCCTGGGCTGGCGCGATCTGCCCACCGACGACTCCATGGTGGGGATCACCGCCCGCAGCACGATGCCCGCCTTCCGTCAGGTGTTCCTGACCGGCCCCAACGGGGACGACGAGTTGCACCTCGAGCGCCTCGCGTTCATCGTGCGCAAGCGCGCCGAGCGCGAGGCCGGCGTTTACTTCCCGAGCTTGAGCACCCGCACGATCGTCTACAAGGGAATGCTCACCACCGGGCAACTCGAGCCCTTCTTCCCCGACCTGTCCGACCCACGCACCACCTCGACGCTGGGCATGGTGCACTCCCGGTTCTCGACCAACACCTTCCCCTCGTGGCCGTTGGCGCACCCCTTCCGCCTGATCGCTCACAACGGTGAGATCAACACGGTGAAGGGCAACCGGAACTGGATGCGCGCCCGCGAGGCGTTGCTGGCCAGCGACAAGCTTCCCGGCAACCTGGATCGGCTCTTCCCGATCTGCACGGCCTCCGGCAGCGACTCCGCGAGCTTCGATGAGGTGCTTGAACTGCTCTACCTCGGCGGTCGCACGCTGCCGCACGCCGTGCTCATGATGATCCCGGAAGCCTGGGAGAACAACCCGGAGATGGACCCGGCGCGCCGCGCGTTCTATCAGTACCACTCATCGCTGACCGAGCCGTGGGACGGCCCCGCGAGTGTTTCGTTCACCGACGGCCGGATCATCGGTGCCGTGCTGGACCGCAACGGCCTGCGGCCCGGCCGCTTCTGGGTGACCGACGACGGCCTGGTCGTCCTGGCCTCGGAGGCGGGCGTGTTGGAACTCGACCCGGCCACCATCGTGCGCAAGGGCCGCCTGCAGCCCGGCCGGATGTTCCTGGTCGACACCGTCGAGGGCCGGATCATCGAGGACCACGAGGTCAAGGCCGAACTCGCCGCGGAAAAGCCGTACGCCGACTGGTTGCATGCCGGTGTGGTGCACCTCGAGGAGTTGCCCGAGCGAGAGCACATCGTGCACACCCCGATGTCGATCGCACGCCGGCAGCAGACCTTTGGGTACACCGAGGAGGAACTGCGGATCCTGCTCGCCCCTATGGCACAGACCGGCGCCGAGCCGATCGGGTCGATGGGTACCGACACCCCGGTCGCCGTCCTGTCCGACCGGCCACGAATGCTGTTCGACTACTTCAGCCAGTTGTTCGCCCAGGTCACCAATCCGCCGCTGGACGCCATCCGCGAAGAGATCATCACATCGTTGAGCAGCCCGATCGGCCCGGAGAGCAACCTCCTGGACGCCTCCCCGGCTCACTGCCGGCAGATCCTGCTGCCGTTCCCGGTCATCGACAACGACGAATTGGCCAAACTGCTCAACATCAACCAGGACGGTGACTTCCCGGGATTCGCGGCCGCCAAGGTGTCCGGGCTCTACGACATCAACGGGGGTGCGCAGTCTTTGGCCGACCGTCTGGAGGAGATCTTCGTCGAGATCGACGAGGCCATCGCCCATGGCGTGCGCTTCCTGGTGCTGTCCGACCGGGACTCCGACTTCGACCACGCGCCGATCCCCAGCCTGCTGCTGACCTCCGCCGTCCACCACCACTTGGTGCGGCAGAAGACGCGTTCGCTGATCTCGCTGTTGGTCGAAGCGGGCGATGTGCGCGAGGTCCATCACGTGGCCCTGCTCGTCGGGTATGGCGCAGCGGCCATCAACCCGTACCTGGCCATGGAAACCGTGGAGTCGATGGTCCGCTCAGGCATGATCACCGACATCAGCCCGGAGCAGGCCGTGCGCAACCTGGTCAAAGCACTCGGCAAGGGTGTGCTGAAGGTCATGTCGAAGATGGGCATCTCCACGGTCGCCTCATACCGCGGGGCGCAGGTGTTCGAGGCGCTGGGTCTGAGCCAGGATCTGGTCGACCGCCACTTCACCGGCACCACGAGCAAACTCGGCGGTATCGGTATCGACGTGATCCACGAGGAGGTGCGCAAGCGCCACGACATCGCCTACCCCATCACGGGCATCTCGCCGGCCCACCGGCAGTTGCAGATCGGCGGGGAGTACCAGTGGCGCCGCGAAGGCGAGCCGCATCTGTTCGACCCGGAGACGGTGTTCCGGCTGCAGCACGCCACTCGCGAGGGCCGCTACGACGTGTTCCGCGAGTACACCGACCGCGTCGATGACCAGAGCCGGCACTTGATGACCCTGCGGGGCCTGTTCAACCTGGCCGTCGGTGACCGGCCGCCCGTGCCCATCGACGAGGTGGAGCCGGTCAGCGAGATCGTCAAGCGGTTCTCGACCGGCGCCATGTCCTA
>JAKOZM010000430.1 GCA_029779995.1 Actinomycetes bacterium
CCCATCTCGGCCTCCACCCACACCTGGTGGAACGCCCGCAGCTGCTGGGCGTGGCAGAACCCGATCACCGCCTGCGCCGCTTTCGCGACCTCCAACGGATCCCCCCGCGACAACATCACATCCCACGCATCCACCACCGAACCGTCCATGACCACACCGTACGAGAGGGCTACGACAAACCACCCTGACAAGGCATTACGCGGTGGATAACCCGGTCAATCGCTTCGGGCAGCCGGAAGTCACCCGCTCCCCGAACGAAGGCGGATACCTGAGACCCGACCTTCATGCCCTTACTAGCCCGGTCAATGGCTTAGCAGGCCGGATGGACACGAGACGAACGCATCCTGATCCCCCTCGCGGACCTCAGCCAGTGCGGTTCACCACGTAGTCGCAGACCGAAGCCAGGCCATCGCGGGCGGATCCTGCCGGCAGCGGGGCCAAGCAGGCCCGAGCGTCGTCGGCCCACTGCCTCGCGACAACCCGGGCCTCTTGCAGCGCCGGATGAGCTCGCAACAGATCCAACGCGGTGCCCACCTCGTCATCGGACAACGGTCGAGCCAGCATCTCCAGCAGGCGCTCATCCCCACCCTGTTGCAGGACCAGCAGCGCGGCCAACGTGGGCACGCCCTCCTTGAGATCAGTGCCCGGGGTCTTACCCGAGTGGGCCGAGTCGCTGGTGAGGTCGACGAGGTCATCGGCGAGCTGGAAGGCAACGCCGATCCGCTCGCCGTAACGGGTGACCGTGTCGATGGTGGTCTCGTCGCAACCGGCGAACATGGCGCCGAACTGCGCGGAAGTGGCGATCAGGGAACCCGTCTTGTCGGCGAGCACCTGTAGGTGGTGACCCACCTCGTCCTGGCCGTCAGCCGGACCCACAGTCTCCCGGATCTGCCCGGTGACCAGTCGCTCGAAGGTCCGTGCCTGGATCCGCACCGCCTCCGGGCCCAGATCGGCGAGAATGTCAGAGGCGCGCGAGAACAGGAAGTCGCCGGTGAGGATCGCCACACTGTTGTCCCAACGGGTGTTCGCCGACGGCCGGCCCCGACGCATCGGTGCCTCGTCCATCACATCGTCGTGATAGAGCGTGGCCAGATGTGTCAGCTCGACGACAGTCGCGGCGGCCACCACATCGGCGCGGTCCGGGTCCCCCAACCCGGCACACAACAGGGTCATCAATGGCCGGAACCGCTTGCCGCCGGCCTCCACGAGGTGCGCGGAGGTCTCGGTGACGAAGGGATAACTGCTCTTGACAGCAGCGGCCAACCGGGACTCCACGCGCTGCAGTCCCCCCTGCAGCTCGTCGCGCAGGGCTGGATCGGTGATGAATGCCAAGTTCGGCACCGATCACACCCCTAACTGATGACTCATCTGATGAACGTGGACGCCTTGTAAGCCAAGTCCAGCACGGATTCGGGAAGAACGCCAAGAATCACCGTAACTGCCACGCTCACCCCGATCGCTATCGCGGTCAAGCTGGACGGCACCACCACCGCCGGCGCATCGTCGGCCCGCTCGGTGAAGAACATCAGCACGATCACCCGGACGTAGAAGAAGGCTGCGATCGCCGAGGCGATGACGCCGACGATGACCACTGGCGTGGCACCCCCCTCGATGCCGGCCTGGAACACCGCGAACTTGCTGGTGAACCCCGACGTCAACGGGATCCCGGCGAAGGCGAGTAACAGGATCGCCATGGCGCCGGCCACCAGCGGTGAGGTCTTGCCCAGCCCCGCCCACTGCGACAACCGGGTGGCCTCACCAGCGGGGTCACGCACCAGGGTCACGATCGCGAAGGCACCCAGCGTCGAGAATCCGTAGGCCAGGACGTAGAACATGGTTCCCGAGAGTCCGGCCGAGTTGGTCGCCACCACCCCGATGAGCATGAAGCCGGCGTTGGCGATCGCCGAGTAGGCCAGCATCCGCTTTATGTCGCTCTGGGTCAGGGCCAGGATGGCCCCGATCAGCATCGTGGCGATGGCCACCGCCCACATCAGGGGACGCCAGTCCCAGCGCAGACCGCCGAGCGCCACGTAGGTCAGTCGCAGCAGCGCACCGAACGCGGCCACTTTCACCCCAGCAGCCATGAAGGCGGTGGCCGGAGTCGGAGCCCCCTGGTACACGTCCGGGGTCCACTGGTGGAACGGCACGGCGCCGATCTTGAACAGCAGGCCGACGAACAGCAGGCCGGTGGCAGCGATCAGCAGGCCGTTGTTGCCGGGGTCGGCAGCCATGCTGTCGACGATCTTGCTGAAGTTGATGCTGCCCGAGAAGCCGTACAGCATTGCCGCGCCGAACACGAAGAAACCCGAGGAGTAGGCGCCGAGCAGGAAGTACTTCATCGCCGCTTCCTGGCTGAGCAGGCGACGACGACGGGCCATCCCGGCCATCAGGTACAGCGGCAGTGACATGACCTCCAGCGCAACGAACATGGTCAGCAGGTCGTTGGCGGCGACGAACAGCATCATCCCGCCGACACAGAACAGGAACAGCGGCCAGATCTCGGTCTGTAGCCACCCCTGCTGCGTGAACGCCTTCTCGTCGGCGCTGCCCGGCAGGGCGGAGGCCTGGGGGGCGAAGGCGTCACCGGCCGGGTCGGCCTTGCGCTCGGCCATCAGCAGTGCCGACACCATGGCGATGAGCAGGATGGTGCCCTGCATGAACAACGCCGGGCCGTCGACGGCGACGGTGCCCGCCGCGGCCAGTTCGTTGGTCCCTGCCAGGCGCACTGTCTGCACCAGCGCCAGCAGCAGCACCACGCCGACCAGCACCAACTGCACGGGGCGGCGCTGGGCCCGGCCCAGGAACGCCTCGACCAGCACGCTGAGGACAGCGCCGGTGAGCACGATCAACATCGGGGCGACCAGAGCGTACTTGATCTCCGGCGCCGTGAACGTCTCGATCACGGTGTTCACTGCTGCTCACCTCCTGGCAGACACCCGTCGGCGAAGTCGCAATCGGCGGTGATCCCCGTACCCGGATCCTGGACGCCGACGGCAGCCAGAGTCTGGTCGACTGCGGGATTGATCACGTTGAGGGCTGGTGCCGGGAACACACCCAGCGCGATGATCAGCGCCACCAGGGGTGCGATCGCGACCACCTCCCGGCCCTTGACCTCGGTGACCCCTTCGCAGCCCGGCTTCAGCGGTCCGGTCATGGTGCGCTGATAGAGCCACAGAACGTACAGAGCCGCCAGCACGATCCCACTGGTCGCGATCACCGCGACGATCGGGTACTTGATGAACGTGCCAACCAGCACCAGGAACTCGCTGATGAACGATCCCATGCCGGGCAGCGCCAGCGATGACAGTCCCGAGATCAGGAACAGCCCGGCCAGCAGGGGCGCGACTTTGACGATGCCGCCGTAGTCCTCGATGAGTTTTGAGCCCCGTCTGCTGATCAGGAAGCCCGCGACCAGGAACAGCGCGGCCGTCGACAGGCCGTGGTTGACCATGTACAGCGTCGAACCGCTCTGGCCCTGGCTGGTCAGCGCGAAGATGCCCAGCGTGATGAAGCCGAAGTGACTCACCGAGGTGTAGGCGATCAGGCGTTTGATGTCCGTCTGGCCGATGGCCACCAAGGCGCCATAAATGATCCCGATCACCGAGATGGCGATGATGATCGGGGTATAGAACTGGGAGGCCTCCGGGAAGATCGGCAGGCAGTAGCGCAGCATCCCGAAAGTACCGACCTTATCGAGCACTCCGACCAGGAGCACGGCGCTGCCGGGCTGCGCCTCGGTAGCGGCGTCGGGCAGCCAGGTATGGAAGGGCCACAGTGGCGCCTTCACCGCGAAGGCGAAGAAGAAGCCCAGAAACAGCATGCGTTGCGTGGACGGATCCATGTTGAGCTGCGTCAGGGCCAGGAAGTCGAACGTGCCCGCCCCGAACTCGCGCTGGCTGACCACGTAGAGCCCGATCAGGCTGGCCAGCATGAAGAGTCCACCGAAGAGGCTCACGATCAGGAACTTGACTGCTGCGTAGGAGCGCCGCGCTCCACCGTAGCGACCGATCATGAAGTACATCGGGATGAGCATGACCTCGAAGAACACGTAGAACAGGAACACGTCGATCGAGGCGAACACCCCGATCATCGCGACCAGCAAAGCCAGCATCAACGCGAAGTAGCCCTTGGTCGGGGCGTCGCTGTAATCGGCCTCATTCCAGCCGGCCAGGATGACGATCGGCACCAGTACCGCCGCGAGCGCGATCAGTACCAGCGCGATGCCATCGACACCGAGCGCGAACGAGATCCCGAAGGTGGAGATCCACGGCTGCGAGAACACGAACTGGAAGGGCTCGGTGCTGTTGGCGTCGAACTGCAGGGCCATCGCGATGACCAGGACGAGCGTGGCCACACTGAACGCCAGCGCGACCTGCTTGGCCAGGTCCGGCTTCGCTTTGGGCAGCAGGGCCACCACCACGGCCCCGATGGCCGGGACCAGTAAGAGGGTGATCAACCAGTTCATTTAGAGCCTCACCACCAGCATCAGGGCGAACAGGACGAAGGCTCCGGCCAGCATCGACAGCGCGTAGGAGCGCGAGAAGCCGGTCTGCCATTTGCGCAGCTTGCTGGACAGCGCCGACGTGGCCGAACCCACGGCCAGCAGGCTGCCATCGATGCTGCGGTTGTCGAACCAGACCAGCGCGCGCGTCAGATACTGACCCGGCCGCATGAAGACCGCCTCATTGAAGGAGTCGCCATACAGGTCCTTGCGGGCGGCGACCGTGAGCGGGGACACCGACTCCGGGGCTGTCAGTGGCACATCGCGGCGGTACTGCTGGTAGGCCAGCAGGGCGCCGATGATGACCAGCAGCAGCGTGCCGCCGCTGATGACCCACACCGGCAGTGGGGGCTGCGGATGCTCAAATCCGGTCACCGGCTCCAGCCAGTGTTCGATCGCGCCACCCCAGGCCAGGACGAAGCCACTGACGGCCGACAGCAGGCCAAGAATGATCAGCGGGATCGTCATGACCGACGGAGACTCGTGCGGGTGCACATCGTCGGTCCAGCGCTTCTTGCCCAAGAAGGTCATCGTGAACAGACGCGTCATGTAGAACGCGGTGATCGCGGCACCCAGAGCGGCAGCCAGACCTGCCCACCAGCTCTGCTGGAACGCAGCCTCGATGATCTTGTCCTTGGAGTAGAAGCCGGAGAACGGCGGGATACCCATGATCGCCAGCCAGCCGGCGGCGAAGGTGACATACGTAATCACCATGACGGTCCGGATGGCCCCGAACCGGCGCATGTTCTCCTGATTGTTGAAGGAGTGCATGACCGACCCTGCCCCGAGGAACATGTTGGCCTTGAAGAACCCGTGGTTGACCAAGTGGAAGATGGCGAAGACGTAACCGATCGGCCCGAGGCCGGCGCCCAGCATCATGTAACCGATCTGCGACATCGTCGATCCGGCCAGGACCTTCTTGATCTCGTCCTTCGCGGTACCGATGATCGCCCCGAAGATCAGCGTCACGGTACCGACGATGATCACCGCCATCTGCGCCGTCGGAGCCGCGTCGAAGATGACGTTGGAACGCACGATCAGGTAGACACCGGCGGTGACCATGGTTGCGGCGTGGATCAGGGCGGACACCGGGGTCGGACCCTCCATGGCATCCAGCAGCCAGGACTGCAGCGGCACCTGCGCCGACTTGCCACACGCGGCCAGCAGCAGCAACAACCCGATCCAGGTCAGGTCGCTCTGGCCCGCCTCACCGACCTGGGCGAAGACCTCCGGGAAGGTGGTCGTTCCGAACGTGACGAAGATCAGCATGATGGCGATCGACAGGCCGAAGTCGCCGACCCGGTTGACCACGAAAGCCTTCTTGGCGGCCACCGCCGCGCTGTTCTTGTACTGCCAGAAGCCGATGAGCAGGTAGGACGCCAGGCCTACACCCTCCCAGCCGACGTAGAGCAGCAGGTAGTTGTCGGCCAGCACCAGCAGGAGCATGGCCGCGACGAACAGGTTCAGGTAGGCGAAGAACAGCCGCCGCTTGGGGTCATCCTTCATGTACCCGATCGAGTAGATGTGGATCAAAGACCCCACACCGGTGATCAGCAGCACGAAGGTCATCGACAGCTGGTCGAGCTGGAACCCGACATTGGCGCGGAAGTCCCCGACGATCACCCAGTCCCACATGTGCTGGATGACGCCGCGCTCTTCGCTGGGCTCGGCCAGCATGGCAAACCACATCATCACGGCCGCGACGAACGAGCCGATCGGCAGCAACGTGGCCAGGTAGTGGCCCCACGCATTGGTCCGGTTGCCCATGACCAGCAGGAAGATCGCGCCGAACAGCGGCAGGGCGATGAGTAGCCAGATGTAGGCGAAGACCCCCTCGGCCGGGGCATACGTGATGGTCGGCGTGGCGGACGCCGCAAGCATGGTTGTCATTTAGAACCTCAGCAGACTGGGTTCGTCCACCGACGCACTGCGGCGGGTGCGGAAGATGGCGACGATGATGGCCAGGCCGACGACGACTTCCGCGGCCGCCACCACCATCGTGAAGAACGCGAACACCTGTCCCTCCAGGTTGCCGTGCATGCGGGCGAACGCGACGAACGCCAGGTTGGAGGCATTGAGCATCAACTCCACGCACATGAACACGACGATGGCGTTGCGGCGGAACAGCATGCCGAACGCGCCCAGGCTGAACAGAATCGCTGAGAGCGCTATGTAGTGGTCGGTCGTCACGAGTCCTCCCCAGGAATCTCCTCGATGGTCCCGGTGACCTCGTCGATGACGACGTTGCTGCCCCCTGCCACGTCGTCGACCTCCTCAACATCGACCCGGTCGACCTCTGAATGTCGCAGCGACATGGGCCGGGGCACCGAGATCTCGGCCACCGATCCGTCCGGCAGCAGCGCCGGGGTGTCGACTGCGTTGTGCCGCGCGTATACACCCGGCGGCGGCAGCGGGCTGGGATCCCCGGCGGCGAAACGCGCCTTGGACAGGTCCCGCTGCGTGGGGATCGGCTCGTCGTGTTCGCGGTGGGTGAGGATCATCGCGCCCAACGCTGCGGTGATCAGCAGCGCTGAGGTCACCTCGAAGGCGAACACATACTGGGTGAATATGAGTTCGGCGATGCCCTGCACGTTGCCGCCACGCGCAGCGTTGGCCTCGGCCAGGGAACCTGCCGGCATGTCCGAGGTGCCGCTTCCGAGCAGCCCGATCAGCAGGACGGCGAACCCGAGACCGAACAGGATGGCCGCCGGGCGCTGCCCCTTGACCGTCTCGACCAGGGAGTCCGAGGAGTCGACGCCGACGACCATGAGCACGAACAGGAACAGCATCATGATGGCGCCGGTGTAGACGATCACCTGCACCATACCCAGGAACGCCGCGGACAGGCTGACGTAGAGGATGGCCAGGTTGATCATGGTCATGGCCAGGAAGAGGGCGCTGTGGACGGCCTTGCGTGAGAACAGCATGCCGAGTGCGCCCAGGACGGCCAACGCCCCACAGATCCAGAACACCGCCGCCTCCCCGGTGTTCTGTGCGGCCAACGTTGCGGTCACGTAATGCTCCCTTCGACCGCGGGTTTGAGCGGCTCACCTGCCCCGGTGACCCTGCCCTCGTAGTAATCCTTCTCCGTCGCACCATCGACCATGTCGTGCGGGGGTGCGATCATGCCCGGCTGCAGTGGTGCCAGCAGGTCATCCTTCTCGTAGATCAGCCGCTGCCGGCTGTTGTCCGCGAGTTCGAACTCGTGGATCATCGTCAGCGCCCGGGTGGGGCACGCCTCGATGCACAGCCCGCAGCCGATGCAGCGCAGGTAGTTGATCTGGTACACCCGGCCGTAGCGCTCGCCAGGGGAGAACCGGCCTTCGGCGGTGTTGTCGGCGCCCTGTACGAAGATGGCGTCGGCCGGACAGGCCCAGGCGCACAACTCGCAGCCGACGCACTTCTCAAGACCATCGGGATGGCGGTTGAGCTGATGCCGGCCGTGGTAACGCGCCTTCGGCGGGACCTTCTCCTCGGGGTACTGCTCGGTGACCTTCTTGCGGAACATCGTCGCGAAGGTCGTCGAGAAGCCCTTGATCACGGGAGGGACGTCAGGCATTACGCGGCTCCTGTTCCACAGCGGGGACCCTGGCTGGTTCCAGCAGGTCCTGACCGGGCATGGGGGGTACCGGATGCCCGCCGGCGAACGGGTCAACGGGCTCCAGGAACGAGGCCTCCGCCGTCTCGGCCAGCTCCGCCCGGCGATCACGGCGGATCTGCGCCGCATACGAGGCCACGATGAGGATCAACACCGCGAACGACACCGCGACCAGGATCTTCATCACATCGGAGCCATCCGGTCCGAGGTTGTAACGGGCGATGGCCACCACGATGATCCAGGCCAGGGAGATCGGGATGAGGATCTTCCAGCCGAATCGCATGAACTGGTCGTAGCGCAGCCGCGGCAGGGTGCCGCGCAGCCAGATGAAGACGAAGATGAACGTCACGACCTTGCCCAGGAACCACAGCATGGGCCACCAGCCCTCGTTCGCGCCGTCCCAGATCGAGATGGGCCACGGCGCTCGCCAGCCGCCGAGGAACAGCGTGGTCGCCAGGGCCGACACGGTCACCATGTTGATGTACTCGGCGAGGAAGAACATGGCGAATTTCAGTGACGAGTACTCGGTGTGGAAACCGCCGACGAGCTCACCCTCGGCCTCGGGCAGGTCGAACGGTGCGCGGTTGACCTCACCCACCATGGCGGTCGTGTAGATCATGAATGAGGGCAGCAGCAGCAGGATGAACCACAGCTTCGTCTGGGCGTTGACGATCTCGGAGGTGGACATGCTGCCCGCGTAGAGGAACACCGCGACGAACGACAGGCTCATCGCGATCTCGTAGGAGATCATCTGCGCGGTCGATCGCAGGCCACCGAGCAGCGGGTACGTCGATCCGGATGACCAGCCGGCCAGCACGATGCCGTAGATGCCGATGGAGGCGATGGCCAGCACGTAGAGCACGCTGACGGGGAAGTCGGTGAGTTGCAGCATGGTCCGCTGACCGAAGATCGAGACCTCCGGCCCGAGCGGGATCACCGCCCAGGTCAGGAACGCCGGCACGGCCGACAGGATCGGGGCGAGGATGTACACCCCGAGTTCGGCCTTGCGAGGGATGATCTCCTCTTTGAGGGCCAGCTTGATGCCGTCCATCAGGGACTGCAGCAGACCAGCCGGTCCGGCGCGGTTCGGGCCGATCCGGCTCTGCATCCAGGACACCACGCGGCGCTCGCCCCAGATCGTCAGCAGCACGATCACGACGAGCAGGACGAAGATGCCCAGGGTCTTCAAACAGATCAGCCAGAACGGATCGGTGCCGAAGCCTGCGACGTTCATGACATCCTCCCGACG
>JAKOZM010000432.1 GCA_029779995.1 Actinomycetes bacterium
ACGCCGCAGTCCACGGAGAAGAGTCGCCACATCCCTGTGCAGGCGTACTCGATGACGCTTGGCGGCTCGATCCGTGTGGAGTCGGGCGTCGAGCACGACCTGGTCCGCGAACTCGACCGCGACCCCGATGTCGTGTGGCTGGTGTCCCAGCCGGTCCGGCTGCGCCTCGTCACCGCCAACGGCCGCCCTCGCGTTCATACCCCCGACCTGCTCTCGATGGACCAGCGCGAAGAGGTGACGATCTGGGACGTCCGGCCCGCAGAGAAGCAAGACGAGAAGTTCGCCGAGAGTCGTGACCTGACTTCGCAGGCTTGTGCGGACGTCGGCTGGCGCTACCGCGTCTTCGACGGGGGTGACCGAATCCGGCGGTACAACCTCAGGTGGCTCACGGCATACCGGATGCCGATGCCCTGGTACGCCAACGCCCGACAGGAACTGGTCGCCATCTGCTCCCCAGCAGACGCGACGATCGGGACCGTCCTCGCCGCCGACAAGGGCGCGGGCCATCTCACCAGCGCCATGTGGCACCACGCGTGGAGCGGTCTTCTCGATATCGATCTCGACCAGCCGATGAGGCGCACAAGCGGCGTCGCCATTCGCCAGGGTGTGTCGCCGTGACCGACAACGTGGTTCCCCTGATGCTCGGGTCACGCATTCTCACCGCGGACGGGTACGCCGTCGTCGTCCAGCTCGAGCGGCACGGTGTGCGACTGCGCTTCTCGACCGGGCCGGAACGCTCCATCGCCTACAGCCAGCTCGATGTGAGGAGCGTAGGCGAGGACGGCATACAGGCCGTGCACGCGTCCCTGTTCCCTTGGTGGCAACAGCTCGAGCTCGCCGTTCAGCACGAGGCGCTCTTCAAGCAAGAGTGCGTCCTGGAGTGTCGGACCGGCTTCCGCTTCGGCCTGATCGAACTCGCCCAAGAGGGCGAGCCCTTCTACCCGTTCGGGCCGGAGTTCGGCCTCAGCCTGCGGGCGAGATACGCGGCGATGAGCAAGGTGGTCAGCTTCGAGCGGTCTGTCGACCGCGTCATCATGCGCCGGGTCTACGAGGGCGAGCTGAAGAGCCATCGGATCGCGCCGCGGACCCTCCAACGATGGGACACATTGTGGAGTGGCGGCGGCCTCCGTGCACTCGTCGACGGCCGCTCGATCAAGGACAAACAGGGTTTCGAAGCCATCGACCCGGTCTTCCGGCGAATCGCCCTGGAGAAGTTTGCCGAGTACGACGGGTCACGCAGCCGGCCCAACCTGCAGGAGATCGAACGCCAGATCCGTGTCGCCCTCAAGAACGAGGGCGTAGAGGACCCCAACCTGCCCGACCGCCTGGTCCAG
>JAKOZM010000443.1 GCA_029779995.1 Actinomycetes bacterium
CCTTACGCCCCAGTTGGGTGGGTCGGTTAGCCAGCGGGACGCGGCCTCTGCCGTGTCCGGGCTGGTGTCAGTTTCAACTGACCCGCCCTACTACGACAACATCGGCTACGCGGACCTTTCTGACTTCTTCTACGTCTGGCTCCGGCGCTCCATCGGTACTTTCTACCCTGACCTGACCGCGACAGTCCTCACGCCGAAAGCCGAGGAACTCGTCGCGACGCCCTACCGGTTCGGCGGCAGCAAGGCGAAGGCCGAGGAACACTTCGAGCGCGGCTTCGTCCGCACCTTCACCCATATCCGCGAGAACCATGCTCCCGACATCCCGCTGACGATCTTCTACGCCTTCAAACAGGCCGAGTCCGATACTGATGGCACTGCCTCGACCGGCTGGGAGACCATGCTCAACGGCCTCATGGAGGCGGGGCTCACGGTGACCGCGACCTGGCCGATGCGGACCGAGCGCAGCGGTCGGACCATCGGCATCGGCTCGAACGCCCTCGCCTCCTCGGTGGTCCTCGCCTGTCGCCCACGGCCCGAGGACGCCGAGGCGACCACCCGGCGCGGATTCCTCGCCGCCCTGAAAGGGCGGCTCCCCGGAGCACTGCGCGAGCTCCAGCAAGGGAGTATCGCCCCGGTCGACCTCGCGCAGGCGGCGATCGGGCCCGGGATGGCGGTCTTCACGGCATACAGCAAGGTCGTGGAGACGGACGGGTCGGCGATGAGTGTGCGCACGGCACTCGCGCTCGTCAACCAGGTGCTCGATGAGACCCTCTCCGAGCAGGAGGGCGACTTCGACGCAGACACCCGCTTCTGCGTCAAGTGGTTCGGGCAATACGAGTGGAGTGACGCCGAGTCGGGCACCGCCGACACCCTGTCGAGGGCCACGAACACCTCCGTCGACGGGCTTCAACGCGGCGGGATCTTCCGCGCGGTGGCCGGCAAGGCCAGGCTCATTGCGCCCGCGCAGTTGCCGGGTGCGTGGGATCCCCTGCTCGATGACCGGACGAGCGTGTGGGAGGCGACCCTTTACCTCGCCAAGACGCTCGCCGAGCAGGGCGCTCCGGCGACGGCGACCCTGATGGCGACGGTGGGGCAGCGGGTCGACCTCGACGCGTGCAAGGAACTGGCCTACCTGCTCTACTACGTGTGTGAGCGGCGCGGCTGGACCCAATCGGCACTGCTCTTCAACGGGCTGGGCACATCGTGGAGCGACCTCGATGCCGCTGCGCGTAAGACCGCCACCGACGGCCCCCGCCCATCCCAGACATCGATGACGTTCGACGAGGAGTGACTCCGTGACGTTCCAAACGCCTCACTACGCCATCCCTGAGTTGCTTGGATGGTGCCACACTGGACATCTCCAGTTGCCGGACTTCCAGCGCGCCTACAAGTGGGACGACGAACGGATCCGGGCCCTTCTCGTCACCATCGTGCGCGGCCATCCGATGGGGGTCCTCATGACCCTTGAGACCGGTGGGCAACATGTGAGGTTCAAGCCCAAGCCGGTTGCTGGCGCGCCGACGGCCACGGCGGATCCAGGCTTGCTGCTCCTCGACGGCCAACAGCGGACGACTTCGCTGTACCAGGCGCTGACCGGCGACGGAATTGTCGACACAGAGGACTCGCGCCACAAGCGGATGTCGCGTCGGTATTTCCTCGACATCGCCAAATGCCTGGGTACGCCGAAAGATCAGGACGATGCGGTCATCTCGGTGCCAGCCGACGGGCGGATCACAGAGGACTTCGGCCGCGTTGTGACACTCGACCTGTCGACGAGTCAACTGCAACAACACCTTGGGGTCATGCCGTTCACGGAGTTGTTCTCCCCGACCTCGGCTACCACTTGGCTGCTCTCTTATATGAACGCATTGGGTTCCGAGGGTGTCTCGGAACGCTCGCGGATTTTTGCCGAGTTCAACTCGCGAGTCCTGACGCCCTTGCTTGGTTACAAAATCCCGGCGATCCAGCTAGCCTCCTCGACCTCGAAGGAGGCCGTCGCAACCGTCTTCGAGAAGGTGAACTCGGGAGGCCTGCCGTTGGATGTCTTCGAGTTGCTGACTGCGATCTTCGCGGGCGACGCCAGCTACTACGCCGAACACGGCACAGACTTCCGGCTCATCGACGACTGGAACCTCACCGAGAAGGTCCGCGACGCTCACCCCGTCCTCTCCAACTTCCAAAACACCGACTTCTTGCAAGCCTGTTCCGTCCTCATCACCCTGAGCCGACGCCGCGCTGACCAAGCAGCCGGCAAGGCGAAGCCCACTGCGACCAGCGCGCGAAAGGAAGACATCCTTGAGATGGACCTGCGCGACTACCTGTCGTGGTCGGCCAAGGTTCGCGGAGCACTGCCTTGGGTTGCTGCGTTCCTGCACAGTCAACACATTCACACTTCGGCCAATCTGCCCTATCGGGCTCAGGTTACGGCCCTTGTCACGCTCCGGGTGTTGCTCGGCCAGGACATCGATCTGTATGCCGTCCGCGGGCGGCTGCGCCAGTGGTTCTGGTGCGGCGCGTTGGCCGAACAGTACGGGGGAACCATCGAAACTCTTATCGCGCGCGATGCCGAGCAGGTTGCCCCGTGGGCAATGGCAGCGAAGGATGGGGCGTCGGTAGAGGCTCCGGACACGGTTGTTCGTGCTCAATTCGCCGAATCCCGGCTGCTGTCCCTGAAGTCCAAGCAGTCAGCCGCGTACAAAGCGATTTATGCACTGATGATGGCCCAACCCAGCCCGTGCATGGACTGGAAGTTGCATCAGATGATCGACCATACTTCCTACACAGACTTCGTGGTTGACATTCACCATGTCTTTCCGAAGAAGTGGTGTGTCGACAACGCCATCGACCCGGATCGTCGCGAGAGCATCGTGAACAAGACCCCCTTGTCCAAGGTGACGAATATCCAATTGGGTGGCCTTGATCCTCGGTTGTACATGTCCAAACTGGATTCCAACGGGCTGTCGCCTGATCAGGTTGACGACCTCATTCGGTCTCACGCTATCGATCCTGCATACCTGCGCGCTGGAGACTTCGACGCCTATTTCGCTGATCGTCGCCGACGCTTGGTCACGCTCGTCGAGGCCGCCATGGGCAAGGCGGTCAACCACGACATCGACTCGGTGGAGCTTTCTGAAGGACCCGAGGCATTCGGTCCGATAGGGGACGACCCGACAGACTCCGACGAGGAAGAGTGAGATGGCAGCGCTAAGCAACCGCGAGCGGGTGGGGAAGGCTCTCGAACTCCTCGCCGAGGGGCTGTTGCCCTTCATCGAGCCGCGGATGGCCTCGGCGGCCAGCCAGGTTGGCGGAGACTGGGTGCGGCTCATCGCTGCTCGTGATGAGGCAAAGCACGGCAAGGCCGTTCGCCTGAGCAAGGACGACCCCGCGCTCATGCTGAGGGTCCTCACCGAGGACTGGCGCGTCTTCTCCGGTGAACTCGGCCGCGTGGAGCAGTCGTTCGCCTCCGAGCTGCGCGATGTCCGGAATCGGCACGCGCACAACGACTCATTCACGGGAGACGACACCTATCGGGCCCTCGACACGATGGAGCGCTTGCTCACCGCTGTTGGGGCCCCCGATCAGGCGGATGCCGTCCGGCGGATCCGGCTGGACCACCAGCGGTCCAGCTTCGAGGCCGAGACCAGGCGGATGGCCAAAGCCCAGGAGGTGCCGCCGAGCTTGGCCGGTCAGGGGCTCAAACCCTGGCGCGACGTCCTCGCCCCCCACGAGGACGTCGCCACCGGCAATTTCTCGTCCAGCGAGTTCGCCGCCGACCTGCACGCGGTCGCCTTCGGCAAACTCGCCGACGTCGGCCGCGAATACGGCGACCCTCGCGAGTTCTTTCGCCGCACCTTCCTGACCGAGGGGTTGCGTGAGTTGCTCGATCGGGCGATCCGACGGATCGGGGGAGACCCTAACGCGACGCCGATCGTCAATCTTCAGACCAACTTCGGCGGCGGCAAGACCCACTCGATGCTCGCCTTGTGGCACATGTTCTCCGGTATGCCTCCCGCGTCACTTCCCCAGGACGTCCAGGACCTGGTCGGTGGAAGGGTGCTGCCGGACGTTCGGCGGGTCGCGCTCGTCGGCACGCACCTCGCGCCGACCGGGACCCGCACGACCAGCGACGGCACGGTCGTCCACACCCTGTGGGGCGAACTGGCGTGGCAACTCGGCGGACAGACGGCATACGACATGGTCGCCGAGGCCGATCGCACAGCGACCAACCCGGGAGCGGCGTTGCGTGACCTCGTCGCGGCGCATTCCCCGTGCCTCATCCTCGTGGACGAGTGGGTTGCCTACGCGCGGCAATTGTGGGGGCGGGAGGAGTTGCCTGCGGGCACCTTCGACACGCAGTTCACTTTCGCGCAAACGCTGACGGAGGTCGTCAAATCGGTCCCGGGAGCACTACTCGTCATTTCCATTCCCGCATCGCATGATCCCGAGCGAGACGGCAATTCGGGCGGGACGGCCATAGAAGTCGGCGGACCCAACGGCCAGGAGGCGCTGCAGCGGTTGCAGAACGTCGTTCGCCGGGTCGCCGACCAATGGCGGCCAGCGTCGTCCCAGGAGTCCTTCGAGATTGTGCGTCGCAGGCTCTTTGTTGAGCCGTCAGCAGCCGCGCTCTCGGATATCGCGGCGATCGCGCGGTCGTTCGTGCAGTTCTACGCCCGGCACTCCGGCGAGTTCCCGCGCGAGGCGAGCGAGCCGGCATACGAGGCTCGGATCAAAGCGGCCTACCCGCTGCACCCTGAGCTATTCGATCGCCTCTACCAGGACTGGTCGACGCTCGACCGCTTCCAGCGCACTCGGGGCGTGCTGCGCTTGATGAGTTACGTCGTCCATGCCCTCTGGATCTCCCAAGACGCGGCCCCGATGATTCTGCCCGGCACCGTGCCGCTCGACGTCTCGTCGGTGTCCCGAGAGATCACTCAGTATCTGCCCGACTCCTGGAAGCCGATCATCGACGCCGATATCGACGGAACGGGATCGACGCCGGTGCAGATCGACAGCGAGCGCTCCACATTTGGTGGGCGGATGGTCACCCGTCGGCTGGCTCGGTCGATCTTCGTCGGGTCAGCGCCTACGTTACGATCTGCGCACCGTGGTATCGAGCGGCAGCGAATCTGGCTGGGCAGCGCGGTGCCAGGAGACGTGGTGGGCAACTTCGGGTCCGCCTTGGACTTGCTCGGTCAACGCTCGACCTACCTATATGCCGACACGAATCGTTGGTGGTTCGACACTCAGGCGTCGGTCACGCGGACGGCGGCCGACTATGCCGACACCCTGCGGGACCGCCCGGAGGAGATCTGGGCGGAGATCCGTGGCCGTCTGCGGCGCCAGACGCGCCGGGCGGGCAGTTTCAGCGCGGTGCTTCCGGGGCCCGAGTCGACCGGAGAAATCCGCGACGTGGACGAAGCCCAGCTGGTGATCTTGCATCCTTCGACGACGCACGCCCGGGGGGACACGGGCTCCGCAGCGTTCGCCTTCGCCCACGACGCCTTCGAGCGCCGAGGAACCGCACAACGTGCGCATCGAAACCTCGTCGTGTTCCTCGCCGCGGACAGCAAACGGATGGACGAGCTCACTGAATCGGTGCGTCACTATCTCGCCTGGAAATGGATCGAAGGCCGGAAAGTGGAACTCGACCTGAGCCCGGCTCAGGTGACCCAGGTGATGGCGAACGTCACCCGCAACGACGAAGACGTCGACGCCCGGATCGGACAGACCTACCAGTGGGCGCTCGTTCCCGTGCAGGACGACCCGGCACGTCCGCCGTCGCTGACCGTCGAACGTGCCGACGGTGCCGCGACCTGGCTCGCGGAACGGGTCTCTGATCGGTTGGGTAGAGCGGGCCTGCTCACCACGTCGCTGGCCGCCCGAACTGTGCGGCTTGAACTCGACCAACATCTGCGATCCGTCTGGGAGCGCGGGCACGTGTCCGTCGGGGAGTTGTGGGGCTACTACTCCCGCTATCCCTATCTCACTCGGGTCCGC
>JAKOZM010000451.1 GCA_029779995.1 Actinomycetes bacterium
CGCGGGGTGTGAACAGCGGCGGGTCGGACCGGATCAGCGTGTCGGGCACGTGTGACGCCGGCAGCCGCTGGAGCCTGTCAGGTCGGTCGCGCTTCCTGCGGATCGACGTCGAGGGTCGCGTCGAGGGCGTGCGTGCTCGCAAACGTGCGCGCTGGGTTCTGCGGCTGGCCCAGAACCAGAACACGGTCGCGGTCACGACCAAGCGGTCCTCAGGTGGTGGCTTGAAGGTCAAGGCCCGGGTGAACAACCAGCCCGGCACGGACACGTTCACGCTCACCGCCCAGAACCGTTCGACCGGGGAAATCTGTCAGGGAAACCTGACCTTCTAGAGAAATCAATGCACGAGGAAAGGAATGCCATGAAAGCATGTCGAACCGTCGTTGCGGCGACCGGAGTCATCATCGGCCTCAGTGCCGTCGCGCCCGCAGCCAACGCCACCGCGCCCGTCCACCATGGGCATGCGGTCCAGGTTGCCAGTCACGAGTTCCGCGCGGATCTGCGCGACATGCGCCGGGAGTTCCGGGCCGACCTGCGGCAGGCGCACCGGGAGTTCCGTCAGGATTTGCGCGTGATTCGCCAAGACCATCGGGCCGACTTCCGGGCGGCCAGGCAGGCGCTGCGTGAGGCCTTGAAGGCCGCGAGGGATACCTTCCACTCCGCCATGGAACAGGCCAACGACACCTTCCTGACCAGCCTCGCAACCAGCCGCGACACGCTGAAGCTCGTCCTGCAGGATCCGGACGCGACGCGGGAGCAGCGCAAGGCTGCTGTTGACGTCTACCGGGCTGCAGTCCAGCAGGCCCGCGACGTCCGCCACGACGCGGTCAAGGCGGCAGTCGACGCCTACCACGCCGACCGCAAGGCCGCCCGCGAGGCCTTCCGAGCCGCGATCGGCAGGTAGTGCACGCAGGCCCCGCCCGCCGACGCCACCTCTCGCGCCGGGCGGGGCTTGCGCATGTCCGGGCCCGACATGGGGACAATGGCTCATGGCTGAGGCGCCGGGAGCGAGCCCGCGGGCGATCGTGCGCCGCGAGGTGCTCCGGTTCGCCATCCCGGCCGCGATCGGGATGGTGGTGCTCGTCCTGGCCAGCCTCGCCGCAGCGGTGGCAGTAGCTCGGGAACAGTCCTTCAGCGATGCGCGCACCACCGCCGAGGTGCTGGCGCGCAGTGTGGTCGAACCCCGCATCGACGACGGCCTGCAGGTCGGCAAGCCCGCCCGGATGGCCGAGCTGGATGCCGCCTTCGCAGCGTCGATCAGTGGCTCTGACGTCAAGTCCATCCGGTTGTGGAACGAGCAGGGCGTGGTCCTCTACTCCAACGACCCCCGCCTGATCGGTGAGCAGTTCCCTTTGCCGACGCGGGTCGCGGGGGAGCCGCTGCAGGGGATGGCGGACACCAGTCGGCCGGAGAACCGCTACCTGGATCCGCAGGCTGATTGGGTGCAGGTGAGTCTGCCGCTGACCGGCGGGGACGGCTCTCGCTACCTCTTCGAGATCAGCAAGCAGCAGGACAGCCTGCGGCAGGAAGCCCGCGGCGTGTGGATGGCGTTCGCGCCGATCCTCGCTGGTTCGATGGCGCTGCTGGGCCTCCTGCTCGTGATCCTCGGGATCCGGATGGCCCAGCGGATCAGCGCCGAACTGCGCACCCGCGAGGAGTTGTTGCAGCGCGCGGTGGACGCCTCGGAGTTGGAGCGCAGCCGGATCGCCGCCGACCTCCATGATGGGACAGTGCAGCAACTCGCGGGTCTGTCCTTCGCGCTGGCAGGCCTGTCACAGCGGGCGCGGGCCGCCGGGGACACTGAGACCGCCGATGTGCTGTCGCAGGCGGCCACCACGTCCCGAACCTCGGTGCGCGAACTGCGGTCCCTGCTGGTGGACATCTACCCGCCCAACCTCGAAGGTTCCGGGCTTGCCCCCGCGATCGCGGATCTGCTGGCGGGGCTGGCTGGCATCGAGATTGACGCCGACCTTGCTGAACTGCCGGATTTGGACCCACCCATCCGAGAGGCTCTCTACCGGGTCGCCCGGGAGCTGATCGCCAACGTGGCAAAGCACTCCCGTGCTTCACATCTGCGCGTACGGCTGGCCCAGCAGGACACAGTGGTGGTGCTGTCCGTTGCTGATGATGGTCGTGGGTTCGAACCGAATGCGCAGCGGGAGGGTCACCTGGGACTGCGGTTGGTCGAGGACCAGGTCGCCTCGATCGGCGGGCGCTTGACCATCCTCACGCAGCCTGGGGCGACATCGGTGACAGTGGAGGTGCCGACGTGATCAACGTCATTCTCGTGGACGACCATCGCATGGTGGTCGAGGGACTCAGACTGCTCCTGCAGGAATTCCCCGACGTGACCGTGGTCGGGTGTGCCAATGACGGCGCCGAGGGTGCGCAGCTGGCGATCGCCTTGGCGCCGGATGTGGTGCTCATGGACCTGTCCATGCCGGTCATGGACGGCGTGCAGGCCACGCGCCAGATCACCGAAACGGTCCCTGACACCGCTGTGGTGATTCTGACGACGTCCAGTGATCGGGAGATGGTGTTGCGCAGCCTGGATGCGGGTGCGGTGGGGTACCTCATGAAGGACACCGACCCGCAGGCGCTCTACGAAGGGATCCAAGCCGCTGCGGCGGGTGGCTCACCCATCGACCCCCGGGTGGCGCGGGTGCTGGTCGAGACGCGGCGAAGGCCTGCCACTGGCCCGGCATCGGTGCTCACGTCCAAGCAGCGGGAGGTCCTGGAGCTCGTCGCGGAGGGCAAACCCAACCGCCTGGTGGCCAGACAACTCGGCGTCACAGAGAAGACCGTCAAGGCACACCTGACCCAGATCTACTCCGCGATCGGGGTGACTGACCGCGTGCAGGCGGCACTGTGGGTGCGGGACAACCTGC
>JAKOZM010000052.1 GCA_029779995.1 Actinomycetes bacterium
CCCTGCTCACCGTAGCCCTTGTCCGGGGGAATCACCAGCAGCACGCGGGATCCTTCGGTGGCACCCACCAGGCCCTCCTGCCAGCCGGTGATAACACCCTGCAGCGGGAACTCGATGGGCTGACCACCGTTGTTGGCCCAGGAGCTGTCGAACTCCTGCCCGTTGGACCAGGCGACGCCGGCGTACTGCACCGAGACGACCGAGTTTGCGCTGATCTTCTTGCCGTCGCCGGGGCTGAGTTCCTTGACGACCAGTTCCGTCGGTGGGGTTACCGCCGAGTCAACAGTGATCGTGGGCTGTTGGCCGGGTTCGCCCGCGACAGTGACCCCGTCGACGACGGCATCTCCGGCGGGTGCGCTGGCGACGCTGGCGCTCGGAGACGGCGAGGTGCTCGCGGTCGATCCGGAATCGGAGCCGCAGCCCGACAGGGCCAGTGCGGGCACGAGCAGCACGGCAGCGAAGAGAGAACGATGCATGGGGATCACCCTACGTGGCTGGCAGGGATGCCCAGAAGCGGGGTCACATGGACGCGATCAGCCGTTCCACCCGCTCATCCACACTCTTGAAAGGGTCCTTGCAGAGCACCGTTCGTTGGGCCTGATCGTTGAGTTTGAGGTGCACCCAGTCCACTGTGAAGTCGCGGCGTTTCTCCTGCGCGCGCTTGATGAAATCTCCCCGCAGTTTAGCCCTCGTCGTCTGCGGCGGCAGCGACTTCGCCTCGAAGACCGCCACGTCGTGAGTGACCCGTTCAACGAGGCCTTTGCGCTCCAGCAAGTAGTACAGGCCGCGCCGACGGCTGATGTCGTGGTAGGCCAGATCCAACTGACTGATCCGGGCGTCAGTGAGGTCCAGACCGTGTTTGGCCATGTAGCGTTCCAGCAGTTCTCGCTTGATGACCCAGTCGATCTCCGTAGCGATGTCCTGCAGCCGGTCACCTTCGATGGCGTCCAGAGTGCGCGACCAGAGGTCCACGACCCGCGACGGCACACTGTTCGGATTCGCGAGCAGGCCATGCCCGCGGGCGAAGGTGTGCACGCGGTCGAGGTACTCCCGCTGCATATCCAGCCCTGAGATGCTCCGGCCGTTGGACAACCGGACAAGCTTGCGTCCGGTCGGGTCCTGGCTGATGTCGCGGATGCTGCGGATGGGGTTCTCCAGGCTGAGGTCGCGCATCGGGATACCCGCCTCGAGCATGCGCAGCACGAGATCGGTGGAACCCACCTTCAGCAAGGTGGTGGTCTCGCTCATGTTGCTGTCCCCGACGATCACGTGCAGGCGGCGGAACCGCTCAGCGTCGGCGTGTGGCTCGTCGCGGGTGTTGATGATGGGTCGACTACGCGTGGTGGCGCTGCTCACCGACTCCCACACGTGTTCAGCACGTTGACTCACGGTGTAGGTGGCTCCCCGCGGTGTCTGCAGCACCTTGCCCGCCCCGCAGATCAGCTGCCGCGACACCAGGAACGGGATGAGAACCTCGGCCAGCCGGAAGAACTCGCCCTGTCGGCCCACCAGGTAGTTCTCGTGACAGCCGTAGGAGTTGCCCGCCGAATCGGTGTTGTTCTTGAACAAGTAGATATCACCGAGGATCCCCTCCCCCGCCAGGCGCTGCTCGGCGTCGATCTGCAGACCTTCCAGAATCCGCTCGCCGGCCTTGTCGTGGGTGACCAGTTGCACGAGTTCGTCGCACTCTGCGGTGGCGTATTCGGGATGGGACCCGACATCGAGGTACAGCCGCGACCCGTTGCGCAAGAAGACATTCGAGCTGCGGCCCCAGCTGACCACCCGCCGGAACAGGTAGCGGGCGACCTCGTCCGGGGAGAGCCGGCGCTGACCCTGGAACGTGCATGTCACGCCGTACTCGGTTTCGATGCCGAAGATCCTGCGCGACATGGCCACCTCCCTCTATTCGCTGTTCAGCAGACGTTTGAGTTCTTCCCCGGTGATGCGTTTGAATGCCCGCCGCGGCCGGGTGCGATCCAGGACCGCCACCTCCAACTGCTTCTCGTCGAGGGTGCGGGGCCCCTGTCCGCCATGTTCAGACAGCGCCGCCACCGCCATCTGTAGAGCCTGGCGCA
>JAKOZM010000481.1 GCA_029779995.1 Actinomycetes bacterium
GGACCAGAACGTCTACATCTGGGGCTTCGGCACGGTCAACGCCAGCAACATCGCTCTCGGCGTGACCTTCGGACTCGCCATCCTGCTCATCGGCACCGGTGCCATCCACTGGTCGAAGAAGCTGATGAACGAGAAGGAAGAAGTCCAGATGCGGCACTCGCTGGCCTCCACCCCGCAGGATCGGGAGTCTGCGATCGAAGCTTTCGACACCTACTCGGCCGACTCCGGGTTCGCCCAGCGCCCCGTGATCCGTCGGTCGTTGATCACCGCGATGGCGTTGTTCCCCATCCCAATGGTCGTCATGCTGCGTGACCTGGGGCCCCTGCCCGGCACGGTGCTGCGCGAGACGCTGTGGCAGAAGGGGTCCCGCATCGTCATCGATCCCACCGAGCGCCCGGTGCGTCCCTCGGATCTACCCATCGGTGGGCTGATCTCGGCCATGCCGGCCGATCTGCCGGAGGTCCAGCACGAAGAGGGCAACCTCAATGCGCGCGCGAAGGCCGCGATCATCCTGGTCCGCATGGAGCCACAGGAGATCGTCTCCCAGCAGGGCGAGAACTGGGACTACGGAGGCATCCTCGCCTTCTCGAAGATCTGCACCCACGTGGGCTGTCCGATTGCGCTTTACGAGCAACGGTCGCATCATTTGTTGTGTCCCTGTCACCAGTCGACGTTTGATCTGGCTGACTCCGGCAACGTCGTGTTCGGGCCTGCGGCGCGCCGGTTACCGCAACTACCAATAACGATTGATCCCGAAGGGTTCCTCGTCGCCGTAGACGGCTTCGCGGAACCTGTGGGTCCGAGCTTCTGGGAGCGTGGCGACGCATGAGCGCAACCGTCAAAACCGCAGGCAAGACGGTCGGCTGGGTCGACGACCGGCTGGCATCGAGCAATTTCCTCAAGCGCAGCATGGGCAAAGTCTTTCCTGAGCACTGGTCCTTCATGCTCGGTGAGATCGCCCTGTACAGCTTCATCGTGGTTCTGCTCTCTGGTACCTACCTGACGCTGTTCTTCAAGCCATCGATGATCGAGATCGTCTACAACGGCTCCTACGTGCCGCTGAAGGGCGTGGAAATGTCGGAGGCCTACGCCTCCACCCTGGACATCTCCTTCGACATCAGGGGCGGCCTGCTGATGCGCCAGGTCCACCACTGGTCGGCGCTGTTCTTCATCGCCGCCATTTCGGTCCACCTGTGCCGCGTCTTCTTCACCGGCGCCTTCCGCAAGCCCCGTGAGATGAACTGGGTCATCGGCGTCGGGCTGCTCACGATGGCCCTGCTCGCCGGTTTCGCGGGTTACTCGCTGCCCGACGACCTGCTCTCCGGCACCGGCCTTCGCATCGCGCAGGGCATCATGTTGTCGATCCCCCTTGTCGGCACCTACCTGAGCTTCTTCGTCTTCGGCGGAGAGTTCCCCGGAACTGACTTCGTGAGCCGGCTTTACGCGGTGCATATCCTCGTGGTTCCGGGTTTGATCCTGGCGCTGCTGACTGCGCACCTGATCATGGTCTGGTACCAGAAGCACACCCAGTTCCCCGGCCCCGGCCGCACGAACGACAACGTGGTGGGCTACCGCCTGATGCCGATTTACATGGCCAAGGCAGGCGGCTTCTTCTTCATCGTTTTCGGCGTCATCACACTCATCTCGGGTCTGGTCACGATCAACCCGATCTGGCTGTACGGTCCGTACACACCCGACCAGGTGACCGCGGGTTCCCAGCCGGACTGGTACATCGGCTGGCTCGAGGGCGCGCTACGCATGATGCCCAACGTCGAATGGAACATCTTCGGGTACACGCTGAGCCTGAACATCCTGGTCCCGGCCGCGATCGTGCCCGGCATCATCTTCACCATCATGGGTCTGTACCCGTGGATCGAGCAGTGGGCAACCGGCGACAAGTCGGAGCATCACCTGCTCGACCGGCCCCGCAACGCCCCCGTTCGCACCGCCCTCGGAGCGATGGCCCTGACGTTCTACATCCTGCTGTGGGTCGGTGGTGGTAATGACCTGATAGCCGCGTTCTTCGACCTGTCGATCAACTCGATCACGTGGATCCTGCGCTTTGCGATCTTCATCGTGCCGCCGCTGGTGTTCGTGGCCACAAAACGGATCTGTCTGGGTCTGCAGCGCCGCGACCGTGACAAGTTGCTACACGGCTTCGAGACAGGCAACATCCTGCGCCTGCCACATGGCGAATTCATCGAGATCCACGCCCCGGTTTCCGCGGAGGAGCGTGCGGTTCTCATGGCCAAGCCAAACCGGCCGCCGCTGCCGGCTGTCGAGGAGGTCGACGAGAACGGTGTGGCCATGCCTGGTGCCCGCGCCGCGCGGCTGCGCACCAAGTTGTCCCACTTCTTCTACGCCGACGACATCCCGCTCCCAACGCGGGAGGAACTCGAGGCCGCAGAGGCACACCTGCGTCACGAGGTGGAAGAAGCCGCGCCTGTCGTGGATGAGGATCGGCGACTGGTCCCGGCCCACGACGGCAGCGTGCTGCACGATCCTGCCAACGACTAGGTGGTCAACGCGTCGAAGGCCCCGCTCCCCTACAGGAGCGGGGCCTTTGACGTGGGCGGCCAACCGCTTTCTGTGCCGGAGGTCATAGGCGTTCGGTGCAAGGGTTCGTCAATGTCGGCCGCGACACCCCGAACCGATGCCCACCAGACCAACCCCTGGGCACGAGGCGAACGGATTGCCATGGTCGAGGCAGTCACGGTGGGACTGGCGCACACGCCCACGCATGTGTGAGCCCGGATGCCGTCGGAGCTGCTAACCCGGTGGGAGGCCAGGTGCGCACTCAAGACCGACAGTAGGGTCAAGGCATGTCCGAGATGCGCGACCGCATGCGGGGCGGCGACCTGTACCTCGCCGACGATCCGCAGTTGCGGGCCGACAACCTGCGCGCCCAGGGCCTGCTCGAGCAATACAACGCGACTCGCGCCCATGAAGGGCAGCGGCGCCGCACGATCCTGCACCAACTGCTCGGATCCTGCGGTGACGGCGTCACGATCCTGCCGCCCCTGCGCGCAGACTATGGGCAGTACATCCACATCGGTGAGGGCACGTTCATCAACTACGACTGCATCCTGCTTGACGTTGCGGTGATCCGCATCGGAGCCAACTGCCAGATCGCGCCCCGGGTATCGATCCTCGCCGCCACCCACCCCGTGGAGCCACACCCACGGGCGTTGGGCTGGGAATCAGGGGCGCCAGTCACCATCGGCGACAACGTCTGGCTCGGAGCGGGTGTCATCGTGCTGCCAGGGGTCACCATCGGCGACAACTCAGTGATCGGCGCTGGTGCGGTGGTCACCAACGACATCCCCGCGGATGTGGTTGCCTTCGGAAACCCGGCCCGCATCATCCGTCGCGTGAGCTGACGCAGCGCCTCAAGTTCTGGTGTGACCGTGCCGATGGGGCGATGGGTCGCGATGATCATCACGCACCCAGGTTCGCGAGGAGGGGCGGATATGGGCATCGCAGCCGGTGGACACAGCGGGGCCGCCAGAGTCGCCCTCATCGGCACTACCGCCGGGGTTCTCGTCCTCGCAGTGATCGCAGCCAGCAGTGTCACGGGCGTTGTCGCAGCCACGACACAAGCGCAAGCGATGACGGCCACCGCAGTCATCCAAGCACCTCCCGACGCCACGTGGTACGGCCAGATGACAGCCAGCACCATCTGCGACATGCTCCCCGGCTGTGTCAGCGCCAGCCCGACCCCGAAGGGATATCGGATGACGCTCGAAGGGGCCATCCCCGGCCTCGGAGAGATCCAACAGGATGTGATCGCCACGATCACCAAGCAGGTCCCTCCCCGCTTGCTGCGGCTGCGGCTGTCCTCGCAGTCCGGCTACGGCTCCCTCGCAGCCACCACTGACATCGCCTTGTCCCCCAAAGGGAAGAAGGCGACCACCCTGACCGTCACAGTGAAGAAGGCAGCCGGCACCGGAGCCCTGGGCAGCATCATGCTGCCGTTCTTCGCCACCCGCCTGCAGCCTGGGGTCAGTGCCTACGGTCAGGATCTCAACCAGCAACGGCGCGACTCAGGCATCGCGGTGAGAGCCACCAGCCGCCCCGTCGGCGCCCGACGGGTGCTGAAGGTCCAGGTGTCGCTGAAGAACCCCTTGGTCCAGCCAACCCCACTGGCTAGCGGCAAAGCCCGTGTCACCAACCGCAAGGGCGCTGTCCTATGCACGGCGAAGATCACCAGATCCGCCGGGAAGTGCCGTTATCGACATGGGCCCAAGAAACCCCGGGTCATCGTCACAGGTTCCTATTCCAGCGGTTTCCCGATCTGGCACGCCACAACGGCGAGGGCAGCCAAATGAAGGCTCTGAGCAAGTCTGTGATCCTCGCAGCGGTGTCGGCCGTCGCGGCCGTCTCACTCACCGGCTGCGCAGGGGTCCCAGCCCAGTTGACCCGGCTGTCGTTCATTCCAGCCAACCAATCCGGACCTCAGGTGGTGCTCACCAACGCAGACCCTGACGGCCTCCCCACCTACGAGTTCCCTGCAGGACGGTCAGGAAGCCTGGAGCTGGAGTTCACCGGACCCTACGGGAACGCCACCGGACTGGGGAAATGCACCCTGACGTGGGCGAACGTGGGCCAGAGCTCAGCAGAGCCGACGGTCCGGGACGGCTCCTACGTCCTTACCTACGACCTGCCCGGTGGCGTCGCCGCGGGACCCAGCCAAACGGACTTGGAGTGTGACGTCGCCAGCGGGGCCAACAGCGGCACGAAATACAGCACCTCGTTCACCATGACCGGCATCTACGAGTACGTCTACTGGAGTGCCGGGGATGAAATTCTGCGGGCACGGATCTCGGACGCGATTGAGACTGCCGACACATTCGTCAGTGGGCTCTCCCAGGTGCATGCGATAGCCGTCTACGGGGATCACGTCTACTTCACCAATTCCCAGGGCATCGGACGAGTCGACCTCGACGGACGAAATGTCGACCGGGACTACATCCCACTGAACAAGAGTCCCCGGGAGTTGGCTGTCTACAGCAAGGGGACGGGTATCGCGATGACGTGGCCAGATCCGCAGCCAGAGGATCAGGGGCCTCCATACGTTCGATTGCCGGTGCCAGCCGACTACATAGACGCACTGACCAGCCGTGGTCAGCGGTGGTACATGGCGTTCAGGCTCCCGATGCCCGGCATGGCTGTTGAAGGTGCCGCCCCGAAAGTGATCGCCACTGGCCCGGCAACGGGCCTGGCCGTCATCGACCGCGTGCCCTACTGGAGTAGTGCTCGCACGATCAGCCGGTTGGATGGCGACAAGACCGTCACAGTCGCCACTGCCGATCACAAGCTGCTGGACCTCGCCTATGACGGCAAACAGCTGCTCGCCTTGGAGGCCACGGACATTACCCCGGTACTGATGGCATTTGATCCAATTTCCGGCAAGCGGTCACTCGTGGGGATCGCGTACCACGGCAAGGGTGGACTGGCCGTCGGCGGTGGCGAGGAACCCGTGGCCAAGGTGCGGATCCGCAGTCAGAAAGGGGACCTCGTCAAGGAGATCGCCATGCCCGCGTACGGATCGCCGGAATTCCGCGAAGGCACACAGATCCGTTTCCAGATCGAGAACTTCGGCACAGACTGGCTGCAGGTACGCAGTTGCAGCATCCGTGGCGAGGACGCAGCAGCATTCACGATCACCAGCAGTTACCTGTGCGACCAGATCCCGCTGGCCGCCGGGCAGACAACGACCACCTCCCTCGCCTTCACGCCCTCAGGGCGGTCCTGGAACTACCGAGCGGTGGTCAGGCTGAACGGCGCGATCAACCCGCGGGGATACATCGATGTGCCCATCTCCACCAGTTGGACAGCGCCCACGCCGAGCCCGTCAGGAAGCCCGAGTCCGTCCCCGACCGCGGCCCCGGTCTTCTCAGTGGCCCCGTCGTCGCACGACTTCGGAACGCACGCGGTGGGTTACCCGTCGGAATCCATGACCTTCACGATCACGAACTCAGGTACGGCACCGATGACCATCGCTGCCGGCGGGGTGACCCTCGAGGGGACGAACAAGGACGACTAC
>JAKOZM010000503.1 GCA_029779995.1 Actinomycetes bacterium
CACTCTGGAAGTGGCAACCGGGCTCAATCTCAGCCATAGGTACCCGTGCGCCGATCACTACGCCTCCTGCTGTGGTTTCGAGCCGCCGTCCAACTGCCGCAAGCGGTAGAACACGAGCACCGTGCTTGCCGCGAGTCCGAACACTGCCCCGATCGCCAGCCCCACCGATGCGTTATCGAAGTACAACCCGATCAGGTACCCGAGGCCGCCGTAGATCAGAATCCCTGCGATCAGGTTATTCATCACTGTCCACGCGACATTGGGAGTTTCCCGGTCGAGTGGTGCCGGCTTCAGAGATTTCATGTTCGCGCTCAACCTACCAGCCCAGGCTTGTGCATCGATGCACGACCCTCTGGCATCACGAGCCTGGCTTCTTGAGGCGTTCGATGACGTCCGGATCATCGCTGAGCGACAGGGTGGACTCGGGCTCGACGTATGCGGTGGGCCGGCTGCTCAGGGCCACCACGATCAGGCCCGTCCACACGATCGCGCAGACGGCGACCACGCCCGCGAAGACCTTGGGGTCGAAGAAGGTGGCGTCCTTGAGCAGAGCCAGCATCAAGAACAGGACGATGACTTGTCCGAGGTACACGCCGAGGGCGGCGTTGAGACCCAGGGCGGGATTGTTGGCCAAAACCTTCTGGATCGCGAGCTGGCCCAGGCCGAAGAAGCCGAGGACCACGACCGTGGCCATGACCCCTGCGATCAGTCCCGGCGTGCCGGCCACCGCTGTACCGATCACCGTGCCGACGATGCCCACGGTCAGCGTGCCGAGAACAGGCTTTCGCAGCGAGGCGGTGGCGGCGTTGGACGAATCAGATTTCATGTCCTTTTCACTGTAACCGCTGTGTAAGCCAGAGGGTGCGGGGGCCACGGGCAGCGCTACGACACCGGCCCTGGGTCAGGCCCGCCCGCTTCGTGCAGACCCGCCCCTTCCGAACGGGCGCATCTGAGCGAAAGCGGCGGGTCTGGGCTATCCGGACCGCGGTCCCCCGCCTCCCGCCCCAGCGGCAGTCCGCGCAGGCCGTGAGACGAGCACAACCAGACCTGCCAGACCGATCAGGAAGAACACCGCTGAGACCACCAGCGGCACCAACGCGACGGAGACTGCCGAGAAGGCGATCAACGCCGTCCACGCATACATCAGACCCACGGCGCGGCGCTGCGAGTGTCCGAGTTCGATCAGCCGATGGTGCAGATGCTCCTTGTCCGGAGCGAAGGGACTGCGCCCGCGCCTGGTCCGCCGGATCACGGCCAGCGATACGTCGATCAACGGCACTGCAATGACGGCCAACGGCAGCAGAAGGGGCAGGATCGCCGGGAACAGCAGCTCAGCCCGCACCGCGCTGGGGTCCACCCGGCCGGACAGGGTGATCGCGCTGGCCGCCAGCAGCAGCCCGATCAACATTGACCCGGTGTCGCCCATGAACAGCCGGGCAGGGTTGATGTTGTGCGGCAGGAACCCGACACAGATGCCCGCTAGCAGGGCACACAGCAGCGCGGCCAGCGTCGCGCGGTCGAAGCCGAACTCGACACTGAGCAGGAAGGCGTAGGCGAAGAAGGCCAAGGCGGCGATCCCCACGATGCCGGCAGCGAGTCCGTCGAGACCGTCGACGAAGTTCACAGCGTTGATCGTCAGCACGACGAACAGCACGGTCAGCAGGACGCTGGTCAACGGGTCGAGCACAAACGTACCGCCGATGGGTAGCCAGACCATTTGGATGCCCAGAAAAGCCATCGAGCCGGCTGCGAGCACCTGACCGACGAACTTCGTGGGGGCATCGAGGCCGAACCTGTCGTCCAGTAGCCCGAGCGCAACGATCAGGGTCGAGCCCACGAGGATGGCCAGCGGCTGCCGACTGGTGTCGAACACGACACTCATCCCCGGTAACTGGCTGGCCACCAGCAGCCCGGCCAACAACCCGCCGTACATGGCCAGACCGCCCCACCGCGGTGTGGGACGGGAGTGGATATCGCGGTCCCGTACCTCGGCCATGGCCTTGGCCCGGATCGCGAGCAGCCGCACCGGCGGCGTCAACAAGTACGTCACAGCTGCTGCCACGAGGAAGCAGAGCAAGTACTCGCGCACCGCCGGGGCAACCTAACCGACCGGGTAGGCCGGGAACTCCGTGACGAGGGCATCGACTGCCGTGCGGACCTCGGCGGTCGCGTTCGGGTCGGTTACCGCCCGTGCGATCAGAGTGGCGATCTCCTTCATCTGCGTCACACCCATCCCCTGGGTCGTCACGCTGGGCGATCCCACACGGATACCGCTGGCCACACTGGGCGGCTGCGGGTCGAAGGGGATGGCGTTCTTGTTGAGCACGATCCCGGCGGCGTCGCAGCGCTGCTCGGCCTCCGCGCCGGTCACCCCGACGGGACGCAGATCCAGCAGGGCCAGGTGGGTATCGGTGCCTCCAGTGACAGCTCGCATGCCCTCGGCCTCCAAGCCCGCGGTGAGCGCCTGCGCGTTCTCGATCACGTCCCGGGCGTACTCCTGGTACTGCGGTGTCGACGCTTCCTTGAGGGCAACGGCCTTGGCCGCGACGGCATGCATCAGCGGACCGCCCTGCATCATCGGGAACACCGCCTTGTCGATGGCCGCGGCGTGTTCGGCGGTGCTCAGGATCATGCCTCCCCGGGGCCCTCTGAGCACCTTGTGGGTGGTGAAGGTGACGACGTCGGCGTAGGGCACCGGGCTGGGGATGGCTTTGCCTGCCACCAATCCGATGAAGTGCGCCGCGTCCACCATCAGGATGGCCCCCACCTCGTCAGCGATCTCCCGGAAGGCGGCGAAGTCGATAAGCCGAGGAATCGCGGAGCCTCCACAGATGATCATCTTCGGTTGATGCTGGCGCGCCAGGTCTCGCACCTGGTCGTAGTCGATGTCCTCGGTCTTCTCGTCAACCCCATAGTGCACCGCGTCGAACCACTTGCCTGAGAAGGAGACCTTGGTTCCGTGGGTCAGGTGGCCACCATGCGGCAGACTCATCGCCAGAATCTTCTCGCCGGGCTTCACGAAGGCGCCGTACACGGCGATGTTCGCCGAAGCGCCCGAATGCGGCTGCAGGTTGGCGTGATCAGCCCCGAACAGGGCCTTTGCCCGCTCGATCCCGATCAGCTCGGCCTTGTCGACCTCCGAACACCCTCCGTAGTAGCGCCGCCCGGGGTACCCCTCGGCGTACTTGTTGCTCAAGGTCGATCCGAGCGCTGCCAGCACTGCCGGGCTGGTGAAGTTCTCGCTGGCGATGAGCTGCAAGCCCCCGCGGGCGCGGTCGAGTTCACTGAGCAGGATGCCGGCGATCTCCGGGTCCTCGGCGGTGAGCTGGGCGAAGTCGGGGCCCCAGAACGGCACATTGGTCATGAGATCCAGTGTAAGGGTGGCGCCACCGGGACCCCGCCGGGCCGCTCGGGGCCACCGCTGCCCGGCACATCAGCCACGGACCACAGGCACTGACAGAATTGATCGCGTGATGCGCACCTACCCCGGCGACGATCCGCAATTGCGGGCGGCGGGGACCCGGGCCGCGGTCACCGCCTTGCGTTCGGGACGACTGGTCGTGGCACCAGCTGACATGCACTATGCGACGGTGGCCGACGCGTTCTCCATCCCAGGTGTCGAGCGAATGCGCACTGCCCGCGGGATCACGCCAGGCACCTCGATCCCGGTCTTCATCGATCGCCGGACCACGCTGCACGCGCTGTGGGGCCGGGTGCCGCGCGACGCCGAGGTGCTGGCCCGGGCATTCTGGCCCGGACCTCTGACCCTCATCGGGAAGCCCCAGTTGTCGCTGGCGTGGAACACCGGAACGACCGACGCGGTAGCCATTCGCATGCCCCTGCACCCGTGGATGCTGGAGCTGGTGGCGGCGGTGGGACCGATCGCCGCGACCGGGGCTGGCACTCCCATGCCGGTCGAATTGGCCAGCGCGGACGAGGAGCAGATCTCGATCGGCCTCGACGGGGGCACACTGCGCGGCGGCCCGGCCAGCACTGTCGTGGATCTGCGCAGCGGGATCGAGGTGGTGCGGGAGGGTCCGATCAGCTCCGAGCAGATCCAGCAGGCAATCGACCGCCAGTGATGCGGTCCCGACCGGTCAGGTCGGGATGGGTGGCCACGTCAGAGAAGTCCGCGAGGAGCGTCCGGACCTGCTCCCCCTGCAACTCGCCGTGCTCGATCAGCACCCGTCCACCTGCCACCAGCAGTTCTCGCGCTCGCTGCACGACAGCGCGGACGATATCCATGCCGTCCGGACCACCGAAGAGTGCCATCTGCGGATCATGCAGCGCGACCTCCGGATCCCTGGGCACCATCGCGTCGGGGATGTACGGGGGATTGCTCACCACCAGATCCACTGGCGCCAGCGGCAGCGGAAGGGAAACGTCAGCCTCCAGCAATTCGACCCGGTCCCCCACATTGCGCCGGGCCCAGGACAAGGCCACGGGATCCTTCTCCACGCCGACGACCCGCGCCCCGGTTTCGCTGGCCAGCGCAAGAGCGATCGCGCCGGAACCGGTGCAGAGGTCGATCGCCGTCTCGAAGGGTTCGGTCAGCGCAAGGTCGACCAGGACCTCGGTCTCCGGGCGCGGCACGAAGACGCCGGGGCCGACCGCGATGTCGAGGTATCGGAATCCCGCCACGCCGGTCAGGTGTTGCAGCGGGACACGCTGGCAACGTTGTACGACCAACTCCTCAAGCCGGGCAGCCTGCTCGGCAGTGAGTGCCGGGTCAAAACCCCGCTGTCCTGCGACGAACGCGATCAGAGCGCTGGCATCGGCGTCAGGCGATGGCACGCCGGCCGCGGCCAGTCGCGCCCGCACGTCCCGGCGGTGACTCACACCGAGTCCGCCGACTCCAGCCGGTCTCTCAGGTCCGCCTCCAGGCACGATCCGATGACCGGATCGAGGTCGCCGGCGAGTACGTGGTCGAGGTTGTAGGCCTTGAAGCCGGTGCGATGGTCGGAGATGCGGTTCTCAGGGAAGTTGTAGGTGCGGATGCGCTCGGAGCGGTCGACGGTGCGTACCTGCGACTTGCGGCTGGCGGAGGCCTCCGCGGCCTTCTTCTCCTCTTCCAGGGCGATCAGGCGCGCGCGCAGGATGCGCATGGCCTGCTCCTTGTTCTGCAACTGGGACTTCTCGTTCTGGCAACTCACGACGACACCGGTGGGCAGGTGTGTGATGCGCACAGCCGAGTCGGTGGTGTTCACACTCTGACCGCCGGGCCCCGAGGACCGGTACACGTCGATGCGCAGGTCGTTGGGGTCGATCGTCACTTCGACGTCCTCGGTCTCGGGGAAGACCAGTACGCCGGCAGCGGAGGTGTGGATGCGGCCCTGCGACTCTGTGACGGGCACCCGTTGCACCCGATGCACGCCGGCTTCGAACTTCAGC
>JAKOZM010000510.1 GCA_029779995.1 Actinomycetes bacterium
TGGCTCAGCTACGACAAGGCCGCCGAGTGGTACGGGCTGTCCGCCGCTAGCTTCAAGAACGGCACCCGCGAACTGGAAAGACTGGGGCTTCTCACCCGTCGTCCGGAGCCGATCAAGGCGCCCCTCAGCCCCACCGGGACCACGACCAGGTGGTGGTACTCGCTCACCGGGCCCTACTCCTCGACGGCCCGAGCGGCAGCCCAGGCGAACGCGAAGAAGGAGCGGGACGCCCGTACTCGGAAGTCCGCGAAAGCAACCACCAAGAGGGCAGCCCCTTCATTGACAAGTTCTCGGGCCCGGGCATGACCAGCAAGAACGTCCAGCCGACAGCATGTCGTAACTCAGCTGAGGGCACCATCTCAGCCCTCCACGATCCGAGGAAGGAGGTGAGGCGAACGGTGACAACGATGAAAGAGATCAGTCGTACCATCCGGGCGGCCTTGGCGGGATGGCCCGAGACGGCACGACTGATCGTGATCATCACCGTGCTGACCACGGCCTTCGTCGTGGCCAGCCGACTTACGTAGCCCACGATAGGCGGGTGGGGCGCCGGACACCAGCCCCGGCGCCCCACCCCCGACGCTTCGGAACGAAAGTACTGAAACCTGTCGTAACGCAGGTATGACGACCATGACCACCCACACGCGCCCCGGCGACGACGAGTCCACCGAACCCAGCTGGCATCTCCAGCGGGCCATGTTGGCCACGCCCGAGTACTACCCCGCCATGAACAACCTCTCCGCCGGGCACCTGTTCAATGCCACCTTGCGCGCCACAGCCCCTGACCCCCTGGAATACGTCACCGTCACCAACCGGAGCCTCGAGGACATTGGCGCCCTTGGCCTGTGGAACATGCACTGGGAGGCGGCGCAGTACCGTCGATACCTCTTCGACGAGGACGAACTGCCGGGCTGGATGAGCAAGCTCGCCGACCAAGGCGAACGAAACATCTGCTTCATCCCCCGCACCACCACGCGCTACTACGAGCTGGCGCCCCTCTTTCACCTCCTATCGAAGGACACGCTCCTACGGCACGGATTGCCGGTCATGACTCAAGGCGTCTGGCCCCTCCTCGCGCCGCTCGGAGACGTTGACTCCGTGCTGCCTTTGGACGCCCAGGATCGTCTCGCCAAGGCCTGGGCCCGCACGATCTGGCGGCACCTGATGCCCGGATCCCGAATGCTCGGATTCACCAGAGACGACCCCATCCGCCTGCTCGCTCACAACCTCGACTACTGGATCCCCCCAGTCACCGAGGTCCTCCAAGCCCGACTCCGCCAACTACCCCACAGCAGCGCGTACGAACCGCTGGACGAGCCAGCCGTCCTGATGGATGGGTCCAAGTTGGAGGGCGCCCGCCTCGTGCGTCCCCGAATGGGGTCCTACCTCTGGCAAGGCGAGCAGGAGGCCGCGCAGGCCACCCAGGAAGTCATCGACGCCGCCGACGGCACGGGCAACCTCCGAGGAATCCTCGACGCCATTCGCTCGCACCGAATCCAAGACGACTTCTCGAACCACTGGACCTACGCCAAGGAGGACTTCGAGCGCAAACTCCACCGCAAACGCTCAAAGGTCAAGGTCACCTTCGTCGAACTCAAAGAGGGACCACCCATCCATAGCCCTGAGACCGAAGTCATCGGCGATATCGTCTGCAACGACTTCCTCGCCCTGCTCGACCCCCAAGATCGCCGCATCGTTGTGCTTCTGAGCAGTGGCGTCACCAAACTCACCGACGTTGCTGCCACGCTCGGCTATGCCAACCACAGCTCGGTGAGCAAGCGGCTTGCCAAGATTCGCAAACTAGCCGAGCGGCACCTGGCCTAGCTAGACGGCGAATCGCCAGCACGCGCTGGGCCCTTGACGACGAGTGCGTTCTCGGCCATCGCCCTGCCATCTTGCCTCGCCCTGATCGCATACTGCGGCTGTTGGATGCCCGGCACCCGGCTTGACAGGTGCAGAGAACGGTCTGGGTTCGGTCGGTGAGCTCGGCGATTTGGCGCCGCGAACGTCCCGCGACGTACTGCTCTGCGGCATAGGCGAGCAGGCGGGCGCGCTGCTCGGGGCTTTGGCGGACCGTGGCCGACCCTTTGAACTCCTCCAGCGGCTCAAGCACAGGGCGACTCGGGTAGGGCATCAGCCGCCCCCAGCACGCACGGGGCGGTTTGCGCCCGCCTGGAGCTCGTCGTCCATCGCTCACGAACG
>JAKOZM010000523.1 GCA_029779995.1 Actinomycetes bacterium
AGTTCGTCCAACGCTCGGCGTTCGGTGGCACCCATGTAGGTGGTGGTGATGACCCGGAACGGCACCCCCCGGTCGCGCAGTTCGAGCAACTGCTCCTCAATGACGCGCAGGCCGTGCCACTTGATGAACGCGCACAGCAGGTCGACCCGGTCGGCACTGGCCAATTCGGCGCGCAGCTCCGCTCCAAGGGTCGGTTCCTCCGGGGAGTTGGTGAGCAGCGCCGCCTCCGAGAGCGGCGTGACCGGGCGCCGCAGGTTGTCGGCCGCAGAGGTCAGTGCCGTCAACTGCCGCACGGTTTCGGTGACCTGAGCGTCATCATCGGTGAGCAGAGCGACCACCTCGTTGACGAGGTCGACCTTCCCTGGTTCATCCCGGTCGCTGAGGCAGCGACGAAGGAGCTCGGCGATGTGCCTGGCGAGCACGTCGGGTGCATCTTCGGGATCCACGGTCTCGAAGTGTGGTTGCAGGGGCGACCGGTGTAGACGCCGAATCAATCCGACAGTCTCGAGCGACTCGTACACTCCTGGCGAGAGGTCCCCCATGCCTGAGCTTTACAGAGCCAGCCCCGGCCGGTCCAGTCCGTTGCGGTGGCTATGGCTCAGGATCACCTACACCTTCGTCCAGGTGATCAGCTTTAGCAACGGCTTGGGAGCCTCAGAGATCTTCTTGCGGGTGCGCCCCAGCATGACGCGCACGCCGTCCTTGCGTGTGCGGTACGCGGTCCAGACATCCGCGCCGTTGTGCGTGCGCGGGTCGACGTTCTTGACCTCTTTCACGCCTGCGTCATACACGACCACGTGTGACGTCTCCTTCACACGCGCCCGTGGGCCCACGTTGGCTGTGCCGCCGATGTGCGCATCGCCGGACACAGTCGCATCCCCGAAGACGCACGCCTGGTCGGTGATGTGCGCAGTACCTTTGACCAGCGCGTTGTCGTACACCCAGGCGTTTCCGGAGACCACGGCGTTCTCGCGTACCTCCGCCTGTCCGGCCACCCGCGCGCG
>JAKOZM010000524.1 GCA_029779995.1 Actinomycetes bacterium
CGGCGTGCACATCTGGACGCTGCGTGGCAGCCGCGATGCCTACCGGAAGGCGGCGGCCATCGGCGCCGACGGTGTGATCACCGACTTCCCGGACCTCGGTGTGGATGTGCGGTCCCGGGCTCGCCAGACGAACCGGCCAGCCAGCCTGAGCACCCGCATCGAGAACGGCAATGTAGTGGCCTCCTGGGCCTCCGAGCCGGGCGCGTTCTATGCAGTCACGTTCAACTTCGGCGATCCATTGCTCGCCCCGACCCTCTGGGTGCAGGCAGGCACCGCGTCCTACCCGATGGCCGACGCGAAGGACGTGGACGTCACCGTCGCGAAGTTCGACGGCACCCGGATGGGCGGCGATGCATTCAGCCACGTGAGTGTGGCACCGGTGACGTACGGGGAGCCGCGGGTCGCTACCCGGGTGGGCAGCGTTTCGGCGGTGGTGGGCACTGACGGGAAGACCCGCATCACCGGTGTCTTGGAGAAGACACGTGGCGCCAAATGGGTACCGCTGCGCAACAGTCGCGGGTGGCTGCACGGCCGGGGCGAGGACGTCGAGGATCTGCGCCGCAACTTCCGGACCGACAAGCGCGGCGAGTTCTCGGTCACCGTGCAGGTACGCGAGGACATCGTGTCCGGATATGTTCCGCAACGTGCGTGGCGGGTGGGCGTCACGGGTACGGCGGTGTTGAAGCCGACGGCATCGGAGTGGGTGGACACCCGCGAAGGCGAGGTTCCCACCGCCCGGCGCAGCTCCGGCCAGGCTCAGTCACTGCCGCACAAGGACGTGCGCGTCCGGCAGTGAGTTCGTGGCTGTGGGCCAATGTTGGTGCGCTCAAGCCGTGTAGAGACAGAATGGATGCCCTGCGGGGTCCAACAGGACCCGCACGTTCGGTTGCGGTTGAAACTGCGGCAGAACGGCCCCCAGGCGCACGGCTCGATCCACCTCCGCTACCAAGTCAACGACCTCAAAGTCCAGATGGAGCATCATCTGCTGCTCTCCTGTGCGCCCCGGCCACACAGGGCGTACGTACTCGGCGTTGTACTGAATGTTCAGATAGGCAACACCCTCTCCGGCATCCAGCGATCCGTCGTGCTCATCAAGACGGTGAATCCGCCAGCCGCGCAGGTCCGCGTAGAACCGGGTGAGGGTCTCAACATCATCGGTGTCGAGAACCACTCCCCACCAGTCGTGGCGCTCCCAGCGATTGGCCTGCCCATTCACCCCTGGATCGTGGCAGTACGCGAACAGGAGATCAAGACACCGCCGACCTGGCCAAATGGTTACCGAATAGAAAACCGCCCTACCTCTTCCCGCCAGAGGTTAATTTCCGCTGCGGAACTCGACCGCTTCATGGCTGTCCCGTCAGCCGGATTCGCTGCGGCGACTTGGGGCCGACCCGCTCGATGACGCCCTCACACTCCAAGTCCACCTTCACGAATCGGATCCAGTTCGTGAAGCGACCGCTTGTGAAACGGGGATGTCCGGCCAACTGCACCTGCGCCACCTCGATCAGGGTCTTGAGCGGGACGCCGTCCCATCGTCGAGGTCGGCAGTCGTGTCGAGGATGAACGCACGAAGTACGTCGTACTGCTCTACCTCAATCGTCCATGTCTCGTAGCCGTCGGAACGCACGGCGCTGCGCAGCCGACGACGGCCAGGTGGATGGACTGCATCCTCCACCTGGCTACTTCCTCCCGCCGGTGGCCAATCCGCTGCGGAACTCGACCACGTCCCCATCGCGCATGACGTACTCCTTGCCCTCCATGCGCACCTTTCCGTGCGCGCGGGCCTCCTGCATGGATCCGGCCGCCATCAAATCCTCGAAAGAGATGACCTCCGCCTTGATGAACCCCCGCTGAAAGTCGGTGTGGATCACTCCGGCGGCCTCTGGCGCCGTGGCACCCTTCGGAATCGTCCAGGCCCTTGCCTCCTTGGGCCCCGCGGTCAGGTATGTCTGCAGTCCCAGCGTGTCAAAACCGACCCGCGCCAGCGCCTGGATGCCCGACTCGTCCTGACCGATGGACTGCAGCAACTCCAAGGCCTCTTCCTGCGGCAGTTCAGTCAGTTCTGCCTCGACCTGTGCGTCAAGGAAGACGGCCTCCGCGGGCGCCACCAGCGCGGTCATCCTGGTCTTGAAGTCCTCATCGGCAAGTTCCTGCTCGTCGCAGTTGATGACATAGATGAACGGTTTGGCGGTGAGCAGGAAGAGTTCGCGCAGCGGCAGCGGGTCGATGCCGGACGCGAACAGGGTCTGGCCGCTGTTGAGGATCTCACGGGCCCGGGTGGCGGCGGCCACAACCGGTGCCTTGTCCTTGGCCATCCGCGCCTCCTTCTCCAACCGCGGCAGCGCCTTCTCAAGGGTCTGCAGGTCAGCCAAGATGAGTTCGGTGTTGATGGTCTCCATGTCCTCGGCAGGTGACACCCGACCCTCCACGTGGACGACGTCGGGGTCGGAGAAGGCGCGTAGAACCTGACAGATGGCGTCGCTCTCCCGGATGTGGGACAGGAACTTGTTGCCCAGCCCCTGCCCTTCGCTGGCCCCGCGCACGATCCCCGCGATGTCCACGAACTCCACCGACGCCGGGATGAGTTTCGCTGAGCCGTACAGGGTGGCGAGCTCAGCCAACCGCGGATCCGGGACCGCGACCACGCCGACGTTGGGCTCGATCGTGGCGAAGGGATAGTTGGCGGCCAGCGCGCCAGCCTTGGTCAACGCGTTGAAGAGAGTGGACTTACCTACGTTGGGCAGGCCGACGATTCCGATGGTCAGGGACACTGCACAAGTCTAGGTGCGCGGTGATCAGGGGAACTTGTCAGACCCTGCCTGCAGACTGTCAGCCATGATCTCTGTGTCGTTGCCCTGGGTTGTGCTGATGGTCGTCATCGCCGCGGCGGGATGTGTGCTGGCGTACCGACTCGGTGCCGCCTCCCTGCGCCCGACGGTCTTGTCGTTGCGCGAGCAGTTGGTGGCCCGCGAGGAGGTCGCGCAGTCGGTGACACCCCTGCGGGAGGCGATGTCAGATCTGCAGCGGCGTGTGGACGATGCCGAGCGCAGCCGCGTGGATTCCCTGAGCCGCTTGAGCGAGCAGATGCTCGGGGTGGGCAGGCAGGTGAGTGTGGCTACCGACGAGGTGCGCACGGAGGCCCAGCGGATCGCAGGTGCCCTGTCCCGCACGCAGCATCAGGGGCTGTGGGGTGAGATGCAGTTGCGGCGCATTGTGGAGGCATCGGGCATGTTGCCCCACGTGCACTTCGTGGAGCAGGTGAACCTCGCTGACGGAACGCTGCGGCCCGACATGGTGGTGGACCTTGGCGAATCGCGCTGCGTCGTCGTCGATGCGAAGGTCAGTCTCGACGCCCTGCTGGATCCCCGCCTGGACGGTGACGAGCAGGCCGCGGCACATGCGAGCGCCATCTCCGACCATCTGACACGACTGTCGGCCAAGCAGTATTGGAAGGCCGCTGGCTCACCGGAGTTCGTGATCATGTTCCTGCCGGCCGAGCACATGTTGGGGATCGCGCTTCAGGCCAGACCTGATCTTCTACAGACCAGCTTCGACAAGCGGGTGGTGCTGGCCACCCCGACCACGCTGATGGCCACCTTGCGCAGCGTGTCCTGGGCCTGGCAGCAGGC
>JAKOZM010000537.1 GCA_029779995.1 Actinomycetes bacterium
CGAGATTCGCCACCCTGGGCGGCGCGGTCACGGCCATCGGCATCATCACCGGGCTCGTCGCAACCGCCCTCATGTGCCTCATGCTCGCGCTCACGGCGCGGGTGCCGGTAATCGACCGCACCCTCGGCCAAGATCGCGCGACGACGCTGCACGCTCAACTCGGCCGTGGCATGGTCTTCGGCCTGCTGGCCCACGGCGCCTTCCTCATGGCCGGCTATGCCCTGGAGGGCAGGATCACGCCGGTCGCCACCTTCGTCGATCTGTGGCAATCGTCCACCGACTTCATCTGGGCCTGCCTCGCGCTGCTCATGTTCGCCGTCGTCGGGATCTCCTCGATGGTCGCCGTGCGCCGTCGGTATCCCTACGAGGTGTGGTTCGCCATCCACCTCACGACGTATGCCGCGATCGTCGCCTCCCTGCCGCACCAGTTCTCGATGAGTGGCCTGTTCGCCGAGGGCACGCTGGCCCGAGGCTTCTGGATCGCGATGTTCCTCGCCACCGCAGGCGTCATCCTGGCCTACCGCGTCATCGCCCCGATCATCGCGACGGCGACCCATCGCCTCACCGTCAGCCGGGTCACCCCGGTCGGCAGCGACGCCGTGTCGATCGAACTCACCGGGCGTCACCTCGATGCACTTGGTGCGCGTGGCGGACACTGGCTGCAGTGGCGCTTCCTCACTCCGGCGTTGGCCCTGCAGCCACACCCGTTCTCGCTGTCGGCCGACCCCACCGACACCACCCTGCGCATCACGGTCCGAAACCTCGGCGCCGGCTCCGGTCGGCTGGCGACACTGCGGCCCGGCACCAGAGTCGCCGTCGAAGGCCCTTACGGCATGTTCACCGACGCCTCCCGCACCCGTGAGCGTGTCGTCCTGGTCGGCGCCGGCATCGGGATCGCCCCCGTGCGGGCCCTGCTCGAATCGACCGGCTTCGCCCCCGGCGATGCGGCCGTCATCTTGCGCGCCTCCACGCCCGACGAGCTCTACCTCCTCGACGAGGTACGCGCGCTCTGCGGAGCCAAGGGCGCCACCCTGCACGTCCTCGTCGGACCCCGCGCGGGTGACACCTGGGTTCCCCGCTCGTATGCCGGGGCGCACCTCACCGATCTCGTCCCGTGGGTGGGCGACGCCGACCTCTACGTCTGTGGACCCGAGGCATGGATGGATGCCGTGCTGCGCAATGCCGACGAGTGCGGCATACCGGCCCTGCAGATCCACGACGAACGCTTCGCCTGGTGACCAACCCGGCCACCGCCACCCTTACCCCACTGATCCCGAAAGGCACCACCATGACCACGCGACGCAACTCCGCTGCCCTGCTGGCTTCCGCCGGCATCCTCGCCACCGGGTGGGGCATCGGCACCGCCCACGGAAAGACCCTCACGACGACCGTTCCCGCCACGGCGACCTCGGCGGGCACCACGGCCGGAACGACTGGCACGACGGGCACGACGGGCACGACGGGCACGACGGCGTCGGGCAACACGTCCGGCGCCGCCTCCGGCACGACTGCCGGGGAGACCACCTACACGGGCACCCGGCAGAGTGACCGTTGGGGGTCGCTACAGGTGACGATCACCGTCGCCAGCGGCAAGATCACCAATGTCACCTACACGACGACGGCGGGCGACGGGAAGAGCCTGAGCATCGAAGCCAGGGCCATCCCCACGCTCAAGAGCGAGGTGCTGGCCGCGCAATCGGCCCAGGTGTCCTCGGTGAGCGGGGCGACCTACACGAGCACGAAGTACCTCACCTCGCTGCAGTCGGCGATCGACCAGATGGCGTGATGACGTTGTCCACCAACGGAACTCGCCACGTCTTCACCTCGATGGGCACGGCAGTGAGCCTCGCCTTCGCAGCGGATGCTCCCACAGGCGCAATCGCCGCTGTTGAGAACGTCTTTCGCGCTCTTGACAATCAATTCAGCCTCTACAAGCCGCAATCCGAGGCAACTGCCGTCGCTCACGGCGGGTTGCCGATCGCTCAGGCCAGCCGACGCATGCAGGACACCTTCGCCCTGGCCGAGCGCTGGCGCAACGCGACCTCGGGCGCCTTCACCCCTCATCGCCCGGACGGCAGCATCGACCTGTCCGGGGTGGTCAAGGCGATCGCCATCGACGAGGCGGGCTCCGCATTGCGTGCCCACGGTGGCACCGACTGGTGCCTCAACGCCGGTGGCGATGTGCTCACCTCGGGCAGCCAAGACGGGGGTATGCCGTGGGTCGTCGGAGTCGTGGACCCGGCCGACCGCGGCCGGCTGCTCACCCAGTTCGCCTGCTCCACGGCATACCCGGCTGTGGCGACCAGTGGCGTCACCGAACGCGGCGAGCATGTCTGGCGCCAGGATGACGCCGACCGATTGGTGCAGGTGACCGTCGTCGCCGGCGACATCATCACGGCCGACGTGTTGGCCACTGCGATCCTCTCGGGCGGTCGCGCGGTCCTCGACCGGGCCTTGACCCGTTGGCCGCTGGAGGTCATCGCGGCGAGCACCTCAGGCGACTACTACACCACTCCGGCGTTCCGTCAGTAGGGTCGCGGTTGGCCAAATCTGGTCTTGCAGTCGCACATCTGTCGTAGTACACTCGTGCTATGACGATCACTCCCGTAGACGCGCAGCCAAGCGGCGGTATGCCGTCCGGTGCGGTGTCGCGGAGTGGGACCCTCGTGGGGGTGCCGACGGGGGCGCTGCACGCGGTGATCGACGCGGTCCAGGCCCGGTTGGCTGATCCTGCTGCGGGTGTGGTCGTGGCTGGCGCGGACATCTCGGAGGTGGAGCGGATCGCCCGGCGTGTGGAAGCCCTGCGGTTGGCTCTGGTTGCTGCCGCTGACGGGCAGCAGGTGCATCGCCGGACCGGGCATTCCTCGACCTCGGCGTGGGTCGCGTCAGCGACCCGTGGCGATGGGGCTCACGCGGCCCGAGAGGTGGTCTTGGCGACCTCTCTTGCTGGCGAGGGGTTGGCGCTGACGCGGGCTGCGTTCGATGCCGGTGACGTCTCTGGTCGGTGTGCGGGGATCATCGCCTCGACGATGGACAAACTCCCCGAGACGTTGACTGACGTGGAGCGGGCCAAGGTCGAAACCTCTCTCGTCCAGAAGGCGCGGGTGTTGAATCCGGGCCGGTTCTATCGGGCGGCGAAGTTCGCCCTCGCCGACGCTGAACGCTCCGCCCAAGAGGTCGCTGAGCATGTCGAAGCCCAACTGCTCGATCAGGAGACCCGGGCCTACCGGTTGGCGACGGTCACCATGCAAGACCTGGGTGATGGGACCACGAGGCTGCAGGCGTTGTTGCCGACCTTCACCGCGCGGATGCTGGGCAAGGTGTTGCAGTCGATGACCGCACCTCGGCGTGATCACCTCCGCAAAGCCGCCGAAGCGCTGCTGGTTGATGGTCAGACCGCTGCCGGTGACCTGACTGACGGGTCGGTTGCTGCCGACCTGCACGCCTCCACCCGCCACCCCGCCCAGGCCCACACGTCAGCCAACACTCCGGGTGCCGCCTTCGGGATCGGGACGGGTCGGGGTGTGGGTCGGAACGCGGATTGGGCCGACATCGACTGGGCTCACCGACGCGGACGCGCCTTGACCGAGTTGATCGAACACTTGGACACCGAACGACTCACCGGGAAAGTCGCCGCCACCGTGATCATCACGATGACCATGGAACAAGCCGTCGGCGCCGCACAGGCGGCACTGGTGCAGCAATCGGTCCGGAAGAACACCGGGACGCTGCTGGAGATGACCCCCAGTGTTGGTGCCGCGAGCACCGACACCGGCACGTTGATCTCGGCCAGTGCTGCGCGGCGGATCGCCTGCCAAGCCGGGATCCTCCCCGCCGTTCTCGGTGGACCGGGGCAGATCCTCGACCTCGGTCGACATCACCGGTTCTTCAGCGACCCCCAACGCACCGCCCTCTCGGTCGTCTATGACACTTGCGCCGCGGAAGGGTGTGACCGACCATTCGCGTGGTCGGAGTTGCATCACCAGCATCCTTGGTCCAAAGGCGGGCCGACCGATCTGGACCTCGCGATACCCCTGTGTGGCTATCACCACCGGTTGATCCACGACCCCCACCAACGACACCACATCACCACCGAAAACCCCGATAACCCGGGCGCGAAGACCGTCCACTTCCACGAACACGCGATAAGCGCAGCAGGGCGAACGGGCGACGACCATCGACTGCAGGCTGGGACTCGATCGCGATGAGCGTCAAGAAGATCGTGCGAACGCTCCGGCCCCTGCAGCAGATCAGCGTACGCATCGCCGGTTACGAGTATCTCGCCCAGGACCCCCTCACCCCAGTCGCAGCATCCATCCTCGAGGCCCTTGATCTCACCCGTCAGTGACACACCCCGGTGGCTCGAGTCCGGGGCTCGACCGCCTGGAATAGCATGTATGCGGTTCTGACCGGGAGGCGGGCCACCATCGCGCCACCGTCCGAGTCTTCTCCGGTCGCCGTCCTCATGCCCCCGCTCCTTCCCCTTGGGTCGAATATGATGGCCCCCAATATCATCTATGACCGCACTTCGAGCGGTATCGGCCCCAGAATCGACATACCATGAGCGGGAAATCCAAGAGTGCAGCAGGCTCAATTTTCCTGACGTCTCTCGTGGCGGTCACGGGTATGTTCGGCGCATGCACACCATCGTCGCCTTGGAAATCTCAAGAAGAGGTGGCAACTGCCGTGCGTGCCGAACTGCGGACGCTGATCCCACTCGTGGGTAAAGACGTCACCGATTATGACGAGGGCCTTCGAATGTGCGGTGCCATTCTAGACGGTTCTCAGAATTTCGTGTACATCAGGCTGAGGTTCGCTCCTGACGATAGTCTGATGTCCCAAATGGCGACGGGATATCTCGCCGAGAAGCAGTCGCAAGGGTGGAAGGTGACGACAGATCCCACAGCTACAGAACCCAAGGTAGTTCTGGTCGCTCCACATGGTCTGTCGTTCATGTATGAATCCGGTAGGTCCCCTTCGTCGATGGCCGACGGTAGAGGGCCGTGCATGCCAAAATCGGCTGGCACGCCCAGCTCTCAAGGCTGGGTCGGGTGAGGGGTGACATAGCGTGACCGAGGGCATCCGAACCAGGCTCGTTCATCTCCTTGGACTCCTCCTGCCTGTTGCGGCAATCGTGAGCTGCTCCTCGGAGGGGCCAAAATGGCAAACACAGGCTGACGTTGCTGACGCCTTGAGGTCGGAAATCCGACTTATTCTGCCTCAGCTCGGCGCGCGAACTACGGACTTGGAGGAAGGGCTCGGCGTCTGCGGGGCTGTGCTCGACGGGTCTCACTTGCAGTTGCTCTCTTCAATAGAATTCACTCCGGACCAGGCTCTGCTGGCCCGAATGCCGTCAGGTTATCTGACCGAGAAGAAATCGCAAGGCTGGGTGGTCAGAGACAATTCACGAGGTAAGTCCATCGACTGGTCGATTGCCCAGCCTGGCGGGATAGGGCTGTCGTACAGCGTTGAGGAGGGAAGCAATCGAGGCGTCATCCTTGCTCATGGCCCGTGCTTGCCGAAATCGGCTGGCACCCCCAGCTCTCAAGCCTGGGCCGGGTGACCATCGACGGCGCCGTCGCCCGCGACTAGGCATCCCTGGCGTGGCGGCGGGTGGCGCTGCGCGCTCGGCCAATCTTCCACACCCCGTTGCTCTTCCACACCCCGTGGAATGGAGTGGGTCGGATGGCCAGAGACCTTAGCCTCGGCCCTTCATGGGTGGGTGGGTGACGCGCCGCCTGGATGTACCAAAGTGCCTGTCCTGTAACGGAATACTTGTGATTGCGACGTCACAAAGACCCGGCACGGGAAGGCACTTGGTACGTGAAGAGTACAGCGTGGGCTGCTGGCCTGTCGGTCTCGGGTGATGGTGTCGGCGTGGTCGCCCACGCCGGCGGAGTC
>JAKOZM010000538.1 GCA_029779995.1 Actinomycetes bacterium
GCGGAACACGTCCTGATGCGCGAGCTCGGGATCGGCGAGGACTTCGCCGATCAGGGTCGAAAGGGCAGACTGGTACTGGGTCATCGTGGGATCTCTCCTTTGCTTCTTGCCGGAAACAACTGGTCATCCCACGGTGGCCCTCCATCGTCTATGACGATGAGAGCCCCGCAGGAATTGACACCACGCTATGGGACTCACCCGACGGAAGGGCTTGGGTCACAGCGCCGCCAAGGCGTGCGTCACATCACCGGCGTGACGCGCGCGGCGTTTCGGCGCATCTCCAACGCGGGAACTGGGTGACGAGTGTGCAGGGTCATTGGATACTGCGGTATGAGCGAGCCACCTCGTCGTGTGAACTACAGCGTGGGCATGCTGCTGTCAGCGTCGGACTTTGAGGCCGAGCAGGAGTATCACCGACAGATGCGGTACCTCCACAACCGCCTCCTCCACGGATACGGCACGGTGCTCGGGCTGGACGTCTCCGTCGACGACGGCACGAATATCCACGTCAGCCCCGGGTTCGCGATCGACGCACTCGGTCGGGAGATCATTGTGACCGAGCAGATGTCCCTGCGTCTGGAGCCCCTTGGCCGCGATCGGCGGTGGGTCCGGGACCTCGCTATTGCGTGGCGTGAGGTCCCGGAAGACCCTGCGCCGAGCCTGGACGGGCCTGTCACGTTCAGCCGCTGGATCGAAGAACCCGAACTCTCCTTGGTCCTGCCCGATAGCCCTCCCACATCAGAGGCGCTGATCTTGGCACGCCTGATCGGGAAGGCTCGTCGCGGTGCGGTCGATGTCGACGCCACGGTGCGTCGCCACCTCGGCCTCCCCAGCGAGATTCCCAGCGCAGAGTGACACCGCCGCGGGAAGCTCACGCGTCTGCCGGGACCGCGGCATACCGCCGGGTGTTCACCCGCCCAGGGCGCGGGCGAGGAGTTGGTGGCGGGAGGTGGAGTCGGTCTTTGCCAGCAGTGCCTTGAGGTGGTCCTCGGTGGTGGAGTGGGCGATGACCAGCTCGTCGGCGATGGCGCGGGTGTCCATGCCGTGCAGGGCAAGGTGGAGCACCTCGCTCTGTCGGGGGCTGAGCTGGTGGGCGCGGGCGAACAGGTCTGCCCGCTCGGTGGTGGTCGAGGGGCCGATGGACACTGCGATGCGGTCTTCGAGCCGCTCGGCCCGAACGCTGGCCCACCTGCTTGCCCCGAGGTGCACGCGGGCCCAGGGCTCACCGGGCCAGATGCCGTCTTCGTGGGCGAGCAGGGCCGCGACCACGTTGTAGGCGGCGGCCGGCACCGGCGGGCCCGGCTCTGTGGGCGGGAGCATTCGCATCAGGGCGCGCCCGGCACCGGAGGTCACCGAGCGGACCTGAAGGTCGTCGTCGAGCAGGATCACCCCGGACTCCAGCCGCGTGGGGGGAGCGTCAGGAACGGTGAACGTGCGCGCCACCGCCATCCGCAGTGAGGCTGTCAGCACGGGGGGCAGCCCGGCGAGCCGGTCACGCTCGCGATCGGTGAAACCGGCCGAACAGCGCCACAGCTCCAGGAACCCCCACCGTCCCCACCGGTCCTGCAACGTCATGGACACCGTATCGGTGACCCCGAGCTCCGCCAGGACCGTGCGCCACTGGGTGACGCTGGCGGTGCTGTAGCGGCGCCGGATCACAGCGGGCAGGTCACCGGGGGCGACCATCGGAACGGTGGCGTGCGGGGAGGTGACGATGCCGGTGGCGGGGTCGGTCATGGCGAACACGTGGGCGTCGAAACCCACCCGGGCGGCGATCAGGCCGAGCTGAGCGGTGCGAAGCGCCCGGTCCGTCAGCCCGTCAACGTCCAGTGCGCTCAGCCGCTCGGCGAGGTCCACCCCTGCAGCGTAGGACCGGCGAGGTCGCGAACAGATCCCCGAGATCGGGGATGGAGGGTGCACCGCCCGGTCTGGACGATGGTGGCCATGAGAGCGACCCTGCACATCGAACACCCGGTCCGCGACTTCGACGCCTGGAAGCGGGTCTTCGACAGCTTCCACGACTTCCGGGTCGCACACGACGTCCGCTCCGTCCGGGTCGGCCGCAGGGTCGACGCCGCGTCGCACGTGGCGATCGACCTGGTCTTCGACAGCGAGGACGCGGCCGCGGCCTTCCATCGCGTCCTGCAGGAGCAGGTGTGGAGCCGGCAGCAAGCCACCGATCTGCTGGCCGGGGGCCCCTCAGCAGCCATCCACAACCTGGTGGAGGACACCACCATCTCGCCCTGACAGGGTGGCGGCCCAGGCCTGGCCCGCACCCTGACGAATGCTCGATCGCCCTGCCGGTCTCAAGGCCAAGGCTGGTGCGTCACTTCGCCGCCAATGGGCCGAACGCGGCGGCATCGCAGCGGTCTACAAGTCCTTGAGGAGAGCTTGGAGTTCTCCGGTCGGGGCTGATGTGGCGAGGGTATAGCGGGCCGCATGGGACCGAGGACAGCCGAACCGATAGATCCGTCAAATCTACGTCGGGAGCATCCTGACGGTATCGCTCGGCTAGGAAGGCGAACTCGTTCATGGACCCGACGACGCTGCGGCTTGCGGTCGCTGCGACTTGGTAGTCAGTCGTGTCGATGCACTCCTTTGCGACCGTTGCCGCGTCCACATCGTGCCGAGCCAGAACCTGAGCTAAATGAGCTGGGAACCGGTCGAGAAGGGTGGCTGCAGGAGCCAGTGGCATCAGCACTGGCAGCAGGGTCCTTTCGCTGACGAAAAGCCCAGCCTGGCGAGGCCGCCACGGCAGCACGGTGGCGTACCAGTCACCCAGTAGGGTGGTCGACTGCTCGATGTCGATCCTGGGGCGGGCGCCCAGGCGCTGGAGCAGCTTGCGCGTTGCCCGGACGATGACCATGCGTTCATCTTCTCGCGTCGGCTCGTCTGCAGTTCTGAGCAGGCGCGGCTCCGCCAGCCGCGTACGTGCAGGACGTCGAGGCCGGGCCGCGCCTGCAGGGCGTCCAAGACACGGAGCCTGACCTTGACCCGTTGGGCCCCAGTGGGTCTCCGGTCTGGCGTGACGGAGCTCCTCGGGTGCGACGGGGCGTCGACACGACGCTGGGGGTGACGCCACACTGGTCGGGTGGTCGATGAGCAAAGGCTCGGCGAGGAATCGTCGCGTGACCGCAGACGGCGTCCAGGCTTGCACAGGCTGTCGGACAGGCTCTACGCGCTGCGCGAGAGTGGGTCTCAGTGGGTCGGGAGCTGGAACCCGCCGCATCACAGGGCCCAGGTGGTCAGCGTGGACCGCCGTCAGTTGGATCCCGCGGTGACCGCGCCTACCTCAGCAGGACACGCTCACCGACGTCGTCGTACACCACTCTGTCGGACTCAACTTTCCGGGCGGCGGAGGGTCAGGTCGTGCCCGCGGACCCGGATGGGTGGCTGAATCCTCTGGAGTTCCATAACAAGGTCCAAGGACTGGAGTCCCTTCGGCCCGAGGTACAGAACATCGGGGCTCTGGGGCGGGTGATCGTCGGTGCGGCCTCGCTCACGGCCTTCGTCGCGTTCTGGCTCTCGCCGCAAGGCTGGACCCCGATCTCTTCCGCGAGGAGGGCGCTGAGCTGGTCGCCTCGATCGTTCTCATGGCGTTCCTCGCCCTGTTCGTCGCCTGGGTCGTTGCGGCCATGCTTTTTGAGTTCCTTTCACGCCGCCATCTGTCCTGGGAGATCGCACGCCGGGGACCTCACGACAGCGTGCCCGGCAACGCGCCACAGGGCGGCTCGCCCGCGGGCGTGCAGGGCTCCACCGACAATTCGCATGCCCCCCAAGCTTCTACTCTCCCGCACGACATTCAAGACGCGGCAGAAGATCCAGACACGCGAGAGCCCGGACCAAGCGCGGCTCCCAGCGGGTCGACGGAGGATGACATCAGCGACAGCTGACCCTGGTGCGACGTCCTGAAAGCCGCTCCGCGGAGAACCGGCCGGCGCTCACTCCGCCCGCCAAGGCACCTGCCGGGTTTCGTACCGCATCAACGAGGAAAGCCGGGAGGTCGCCGTCCTGCGGATTGACCAATGCAGTGGCGTCTACCGGCCGGGCTGAAGCTGCGAAGCCCCGCGGCTGCCCTTGAACGACGCCGAACCTGCGTCTCAACGCCGCCTAACGCCCGCTGAGGTCTGGCCACCCTTCTCACAGCTAGGAGACTGCTGAACAAGGCGGTATGCGAGGTAGCGGTTTTCCTCGTGAGGACGGGCAGGACACCTCAAGGCGGTCTGTGCCGCAATGGTTGGGTCAGCGCTCAAGGCGCGACAACGAGTTCGTCCTGCCCGTCGTATCGACCTGGCGCCCGGTGCGTCTGGCCTGTCAAGGGCCGTGGCCCCCTTCTTCAGGTCAGTGCCCAGACCCCGTCTTGGTGGGTCAGTCCGAGCGCGAGAAGGCGGCGGAGGTTGAGCGCGGCGGCGCGGTGGTGCAGCCAGGCGTTGTTCTTGTCCACGCCCCGGTAGGGCACGCGCCGGTTGCCGCGGGTGAGCCACGCGATGGAGCGTTCGACCATCGGCCGGTGCTGGCGGTACACGCCTTGGAAGTCGGGGTGTTCAGCGCGTTGCCGGTGCTCGCGTTGGAGCTGGTGATGTTCACCGATGGTGATCGTGCGGCCCTTGGCTGAGGTGGTGCACCGTTGGCGCAGCGGGCAGCCTCTGCAGGCGACGCCGTAGGTGACGGTGCCTTTGGTGCTGACCGCGCGGGTGGTCCCGGCCGGGCAGGTCATCGTCCGCTCGTGGGGGTCGTGGGTGAAGTCGTCCAAGGTGAACCCGTCCGCGACCGCGGGCCGCAGCGGCCAGGGTTTGAGGACCGGCTCCCAGTTTCTCTTCGCGAGGGTGGCGAGCATGGGCCCGGAGGCGTAGGCGGAGTCGCCCAGGACCTGCACGTCCGCACCGTCGGCCAGGGTGGGGTCGGTAGTGACCAGGTCGGCGCCGACCGTAGCGTCGGAGTTCGCACTCCCGTTGGTCTTGGTCAGTGCGACCTTGGTCATCAGCCCGGTGTCGGGCTCGACGACGACGTGGGCCTTGAACCCGTCCTGGCGACGCTCGCGCGTCTTGTGCGCGTGCCGGGCCTCGGGGTCCACCGTGGAGATCACCCGGTCCGGGGCGGTCTGACGGGCGATCCGCCATCGCCCGTCGGTGCCGTCGGAGCCTTGCGCGGGTTCCACGTCCTGCCCGGCGACCAGCGCCAACAGCGCGATGGCCTGGGCTGGCTTCCCGCCCGCCGCCTCGATGGCGTCGGTGTCCAGCGCGCCCAGCAACGTCACGGCGTCGTTGACCAAGGCAGTCACCAGGTCCTCACGCGCGTCATGGTCATCCCACGCGATCCGTGGCTTGCCCGTGGCGGTGTAGTCCTGGCCCGTGACGACGGCCAACCGGGTGCAGTGCGCGGACACCAAGGCGGGCGCGCCGTCGACCTCACGGGCGACCCGGCGGATCGAGGCGATCAGCTGGGTGACCGTGTCCTGCCGGGCGACCGCGTCATCGAGCACGGTGGAGTCCAACGCGCGTCGCGTCCTCCCGGCCAGGACACCGGTGGAGGTGATGACCTCACGCACCACCTCGAAGATCCGCTGCGGACGCTCACTGGCTGCGAGCCGCCGACGCCAGTACGTCAACGTCGAGGGGTGGAACCCGGACGCGTCGACCGCGTACCCGCACGCCGCTTTCCAGCGCAGGTCGAACGTGAGCGCATCGACCGCCTCCCGGTCGGAGTACGCGTGCAGCGACTGCAACACCAACACCGAGGCGATGACCTCGGGCGGGACCGAGGGGCGGCCCCGCCCCGACGGGAACAAGTCGGTGAACAGCTCCGGCGGGAACAACGCGTCCCGGTGCTCAGCCAAGAACGCGAACACGCTCCCAGCCGGCAACAGATGCCCCGCCAACGACGATCCCAGCAGCAGAACCAGCAACGCCCAGCGCCACGCGGATTGTTCAGCAGTCTCCTAGGCGGCTCATCCCCGCGCGAGCCAGCGTGCCCCACTCGGGCCCGGCCATCTCGTGCCGGCAGAGTTCGACCAGATCTGGATCTGTGGCCGGTTGCCACCGACCCCAGATGGCCCGGAGGCCAGTTACCGAGCGTCGATCCCTTCCCTCATCGAGGCGAACCGCGCTCCGACGTCAGTTTCAGGAATCTGGATTGCCGCGGAGTTGGACGTGGATCGGGTACGACGCCCGCGACAGCTTGAGGCCGAAACCCTTCGGATTCTCCTGCCCCCCGTTTGAACGGAGTCGCGCCCCATGAGCAGACCGTTTCGATTCGGAGTCGTCGCCCCGGTGCTGAGCGACGTGGCCTCCTGGTTCGACCAGCTACGGCGCCTGGCCGACAGCGGGTACTCGATTGTGCTGATGCCGGACGTCCCCCAGTGGCAGCCCGCACCTGGCCCGACGCTTGCCATGGCAGCCGCGCGGTCGAACCTGCGCGTCGGGACCTGGGTGTACGCATCGCCGCTGCGTCCCGCGTGGAGCACCGCGTGGGAGGCGCACTCGCTGTCGTTGCTCACCGAGGGTCGCTTCGAGATGGGTATCGGCACTGGCAGGCCCGGGATCGAAGACGAGCTTCACGAGGTCGGGATGCCGGTCCTGGCGCCCGGGGAGCGGTTGGAAGTGGTGCGGGAGACGGTGGCCAGACTGCGGGAACTAGACGGTCCCGATGCCCACACCCCGGTGGTCATGGCCGTTCGCGGGCCGAAGGCGCGGGCGTTGGCCGCGGAGGTCGCCGACACGGTCACCTTCGCAGCGTCGCCGAGCGACACACGTGAACACCTCGCCGAGATGGCCCACGAGTTCCGCGCCGGGCGAGAGATCGAGCTCGCCCTGCACGTCTCGGTCGTCGGTGACACTGTCGCGCCGTTCATGGCGTCGGCCCGAGACACCGATCCGGGCGCTTTGCGTAAGGCGGACTCGCTGGCCATCCTCCCCGACGACCCAGCAGCCGCTGCCGAAGAGATTCAACGACGGCGGGAAGAGATCGGCTTCTCCTACATCGTCCTGGGCGCCGGCTCCGCCGACGTGTTGGCCCCGACAGTCGCCAAACTGGCCGGCCAGTAGCTGCCCCAGCCCTTCACTCCTTCACGATGCGTCATACCGCCGCGTGATCACTCGTCACCGCCATCCGGTGGGCGCGGACAGCAAGCGCGCGCTACCCGCTCCTGAGCGGTCGCAGCAACGACGTCACTCAACTCTGCGGACGGGAGATCCCGCGCGGATCGCCCGCGGGATCTCCGCGATCTCATCGACCGAGGCGCGCAGGAGGGCCAATGCCTCCGCCGGCGCAGTGGAGTCGAGCGTGACGCAGTACTCGATGCCGTTCGAGCGCCACTCCGCATCGAAGCTGCCGTCGGCCTGGACCGCCACGCCCTCCAGCATGACGCCCAGCCGCTCGGCCTCACGGTAGGTGCCATTGAGGACGCACAGCGCCACCGAGAGGTGAAGCACCTGCGCGCCGTTGACCACCGGCGAGGCCATGACCCCTTCCTCGGTCCACTGGTGATGCAACCCGACCCCTCCGGGGACGCGGAGGCTCCCGGCCGTGGCGTTCACGCCGAACGGTGAGAGTTGCATGTCCTGATTCTGCCGCCACGAGACGCCCGGCGGGAGGTGCGTCTTTGCGCCGCGTCTGGGTCCTGATGGAATCGCGTCCAGCGGACACTCATAGGGTGTCGATATGCAGCACCTCACGGACGTGGAATTCATCGCGTGGTTTTCCGGCGCAGTGGAGGGGGGCTGGCAGCCGCTTGACGGTGGGCAATGGGCAGGCGACGACGAGTGGGCACGGATCCTTCCCAGTAGCCCACCCATGTCGGCTCTCGTCGCCGATCTGGCCAGCACGGCCTCGGCGATGCATGAGGCCGTGCTGGCGCTTGCCTTCGCTTCGGAGGAGGACCAGCCCGCGGACTTGGTGAGTTCTTGCGTCGTCATGGCGCGTTCAGCCATCGAGTGCCTCGCCACTGGTTTGTGGTTGTGCTTACCGAAGGAATCCGACGAGCGAGCCAAGCGGTATCTCACCTTGGGATTTCAAGACATGAGCGACCTTCTTGGGGCGGATGAGGGGGCTCGCTCGCCGCTCCCTAAGGAGGGAGTTCGGCTCCTTGCCAATTTGGGATTGGACATCAGGGCGCGAGTCTCCACAACTGAGATCGTCAACGCGGTAGATGTCGCTCTTGGAACCAACACCCTGCGCGCTTGGAGGATCTACTCAGGAGTTGCGCACGGGCGCCCTTGGGCCCGGGGCGTCCTACGACACATATCTGCACATCAGTCCGGGTCAGGAGGCGCAGACATAGCCCTGGCCATCGGGGTGTTATCACCCGCCGTTGTTCTGGCCCGCGCACTCCTCGAAGTAGTGGACCTTAGGCGTCGATTCCCGGGCCCATCTGAACTCGAGACCGAGCGGCTGCAGCGAATACGTGAGACGCCGTAGACTTGGCCGCGCGATGCTTCGCTCCTCCGACGGGGCCGCGTCACTTCGGTGAGAAACCGCAAGAGAGTCTCCCGCCGATCACCTGGACCGAGTCTGGCCAGACACCGGACCTACGGGCATTCGTCTAGTAGCCGCGAGTCGGTCGACCCGGGTGGAACCTGTGTCGGTCAGGTAGAAACGATCCATGGCCTTGCCGACGATCCTCGAGGAGTGGATGTTCGGGTGCAGGCCTAACCACCCCTTGGCGGGTGCGCTGACAGACACATCCCGTCCCATGGACTGGCAGCGCGTAGAGGACCTTCTCCATCGACTGGTGATGGCGCAACCCCTTCGCCTAGCAACTAAGAGGCGGGAGTTCCGGTCGCTGACGAGCCCTGACCGCTACCAGGACCTGCTCAGCGAGCTGGGTGTCGGGGCCTGGTTGGTCGACCACGGCGTGGCGTTCGAGTTCGGCAAGACCGGCGGCCAGCCGCAGCCCGATCTGGTGCTGCCGGACTTCGGCTTCGGGATTGAGGTCACCCGCCGCAAGCGCAGCCCCGATGCCGACCTGCGGCGGGCCATTTCAAAGGGTGTCTACTCGGCAATCCCCGGGGCCGAGCGGCACGAGTGGAAACGCTCGGGCAAACGGATACCCACTCCGGTCGCGAGGGTCACAGGGCAGCCGATCGCCATCCGCAGACGGGTGTTGGACGACCTGAGTGTCGAGGTTGAACAGGCGATCCGCCAGGGCCACCAGCATGTTCACGGCGTCGTCCGCCCCGCCCGAGACGGATATCCCGCGGTCGTGGCGAGCATCGATCTCTACGGGGGCCGTTCCGGGATGCCCCGAATCGTTCACGACGAGAGGTGGTTGGACCTCACAATCCCTATGCGTGACATCGAGGACCTGGTCTTGGCGGCTCTGGAGGACCGTCGAAAGTCGGTGCAGGGAAGCTCAATGCCGACCATTCTCCTCATTGACGCGTCTCAGCTGTCGCAACTGTTGTGGCTCCGCTCCCTTTCCACATGGGCTGACCGGCTGGGCATGTTGTTGTCGCCGGATCACACGTTTGTCGGAGTCGGCCTGACAAAGCTGTGGCAGGGGCCTCGACTGGGGCTTGGCGTCGGCCCTCGGGCGACGCCAGAGACGCGGGACAGCGTGACCCGCTGGGCGGACCAGATGGGTATGCGCTTGACGACCCCCAACCTGCCGAACCGAGTGCCGCGCAAGGGCGACGCCGAGTGACTGCCGCGCGCACTACCGCCACGCTAGGAAGCTCTTGTCTACGCGAGCGACAGCTCGAACGCGTCCCAGTAGGAGACCGGGCGGAAGAACTCGATGTGACCGGCGATCTCGCCCACTGGGGACTCGATGACGAGCATCCCTCGCTCTTCTGCCACAAGCCGTGCTCACCGAACTCGCCACGAAAGGCCGTCTGGGACATGACGCCAAGAGGGAAGTACGCACCCCGGTTACGGATGTTTGTGTGCGCGTCGTACAGCGCGTCCAGGTCCACTTCACGGACCTGGCGCAAGGTCACGGTCTTACCCGCTAGCACGATGCCAGCCTAGGCCCCCAGCCGGCGCCACTCGCTCGGTGCCGGCCGTGCACGGAACTCGGCGCACGCTGGGTCACACGCGCGGACAGTCCTGGGTGCGTCACTACGCCGCGAGCAGCGCGGGGAACGGCGAAGCGCCTGAGACGACTGCAGCTGCATCCATCGGTTGGAGCGCGATTGCTCTGTCCTAGCCAGGTCGAGAGCAGCGACTGCTTGCAGGCGGTGGGCGGACGTTGTTATGCGCGTGGCCAGTAGGCGATCGGGTTCTGGGTGCCGCGTTGCTTTGTGGTGACTCGGTGGCCGTGAGGACCCACGACCTCGTCGTAGAGATCGCCAGCCAAGACGGGCTCACCCACGAAGCCGCTTCGACCGTTGGCGGACGCCCAGCTGTCCGTTTTGATCGCGAACAAGCCTCGGGTCACTCCCCGGTGCACTGCCACGGCGTGGTGGATGCCTCTGGCCTCGACTGACTTTCGGCTGAGTTTCCACCAGGCCGTGGTCGACATCTCGAGCTCGTGGATGTGCATGTCCCGTGTGGCAGGCTCGTACCACTCCCGCTTGAAGCCATTGCCGTGCCTTGTCCGGCCACCGGCAACGTCCATCTGTTCATCGGTCCAAGCGCTCAGGGTGATCAGCAGCAGGGGAGCAGCGGTTGTCAGAGGAGGGGCCGCAAGTTCGTCGACTAGACGCTCGAGAAGGATCATCCCCTTTCCCTTTGCGTCCTCGCGTCTCATATTGGTGAGTTCCTCGCGTAGCTCCAGCGGGCGGTACGCCTTAGCGGACGGCACAACGGGGAACGACCCCAAAGTGTCGATCACGGCGGCCTCGACGGCTGTGTACTCCGAGCGCGTCAGGCCGTACCGAACGATCCATATCTCGTGCTCAAGGCCGGCGGCGCGGATCTCCTTGATCCGTGCCACCTTCTTGCCGTCCGTGTCCCCATGTGCATCGAGGGCTTCCAGGCCGTGGGACATCATCCGTAGACCAATGCCCTTACCCACGTAGAACGGCCGGGAGTCCCGGGGGTCCACGAGTACGTACACGTAGTTGCCCAGTCGCTCCGACACCTGCGCAACAGTGGCCGCAGCCAGCCATTTGCCACCGGAGGTTGCATGCCCTCCCGATGGCGCAACTCCCCCTTGGTTGGGTGCGGCGTCGATGGACACCAGAAGGCCAGAGACCGCGTCACGAAGATCTTGTCGAATGCCGAAACCGCCACCGCTCGCGGTCCCGAAAAGCTCGGCTTCGGCTTCCGCTGGCGAGGTGAACACCTTGCCAGCGCACGATCGGACGATGTCAATGACTTCCCAGAACTCCGCCAGTTGGACCTCGGGATTGGAGGCCCCAGGGACCTTGGCATCAGGACTCAGGATCGCCCGCATAGCGTCTTGATCCAGCAGTCGGCTTAGCGCATCTGGGCTCAACTGCACCTGTCCCGTCACATCAGCCATGCCGCTCCTCTCGACCTAGTGAATCTGTTGGCACAGTAGAAGGCTATCCATTCGCTGGCGTGTGGGCCGCTCACGTGACCCCACGGTGGAGCGGAGGGCCGTACGTGGACGTGGTCGCATCGAGTTGCAGCGACGTCAAAGAAGATTCGACGTGAGTCACATCGCGGCATGAGCGTGTACTGCTGTGGCACGATCCGAAAGTGGATCGCGCCTACTACGAGGAGATCGCCGGCCTCCTGCACGGCCTGCTGATCCGGCTGGGCGACCGCCTTCCCAGCAAGGACGTCGCGCTGATCGCCGAGTTCATCGACGCCAACGAACTGGGTCTGGCCTTGGAACAGTTGGCCGACGTGCTCAGCGAGGACGCGCAGCCGCTGTCATCCGATGAGCGTGCCGACATGCTCGCTCTGGCGGATCGGATGCAGATAGGGAATCGAGTTCCTCGCGCCTTGGAGTTCTGTCCAGCGAGGTAACGCCCATCGGCACGATGCGCGGCAGATCCGGGCGTTTGGCGCATCCATGGACAAGTGCAGGTGCCCTAGGTAGAGTTAGACCATGGTCACGCACCACCCACGTATGACTGCACCGACCCGCGCCGTGCTCGAGGTGTTCCTCGCCGACCCGGATACCCCGCGCTACGGCCTCGAGATCGGTTCGCACGCCGTCCTGCCCAGCGGCACGGTGCACCCGATACTCGCGCGGCTCGAAGGGCTCGGCTGGCTCGACAGCGGCTGGGAGGATGTCGACCCCTCGGCGGCCGGCCGGCCGAGACGACGCTTCTACCGGCTTACGGCCGCGGGCGCGGCCCAGGCCGAGGCGGCCATCGAGGCTGCCGACGCGCGCCGCTCGCACCTCAGGGCGCGACGGCCGACGCCCCTGGTGCCTGGCTTCGGGCCGGCGCAGTCATGACCCACCTGGCCCGCACCCTTCTGGCGGTGGCGGTGCACCTGCTGCCGAGCCAGTGTCGATCGCGCTACGACGACGAGTTCGACGCCGAGCTGCTGTCCCTTTCCCGCCGGCGTCGGCTCGGATACGCGTTGTCGATCCTGGCAGCAGCTCCCCGGCTTCGATGGGCGTTGCTGGAAGTGCTCTGCGGTGGCCGGGCATCGCTGCGGTGCTGGCTGGGGAAGCACCACGACCGGCGCCTGCACCCAAACCCCGACAACCACGAGGTCATCGCCTTGCAGTGCCGACGGTGCGGCCGGGTGCGCGACCCCAAGCAGTACCTGCCGCGTAAGCAACGCCTCGACGACGTCGCCTGGGGCGGCGCCTTCCTCGCGGGCGGTCGCTGACGCCAACCGCGCGCCCAACCCGAGTCGCGGCATGTGCGTGAAACTTGGTGACCACGCGCACGGCTCCGTCCAAGATGGTCCTGTGTCCTTCCCCTGCCCATGCTGCGGCTACCTCACCTTCGGTGGCTCGCCGGGCTCATACGAGATCTGCGAGATCTGCTTCTGGGAGGACGACGCCGTTCAGTTGCGCTGGCCAGACAAGCCCGGGGGTGCGAACAGGGTGTCGCTGATTGAGGCGCAACAGTCCTTCTCGAACACCGGCGCATCCGAGGATCGGCTCAAGAGTTACGTTCGCTCGGCCACAAGCAGGGACCACCGCGACGACGACTGGCGGCCCGTGAGCCGGGCTGATGACTCATTTGAGGAATGGCCAAAGCAACAAGAGGCTTGGCCCTCCGACCTCACCGCCCTCTATTGGTGGCGACCCTCGTTCTGGCGCGCCAACCGATAGGCCTTCAGCGAGGCAATTGCGTACAACGGTTGGTCAAGCGTTTGGGACCACCACCTCGTCCACGGACTCGACGTGGAAGTAGGCGACTGCCCGTCGGCCTTCTGTAACGACGAGGACCTCACCATCGCTCACGCGATACGGAGGAACGTTGTCGACGATGAGCCATCCGGCATCCGCTGGTGATCGCCAGGCCACTCGGTCTTCAACTCGAAGGACCACGGAAGCGAGGCCGGTGTCCGCGGTGCTCGGCGGTACGAAACCTGTGGCGGCATAGTCCTGTTCGGCTGGGGTCGGCGGCGGGCCCGAGTCGCGGCCGCCCTGGTCGCGCGTGAGCCACACGACGTAGCCGTGGAAGGGAAGAGGGGCGTCAATTCGCACATGGAGCAGTCTGCCCCCGCCTCGGCAGCAGCGTGATCGGTGCGCCGACCGATGTCCCGCCCGGCGGCAGAAGCGGACGTGTGCCGAGGCCGTCGGCTGCGGTCGTCTGCTCGCGCCTTGGTGCGGCCACAATGTCGGCATGGCCAAGACTCACGAAGTACAGGGCATCGACCATCTGCCGGTCTATCTCATCTCGCCCGAGGACCCTTGGGAGGTCGCCGAGGAAGACTTCATTGACGACATCCCGCTCGTGGCCGTACTCAAACGCATGGGGACTGGCGACCACCTGTACTTCGTGGACTTTTCCAGCGTCCCTGGTCAGACCAAACTGACGCGTCTCGTTTGATCTGCCGGTGGTACTGCGCCATCGCACCTCGGGCGCGCGAGCCGGCAGGTCTCACTATCCGCGGCAATTGCGGAAGCTGCACACGCGGACTGACTACACGATCCCGGCACCGCTGAGCCAGCCCACGCCTACATACCCCACGTACAGCAGGATGATCACAACTTCCATAGGGGATGGAATGCTCCACCGGCGTGAAAGCCCACCAGAGGGGCCATCCCCGTCAGCCGGCTCGGGCACTTGGATCGCCAGTGCCGCAAGGTAGTGCTCCTTCCCCCATATGTCTGCCAGCGTCGAGCGCTCGGTACCCACTGCCCGGATCGTCCTGCCGTCGACCTTTAGCGATTCGTAGATCGCTTCGCGACTCTGCGAGGGAACCTCGATGTCGGAGCGAGTGAACGTCCAGCGAAACACCGGGTTCACAACATCTATGTCGTCGCCCTGAACCAGAACTCGAGGTTTGACCAGGAGCGTGTGGCACGCCAGTACCGCCAGCCCGGTTCCAAGGACGGTTGCGATTGCCTCTCGGTCCATCCCGGTCCAGCCCTCCTTGGGCCACGCCACGGCGAGCGGGTCGCTGAACGCGATCATCAGCGTTAGGCCAGCGACGATGGCCCACCCGCTCCAGAAGTTCACCCAGTTGCGGATGACACGGACGCCGGTCGACCGTGACCGCCGAGTCTCATCACCCATTGCTCGGGGTGCCATCGGCCGTCTGCATGCAAGAGCCCCATGACGGCAGCATCGCTACGTGTGCCGAGTCAAGAGCCATTGAATAATCATCCCATTCGCGGATCGCCGACCAACTCGGATCGCGCCGAAGGGTGAGCATCCGCACATCGGCATGTGAGTGAAGATCAGCGTGCCCATCCGGGGTGCGTTCCAGGCGGCCACTTCCTTGCCCGCGCCGCTCGGGCAAGGGTCCGCAGAGCCGATGCCCTGCTCGAGCGGTTCAGCCACGTGGCCCCCGGGCCTACTTCCGGTGACCACCTGTCGGCTGGCCGGCGAGCGAGCTCGGGATCCAGGCGGCGCTCTGGTCTGCAAATCCCGCTGGGTCCGGCTCGAGGGACTACCAAACACCGTGATGCGACACGCACGAAGTGCATAACGTCGGCTAATTCATGGAACCAACGGCACTTCTTACAGTTTCCAGTGCATCTCGACACCATGATCCATAACCCTTGCCCATCGACACGCCCGAAGTGCATAACGTCGGCTAATTCTTAGAATCAAGTGCCGTTCTTACAAGATTGCGTGCATCTCGACAAGTTCATCGGGCAAGAGTTCAATCTTGGCTGCATCTCGACACATACCTCAGAACTGTTGGGCCATGTTGGTGAAGCGGCTGTAGTGACCCTGGAAGGCGACCACGATCGTGTCGGTGGGGCCGTTACGGTGCTTGGCCACGATCAAGTCGGCCTCGCCCGCCCGCTGAGTTTCCTTCTCGTAGGCCTCTTCTCGGTGCAACAGGATGACCATGTCGGCGTCCTGCTCGATCGAGTTGTGAACCGCGATCCCGTTGGCCACGAAGTTGTGCCCGCCCAGCACCGTCGCGTCGAAGACCTCCTCGACCCCGTCGGCCTCGATCGAGACGACCGGGTCCCAGAGGACGTCGTTGACGGCATACAG
>JAKOZM010000073.1 GCA_029779995.1 Actinomycetes bacterium
CCGGCTGGCCAACCACGCCCGCAAGATCAACCTCGGACAAGTCGACATGCGTGAACGCCTCGACCAGCGCTCACGCGCCGACACCAACTACTGGGAATAGGACCCCGGCCGGTACCGGCCCGCCACCAGGGCCGGTACCACCTCCCCAGAGCAGCGGTACCAACAAGCCGGACTACCCGTACCAGATACGGCTACCTGCCACAGGCTACGTGATCTTGGGCACTCTCTGCGTCCTCGGATTGTGGCGAGTGTGGGTGTGGGGAGAAGGACCCGGCCGACTCGTTCGCGTGTCGGGGCCGACATGGACGAACGGATGTACACCGGACGAACGGATGCGCACGACCGTCAGAGTTTGGGCAGAAGGTGCGATTTCCCACGGCGTGTCGTAGCAACGAATGCCCATTTACTCAGTCATGTGATGAGGGCATCAGGGATGACTTATCTATTGCACTGGACAACGACCGCACATGGAGAGCAACCTGCGAAATCTGCGGCGGAAACTTTGCTCACAAGACATGGGACGGGGACATCATCGCCCCTTTGGAGTCCCATGAGCATCTGGAGACCCCGAACCTGCTGAACATCCTGGCGATCAGCAGGGCACCGGGAGCCAACTCCGACCGGATTCTGCGAGCAGCCGGAATCCTCTAGCGCTCGCGTGATGTGGAACGGGCGTATTACCTATCGCATCCTTAGGCGCACATGGTGACCAGCGGCGAATCAGGGGCCTGCCGCTGAGGCTGTTCAGCAACCCTGACCAGTTGCGCCAGGTCTGACGAAGAGAATGACGACCCCGCATCGCCGCACGCGAAACTACCCGGTGAACGGGTTGATGATAGTGAGCCCGGCCGCGCCGGCGAAGTCGCTGACGTTGCGCGTGGCCAACTCGTGGTGGCCTGCTCGGCAGATTCCGGCGATCTGGGCATCGGCCAGGGACATGGGCCGACCTCCAGCCTCTGCTGCCACGAGGATGTCTGCAGCGTGTTGGGCGGCTAGCAGGTCGTAGACCTCGATGCTGTCGGCGTAAGCCGCCACCAGGTTGCGCCAGCGTTGATCCAGGTCCCAGCGTCGCCGCCCGTCAGGCAGACGACCCAAGCCGCGCTCGATCTCCTCGACGGTAACCACGCAGATGGTCAGGTCGCAGGGATCGACGCCCTGTGCCCACGCCATCACCCTCGGGTCGGGGGATTCCCGCATGAACTCCGACACCACGTTGATGTCGGCAAACGATCACGGCAGGTCCACGAGTCGCGGCTCGTCGAGGCGATCAGGCAGGTCCATATCGATCCCACCACCTATCGACTCATGCAGGGCAACCAGGAAGTTGCGCTCTGGCAGATTTACCGCCGCGTCCAGGATCGCCCTCACCTCGGCCTCGACCGAGCGACCATGTGCGGCAGCGCGTCCACGCAGCCGAGCGTGTGTGCGCTCGTCGAGTTGTCTGATCGTCAAGGTGCTCACAGTCCACCTCCTGACAGCAATGTAAGCACTCCGCGGAGTCACACCGCCACAATCTCCTCCGAAGGTTTGCTCACCTGACTCGGGAGATTGCGCGTGGACGACAGTGACAGCAGCACCAGCACGCCGGTGGCTAGCAGGCCGACCTTGAGTGCCTGCAGTTGTGCGCTCTCGTAGTCGGCGACGATCGCGTCGGTCTCCTGTGAGCTGATCCCGGCGTCGGTCGCCGCGGTGGCGATCTGGTCCGCGGACACGAAGTCGAGGCCGGTCCCGGCGGCCACGCCGACCTGCTCGGCGACCGCGGCGCTGATCCGCTCACCGTCCTGCACGTTGGTGACGAACACGCTGGTCAGTCCGGACAGGACGACCGCCCCGATCAGTGCCACGCCCAGCGATGAGCCCAGCTGCTGGCCGGTGAACTGCAGGCCACCGGCTTCGGCGCGCCCGGAGGCATCCACCGACGACTGCACGACGTTGCCCAACTGCGACACGATCAGGCCCATGCCGGTGCCCAACACGGCCATCGACCAGGCGAAGCCGGAGTCGTCGAGGGTGGGTTCGATCGTTCCCAGCAGCAGGAGGATCGCGACGGCGCTCAGGAGCAGGCCGGTGCGCACGATCCCGCGCACTGAGAAGCGGGCGGACAGCCGCGATCCCATCGCCGCAGCGAGGAACATGGTGATGGATACCGGCAGCATCTTCAGGCCGGTCTGCAGCGCGTCCAGTCCCAGGACCAGTTGCAGGTACAGCGGCACGATGAAGAAGACACCCATGAGGATCAGGTTCTGGGTGAATAGGCCCACGAGCCCGGACCGCAGCGGCGGTATCTGCACGAGATCGAGGTGGACCAGCGGATCGCTGCCGATGTTCTCCCGGTGACGCTGCCAGACCACAAAGGCCCAGACGAGCAGCCCGCCGGCCATCACCACGAACGGGGTCAGGGAGAACCCGAAGGGAGTGATGGGGGAGTCCTTGGGTTGCAGCCATCCCCAGCTGCTGGCCTGCAGCGTTCCCAGCACGATCAGACCGAGTCCGGATGCGGACAGGACCGTTCCGACGACGTCCAGCTTCGGGCGCGGACCTTCCCGCACGGCATCACCGAGCAGCGTGGTCATCACCAGGATGATGACCACGAGGACCACCTCGAAGAGGAACACGATGCGCCACGTGTAGGTGGTGGTCGCCCAGCCGCCGAGGATCGGTCCGATGGCGATGCCCGCCCCGGCGACTCCGCCGATCACGGCGTAGGCGGCCTTGCGCTGGTCGCCCTCAAAGTTGCCCGCAATCAGCGCGGCCAGCGCGGGCAGGACCAGCGCAGCGCCGAGGCCTTCCAACACCGACCAGCCCAACGCCAGCACCAGCACGGTCGGGGCGATTGCGGTGATCGCCGAGCCGATCGCATAGATCACCAGACCGATGATGAACGCCCGGCGCCGCCCGATGATGTCGCCGATCTTCGCTCGCGGGGCACGCGGGTGGCCTGGCATCACCCGTGGTGGGTGGTCACTTCGTCACCGGTAGGCGTCACGCCGATGGGCGATATGCAGCACCGTCACGACCCGCCGCGAAGAGTCGATCGTGTAGATGATCCGGTACTGCCCTCGGCTGCCTGCGTAGCGCTGATGAGTGGAGGTCGTTTGCGGGTTCGTCTCCAGCCCGAGGTTTCCCGGGGTTGTTGGGGTGAAACGCTGCCCAGCGGCCCAACGTCGTCGGAATAGTCGCGGACGGCGGGTGTCTCGAATCCTCTCGCGGAGACTGCGCACCATCACGACATTGACGCGCCCGCGCGGGAGCGACCGAATCGCGCCGCGAGCGAGGTGCCGATCAGGACACCCAGGGCGATGGACACCATGGTCTGGCCGGCCGTGAGCAAGTAGTCGGCGCCGTAGACACGTTCGTCGCCGAGGTACTTCGTGACGCCGATCAGGCTCAGGGCACCAGGGACGAGCAGCCAGAAGGCGGGCAGGAAACTCACCAACGGGGTGGGACCGTTGCGATGCCGCGCGACGGCGTAGGCCACCGGCGTCATGAGCACAGCACCGGTGAACGCCGACAGCACGCCACCGAGGAACAGCCCACCGATGACCTGCCCGGCATACGCCACGTACAGGACGAGCAGAATCCAGGCCGTGGCGCGAGGCCTGGCGCACAGATGTAGCACGATGCCGACACCGAAGATCGCCACACCGAACCACGGTCCCCAGGGAGCCAGCGGCTGGGTCGCGACATCGGTGACGTTTCCGGTCGGCACGCCGACCAGTTGCGCCGACGCCACGATCCCCACCGCGAGCAGGAACAGCCGCATCGTCCCGGCAGCGAGCCGACCGGCGCCGGAGATCATCTGCCCCGTCGCGAGTTCCAGGACGCCGGTGGTGAGCAATGCCCCCGGCAGCAACCCGACCAGTGGAGCGATCAGGGGGGCGAACACGCCGATGTCCCAGGTGGTGCGGGCGAGCAGGAAGACGGCCATCGACACGACGAACGCCCCCAGTAGGGGCAGCGCGGAGCGATAGGTGGACGTCAGGCTGCCGGCGCGCAGTTGCAGCGCCCCGAGGACGGCACCGAGCGCCGCAGCTACGGCGATCTCGGCCAGGCTCGCGCCGAGAATGAGCGACAGGCCCAGACTCATCAGGGAGTACCCGACAACCCGGGTGGCGAACCCCCAGGGCGGGGGAGTGAGCCGGATCGACTCGAGCCGCTCGACCCCTTCGCTGGGCGGGATTCCCGGTGACTGCGCCTCCTCGACGACGTCGAACACCTCATCGATCTGATCCAGGCGCAGCCCCCGCACGCCTGCCGAGGCGACGGCCGTGCTGACCTGGTCGGTGCCGGGCAACGAGACCATCAGGGCGGTGGCGAACACGACGACCTCCGCATCGGGGACGCCGCTGCGGTGTGCGATCCGTTCGAGCGTTGTGGTGACGTCCGTCACGGGAGCGCCGGCATCGATCATGGCCTCACCGAGCGCTACGAGGAACTGGCTGGTGTCCGTTGGCGCCAGGATGGGTGGTGCGGGCTCGGTCGTGCGCGGCTTCTGGGCAGGACGGAATCGGGCCGCTGCGATCAGGAGGGCTACTGCTGCGAGCAGGACCGACAGGGCGATCAGCAGCGCCCCCATGGTGACCGGCGAGTCCTCGCGTGCAGGTGCCGTCATCGGCGGTGGGGTCGGGCGGGTCGCCGGCTCTGCCTCATCGGTGGGCTCCGAGGTCGGGCTCGCCGTGGCTTCCGGGGTCGGGGCGGGTGTGCCTTCCGTCGGGGTTGCGTCGGCGCTTGCTTCAACGCTGGGGCTTGGCTCCTGTGGTTCCTCTGATGGAGGTTCCTGTGGCGGCGGTTCCTCGGTCTCCGGTGCGGAGGTCTCTGGCTCCTGGGTGGGCGTTACCGGGCCTTGCGGCACAGTGTCCGACTGGGTCGCCTCGGGGATGGGGTCGGCGGCAGCGGCCATCGGAGCGCAGGCGATGCCGGCGGTGACTGCCAGCATCAGCGCCAGCAGCGTCCGGATGAAGGTGGACAGGATCGTCATCGACCTCCTCGGGTATGCCACTGCTGAAGTATGGCTTGGCCGGAGCGCGCGCGTTGATGGCCTTCGCCAATGCGGATGATGTGGATTCGAGCGTTCGGGATCCTTCGTCTTCTGCTCGAGGTATTCCGGGGTAGTTGGGCAAAATCGCTGCGCGGCGACCCAACGTCTACGGAAAAGTGCGGGGCGGAAGCGGAAGGATGACTCTCATGGTGACCGAGGGAACCTCATGGGTCGAGTTCAACGCGCTGGTCGAGGTGTTGCCATGGGGGCGCAACGACTACACCATCATTCGCCTCGATAGGGCTCTCGAGGACGCCGCGAAGGCTGCGGGTACCCGGCGGATTGAGGGCAGGATCAACGAAGTGCCCGTCAACGTCGGGGTCAACCGGGCCGATGTTCTTCCCGACGCCTTCATGTATGCCGGAAAGGCTCTGCAACGGCGCCTCGAGGTCCGGCCGGGCGATGTGGTTTTCTGCCGCCTGCGTCCGGCAGACCCCGATGACGTTCCGCTCGCCGACGACGTCCAGCGCGCATTGGCAGAGGCCGATCGCCTGGCCGCGTTCCTGCGTAAGCGGCCCTCCGAGCGACGGCGTCTGCTGCAACCGATTGAGGACGCCGCACGGCTGGAGACTCGCCGGCAGCGCATCGCGGCCTTGGTGGGATCGTTACCGCTCGGCTGATCAGAGCCAGCGTCCGCGAACCGCCGCAACCGCCGATCCGCATGACTATTCTGTGGCGCATGCGGCGGCGTCGGTGGTGGATCCCGACGTTGGTGTATGTCCTCGTGGCGCTGCTCATCGGGTATGGCGCGGCCACCGGCGTCAACGGTCTGCTGGCGCTGTCGTTATCTCCCAAGGACCTGCCGCCGACCACGACCCTTCCGGTCTCAGCGCCGAAAACCGTCGCACCGCCGACCATCGACACGTTCAGCATGCCGGCCAACTGGCGGGGCGACCCCCTGCTCGTCCTGGCGGCACGGACCTTCCAGGACGCGGTGGAACAAGCGACGGGGACCCGGCCGGAGGTTGTCGACACCGACGCGGACTTCACGGTGTCGCGGGCGCCCGCCCTGCCGGATGGCGCGTACCGACTGACGACCGAGGGCGTGGCCGGCAGCGGCCGCAACGGCATCGCAGACGGTCTGTTCGCGGCCGCCGACCTCATCGCGGGCGGCGAGGAACTACCGGATCTCACCAGCAAACCTGTCGTGGCCGACCTCGAGTACCGGTTCGCCGACTACGGTGCGGTCGGCGTGGAGCCCGACCCGCAGGCGTGGGCCGCGCAGGACGACTACTCCCACAACTCCCGGCAGTTCGCCGACGTGATCCTCGACGCGCCACCGTGGATCGACCCGGCTGGCATGCGGGCCGCCACTCGCGACTGGAAGCAGTACATCGATCACATCCGGGCCTACGGCTACAACGGGGTCATCGTCAGCGGGTTCCTGGAGTACGTGAACTTCGACCTCGTGGGTGACGGCTATCAGATCTATCCGCAGGACAGCCCCTACCGGGCCCGTCACGAGGCCATGGTCGAGCAGTTCGGGACGATGTGGGAGTACGCCGCTGACCTCGGCATGCGGGTGGTCTTCAAGACGGACATGCTGGCCAACTCCGGGCCTCTGAACGACTATGTGGAGCGCGAACTCGGCGGCTTCAATGTCGACGATCCACGGCTGTGGGACATCTATCAAGCGGGCCTCGACGAGTTCCTGCAGAACATGCCGTTCATCGACGGCCTGATGATCCGGATCGGGGAGGCGGGTAGCGTCTACAACTCCCCGGGTTGGGACTACTTCTCCACGTTGGCGGTGACCACGGATGCGTCCGTGCAGACCATGCTCGAGAAGTTCACACAGACCGCCGCCCAGTACGACAAGACGATCTACTTCCGTACGTGGTCGGTCGGGGTGGGTGACGTCGGGGACATGCACACGAACCCGCAGACCTACGCACGGGTGCTGGACGGGCTCGACGCCGACAACCTCGTGATCGTCACGAAGTTCACGATGGGCGACTTCTACTCCTGGCTGCCGTTGAACCAGACCCTGGAGCAGGGTGCCCAGCCGCGCATCATCGAGTTCCAGAGCCGGCGGGAGTTCGAGGCGTTCTCGTCGTTCCCCAACTACTTGTCCGCCGACCATCAGCAGGCCCTGCAGCATTTCGAGCAGGCCAACCCGAACATCGACGGTGTCTGGGTGTGGACCCAGGACGGTGGCCCGTGGCGTGCCGGGCCGATGTCGCTGTATCTCAAGAGCGGTTTCTGGCAGTTGTACGACCTCGACGTCTATGCCACCGGGCGGCTGGCCTGGGATCACGACGCGGACCTCGCCGCGGTCAATTCGGCATGGATCAGGCGTAACTTCTCCGACGACCCGGCGACGGTGCAGGCGATCGCGGAGGTCTTCGCGCTGTCCCGCGACGTTGCCAAGCAGGGCCTTTACATCCCGCCGTACGCCGAGCAGCGGACGCTTGCCCTGGGCCTGGAGCCGCCGCCCATGATGTGGATATTCGAGTGGGATCTGGTCAGCGGAGACACCGCCGCGTTGTCGGTGATCCACCATGCGTCCCGCGATCGGGTGGCCGAGGCGATCGCCGGCGGCGAGGAGGCGACCGCCCGGGCGCAGCAGATGTTGGCGACCATCGAGGCCACCGATCCGGCGTCCTGGAAGGACCCGCAGGCCCGCGACAGCATGATCCACGCGCTGGAGTACGAGGTCGATCTGTTCCAGACCTTGGGTGCGTTCCGCGCTGCCTTCCTGAGCTACTACGACTGGCTGGCCACCGGCAATGAACAGGCGTGGGTCGACTGGAAGGCCAACAAGGGGGCGTACGAAACCGCCGTGGCCGAGCACCGGGCCACGTACGCCGGCGACCTCGACACCCCCGCGTACGAGTTCTTCGCCGTCGACGCCGGATTCGGGCACGCCGAGCGCACCCGCTCCTCGCAGCTCGTGACCGGTGCGGTGATCCTGGTGATCCTCGCGATCCTGCTGCTGGGCAGCCCGCTCGGGCGGCGCTGGCACGCCAGTCGCTTCGGTGAGGTGGCGCACGGTCTGGTGGTGGGGATGATGGTGCCGTGGCGACTCGGCGAGGGGCGTTCCCGCATGCTCATCTGGGCACTGCCGGCGTGCTTGCTGATCCTCAGTCGCGGGGCCTTCTCCGGGTGGCTGTCCTGGAGTTACCTGCTGGCCACCCTCGGGAGTATGGCGCTGTTCACGCTCACCGCCCGCGTGCTCATCCGCGGCCGCGATCCGTTCGCGCTGTACGCGGGCGTCGGCGGTGCGCTGCTGCTCAAGACCCTTCTGCTGAGTGTGGTCGCCGTGGTCCGCGGCCCGCTGTTCTACTGGTACCAGTTCTGGGTCGACGAGCAGTTCCGCACCGTGTACGTGACGATCAGTTTCGCGGCGTTCCTGTGGTTGTTCTGGGTTACCTACGTGGTGATGCGGTCGGCCTACGGGTGTGGTCGGCTGCGGGGCCTGGGCCGGGTGCTGGTGAGCGTGGCGGTACCCATGCTGGCCCTGGGGTCGCTGATGCAGATCTCGGGCTTGGAGGCCGCGCTGACCACGTTCAACGATCAGATGGCACTGCTGCCGCTGGGGCTGTCGCGCATCCTGGGGATCACGGTCCACCTGGGCATACCGACGTCGATCCCGTTGTATCTCATGGTTGTCGCCGCCGTGCTGGGTGTGATCGGACTGCTGTGTGGGGCGGGTCGGCGCACCCGGACGGTCTGAGTCGTTTTCGGGTAGTGCCTCGTGGCCGGATCCGCTGGGGTCAACTTCGCCCAACCTCGCGCATGTCAGCGCAGGAGAAAGCCAGTCGGGTACGTCACGGTTTGGCCCGAGGCGAGACGTTCGGTTCGGGACGCCGTCCACATCTGGTTGAAGACACTCCCGTCCGAGGCGTTCTCAACCAGTGACACGCCGACAAACGGTCATTTCGGACACGCATCGCGGCGTGTCTCGCCGTATCTGGTTGATCTTGATCCGTCGCCAACCAGATATGGATGGCAGACGAGCCGAAGCTGATGCCTCCGCGTGATGATCGGTACAGCGCACGGCGATGACCTAGCGAGTCCTTCGCCGGATCGACGACGAGAACCGCACCGTCACGGTGGCGGGCATCGGTCTCCCGGCAGATGTAGGGACTGGTGTCGGCCCACATCCCACGTGGCCATGATCATTGGCGTGCATCCCAACCACGCGCACCTCTAACGTGACGCCAAACGAGGAGGGCCACCAATGGCTAATCGGATGCATGTCACATCCCGGGAGTACAAGGTCATGCTGCTCGCGCAGCGTTTCGACGGTGACGAGGCGACGATGCGCGAGCAGGTGGACGCCTTCTGGAGTGACCTGAGTTTGCGGCTGGCTGAACTCAACATCCCGGTAGAGGGAGAGTTCAGCGAGGTCAAAGCACGCAGGTTGATCCGCTTCTTCGACACCCAGGAGCACCGCCTCAACGCTGACCAGTACATCGTGCGCGAACGGGAGGACCTGCAGACGGGGGAGCGTGAGGTCACGCTGAAGTTCCGCCACCCGGACCGCTACATCGCCGCCGACCGGCAGATGGACCCTGCCGACGCCGACGACTTCAAGACCAAATTCGAAGAAGACGTCAAGCCGCCCTTCACAAGCGTCTACAGCTTCTCCACCCCCCAGCCTCTGAAGTCGGGTGCAGTCCTGCAGCAGGTGCGCGACGTCGCCGACCTGTTCCCGGGTCTGAACAGCGACCTCGATGAGCTGCTGGTGACCCAGCCGCTGGTGCTGGTCTCGGACTTCGTCGGCCACGAGATCGTGCTGGAGGGTGCCAACATCCTGCTCGGCAAGAAGGACATCGCCAGCGAATGTGCCGTTGTGGTCTGGTACGACCAGGGCGCGGAGGACACCACACCAGTCGTCGCAGAGTTCAGCTTCAAGTATGGCAACGAGCTAGAGGATTACCGAGGAACCATCGCCCGCGATGCCTATGCCGTGCTCGGGATGTTGCAGTCGTCGCTGCCCGACTGGGTGGACGCCAACCCGATCACCAAGACCGCTTTCGTCTATCGCTGACGGGTCGGTGTGATCTGACGTTGGGACTTGCTGGTCGGGATTGGGCGGAAGGTGCGATTTCTCGCGGCGTGTCGCAGCAACAAGCGCCCATTTGCCCCTATTTGCGCCGGGGCGCCAGATCGACCGAGCCATGCGAGACAGACGAACGGATACGTCGGCAGCAATTGGGCACAAGGTGCGATTCCGCGCGACGTGGGTTCCGGGGGTCAGTGCACCAGTCCGTCGTGGAAGATGCACCTCAAGATCACCCAGAAGTAGTAAATGAGAGCCCACGCAGGCTTGACCCTTCCCGGGCCCGTCCCCGCCGCAGTACGATTTGGGTGGGGCCGGTCGCTGAACCCGGCCGGGTGGCGCAGCCCCTCACTTGGGGAGGTGGGGCATGTATCGAACAACCATCCTTATGGTTTCGTGCGGCATCGCGGCCTTGGGGCTCACGCCGGCGCAGGGTCAACCGCCGACGGAGGGGACCTGTCTGCCGCTGTCCACCAGGCAGAGCAACATCTCTGCCGTGACGCCCGTTGACTGCAACACCGCTCACACCGCTGAAGTGATGGGTGTGCTCTCGGTGCCCGACAAGGTCTGGCGCAGTGGGTCAGGTCCGTTCTGGGCGTGGGCCTACAAGAAGTGCCATACGGTGGGTATCACCTACGTGTGGGGCAACGACCCAGCGCCGCTGCCCGTCGCGTCGTACGCATTGCCCATGAGTGCACGGTTGTACACCTACGAGCCCAACAAGGCCCAGATCCGGGCAGGCGATAGGTGGGTCGCATGCGTGGGATTCAATGCCGGTCCGACGGGCAGCGTGACGTCGCGCACGGGTTCCATCGCGTACTCGGGCCTCGCTCCCACGTTGTGCGTGAGCACGAAGACCTGGAAGTGGCAGGACTGCGCGGGTGCCGACTCGGCGGCCATGACCAACGTCGTATGGCTCAAGGGGTACAAGGCCAAATACCCCGGTGCATCACGGGCCGTCAGCATGGCCAAGACCAAATGCGCTGCCCTCGGGCGCAAGCAGGGCCTGACGCCGCGCAACTGGTACATCCCTGGCAAGCGTGCCTGGAAATACGGTGACCACTTCGGCTACTGCAACTTCGGCTGAGACCGTTGGGCGGTGCAGAAGCGTGGCGCCGCCTGGGTCCGGGTGCGTACATCGAGTCAGGGCCGGCTGCAGGAAGGCTTTGTAGGGCTCAGCCTTGGGCGGGGGATTCCGCCGGCGCCTTGGCGTGCAGCGGCCGCTGCGCGAGTTCCGGTGCTGAGAGCCGGGTCGGCGGAGGCGCCGCCCGCCTGAATCCCCACCATCGCAGCGCACGGGTGACGGTCGTAGTCCGGGTCCGGCCCCACTCCGCGGACAATTGGAGGTCGAACACCAGGCGTGAGGCGGTCGCTCAAGGGCTGATGTTCGGTCGCTTCGGGAGGATCGCCCCTTTCGGTCAGGTTCGCCTGTCCGGGAGGGGCGATCTTGCACGAAGTGGGCGGTTTTGCAGCGTTCGACCGGCAGGTGCCGGGGACGTCCGGCAGCGTGCTTAGGCTGGAGTGTGGGTCACGTTGACGTCGCCGGCGTGCGCTACGAGTTGCCAGATGGACGAGTGTTGCTTGACGACGTCTCCTTCCGGGTGGGAGATGGGCAGAAGGTCGCACTGGTCGGCGCCAACGGTTCAGGCAAGACGACATTGCTGCGGATCATCGTCGGCGACATCCGGGCCCACGAGGGCGCGATTGCCCGTTCCGGTGGGCTTGGGGTGATGCGGCAGTTCGTCGGCCAGGGGGTGGTGGGCGCGGATGCCGCCATCGCCGACCCCACGGTCGCGGACCTGCTGTTGTCGGTGGCACCGGCGCGCGTGCGCGTCGCTGCCCGCACCATTGAGGACTGTGAGCTGGCGCTGATGGAAAGCGACGACCACGCCCTGCAGATGAAGTACGCCGAAGCCCTGGCTGAGTACGCCGACGCTGGCGGCTACGACGCGGAGGTCACCTGGGATGTCTGCACGGTCAGCGCTCTGGGTATGCCGTACGACCGGGTCAAGTACCGGTCGCTGCGGACTCTGTCTGGCGGGGAGCAGAAGCGGCTGGTCCTTGAGCATCTGCTCGCGGGACCTGACGAGGTGCTCCTGCTCGACGAACCCGACAACTATCTCGATGTTCCCGGGAAGGTCTGGCTGGAACAGCGCATCAAGGAGTCGGACAAGACGATCCTGTTCATCTCCCACGATCGGGAATTGCTGGCCAACACCGCCACTCGTGTCGTGACTGTGGAACTGGGGGCGGCGGGCAATCGGGTGTGGACCCATCCTGGCGGTTACGCGTCGTATCACGATGCGCGTCGGGACCGGTTCGCCCGGCTGGATGAGTTGCGTCGGCGCTGGGACGAGGAGCACCGCAAACTCAAGACCCTGGTGACCACCCTGCGGCAGAAGGCGGCTTACAACGACGGGCTGGCCAGCCGGTACCAGGCGGCGCAGACCCGGTTGCGCAAGTTCGAGCAGGCAGGTCCGCCCACCGAGCAGCCGCGGGAGCAGCGGGTGGTGATGCGCCTGACCGGAGGCCGCACCGGAAAGCGCGCGGTGGTGTGCGAGGACCTCGAACTGCGCCTGCCGGACGCGGGCTTGATGTCGCCCTTCGACCTGGAGATCTGGTACGGCGAGCGGGTGGCGGTCCTGGGTTCCAATGGCTCCGGTAAGTCACATTTCCTGCGGTTGCTGGCCGCGGGCGGGTCGTTACCCGACCTCCAGCACACGCCTGTGGGTGAGGCCGACATCGCCCCCGTCGCGCACACCGGGATCGCGCGGCTGGGAGCGCGTGTGCGACCCGGTTGGTTCGTCCAAACCCACGAGCATCCGGAACTGGTGGACCGCACCTTGCTTGACATCCTGCACCGCGGCGACCGCACTGCAGATGGTCGCGGGCGGGCCGGGATGGGTCGTGAGCAGGCCGCTCGCGTTCTGGACAGATACGAACTGGCGCACGCTGCCGAGCAGGTATTCGGTGCCCTGTCCGGCGGTCAACAGGCGCGTTTCCAGATCCTTCTGCTGGAGCTGTCCGGGGCCACCATGCTGTTGCTGGATGAGCCCACCGACAACCTCGACGTGGAGTCGGCGCAGGCGCTCGAGGAGGGTCTGGCGTCGTTCGAAGGCACGGTGGTGGCCGTCTCACACGACCGCTGGTTTGCCCGCGGGTTCGATCGGTTTCTGGTCTTCGGTGCCGACGGAGTGGTCTACGA
>JAKOZM010000074.1 GCA_029779995.1 Actinomycetes bacterium
TCTAACAGATTTTGGAGCGTCCATTGCCTACCTACATGTACAAGTGCGCCGACTGCGGGCACCGGTTCGAGGATGTGCAGGGATTCCACGACGACCCCCACGACACCTGTCCCGACTGTGGCGGCCAGGTCCGGCGAGTGATCGGCAACGTCGGAGTCACCTTCAAGGGTTCTGGTTTCTACCGCACTGACTCCCGCAGCGACAAGAAGAAGACTGGCACGGCACCCGCAGCGAAGACCGAAGCCAAGACCGAAGCCAAGAGCGAAGCCAAGAGCGACACCGCAAAGCCCGCGGCAAAAGACACGAGCACGCCCAAGTCGACGCCAAGCACAGGCAAAGGGACCTCCTGACCTTCCTGTGGACAGCCACCGACGGATGTCAGTACCGCGGCATACCTTCGGCGCATGGTCATCACCACTTGGGCGCTGCAACGAAGATGGCAGCGCGTGCAACGCCCGATCGCGGTTCTGCTGCTTAGCCTGGGCGCCTTTCTGATGTGGTCTCAGGACAGTGCGACACCGCCTGCCGAAGCCACTGCGGTCGCTGTAGCGGACGTGGCGGCGGGCGAGATCGTGCAGCCCGGCGACGTCCAAGTGGTGCAGTGGCCAGTGGCCAGCCGACCCCAGGCGGCAGCCCGCTCCCCGGATGAGTTCGTGGGCCGCACCGCAACTGCGGCCATCGCGGCCGGCGAACCGCTCACCGCTGCTCGAGTGGCAGGCCCCGGTGCCCTCAGCGCCATCGGGGCAGATGTCGTTGCCGTCCGCCTTCCCGACGATGCGCTGACCCGATCCGGGCTCATCCGCGCCGGTGACCGCGTCAATGTCGTCGGACAGACCCAGACGGGTGTGCGCACCTTGGTGTCGGGTGCCGTCGTGCTCACCGTTACGCAGGATCAGGGCATCATCGTGGCGGTTCCAGCGACGAACGCCGCGCAGGTCGTCCAGGCCGCTTCCTCGGACTCTTCGGCCGTGGTTCTCCTGGCTGGGTAACCCGTCAGGCTGTTCCGCGGGGATCAACTGCGGCACATACCCTTGAGTGCATGACCGCCACCAACACCCTGCTTGTGGAGCAGATCGGCCATGAGTTCACGGCATCCCAACAGTACGCCGCATTCGCGGTGTGGTTCGACCAGCAAGCTCTGCCACAACTTGCCGGCCGGTTCTATGCGCAGTCACTTGAGGAACGCAACCACGCCATGATGATCGTCAACTACCTCATGGACCGCGGCAAGGACGTGACCATCCCGACGATCCCGTCCTTGGCAGCCATTCCGGACTCGGTGACCGGGGTGCTGGAGTTCTCCATAGCGCAGGAGGAGCAGGTCACCGGCCAATTCGAGCGGATCATCGCGGCGGCACGGGTTGACGGTGACTACCTCGCCGAACAGTTCACACACTGGTTCCTCAAGGAGCAGGTGGAGGAGGTTTCGAGCATGTCGACGCTGCTGCAGGTTGCCCAACGGGTCGGCGACAACCTCATGTTGCTCGAGGACTACCTGGCCCGGGAGGGAACCGAAGCCGGGGTCGATCCCACTGCGCCGCATGCGGCCGGGGGCGCGGCCAGGATCACTGTCTAGGCCTGGTCGTGGTGCGGGGGCCGCTCATTGAGTAGGTCCGCATCAGTGCTCTCATGACCACCGGTCTCGTCAGTCGTGATCTGCGGATCGAGGTCGACGTCGAGGCGCAGCTTTCCAGGCACGTGTCCAGGGTACGCCTGCCGGCCAGTTACTCTCGAGTGTGCGTGGAACTGCTGGATGTGCTCTTGCCGTGACGATGCTGGTGCCTTCGACGGCCTGGGCCCAGACCGAAGAACCCCTGCCGCAACGGCTGGAGATCGGGCAGTCGCGCAACGGCACTCCCATCATCGCAAAGCGCCAGGGCCATGCGGACGCCAAACGTGTTCTGTTGGTCCTGGGACAGATGCACGGTGACGAGCCGTACGGCAGGTACGTCGTGGACCAACTGCGGACGATGTCCCCGAAGAAGGACACCGCCATCTGGACGGTGCGCACTATGAATCCCGACGGTGCCCGGCTGCGGACCCGCCGCAACGCCGCTCGAGTCGACCTCAACCGCAACTTCCCGGACAACTGGCTGCCCGGTGATCCCTCGTCCCTCTACTACTCAGGGCCGCGCCCTGCCAGCGAGCCAGAGACGCGCGGATTCGTTGGTGGAATGGAGTCCATCCGCCCCGACGCGATCGTGTCATTCCACCAGCACGCGAACCTCGTGGATCGCGGGCAGTCGCGCAAGGTCCGGCCATGGGTGAAGCGCCTGAGCCGCGACCTGAACCTGCCCATCAGCCGGATCTCCTGTGTGACCAAGTGCGCCGGCACCATGACGGGTTGGTTCAACGCGAATCAGCCGGGCTGGGCCGTGACTGTTGAGCTGCCGCGCTCGATCAGCGTGTCGCGCCAGCGATCGATGGCCCGGGCGATGGTGCGCCTGGCTCCGGATCTGAAGCCGACCGCCGATCGCACGATCCCGGAGCCCACGCCGAGCCCGACACCCACCGTGACGCCAACCCCCACGGCGACACCCACGCCCACGGTCGAGGTCACACCTACCCCGGCAGCGGGCTGACGGACACGACGAACCCCCCGGTGCACGCAGCATCCGGGGGGTCGTGACGTCCGATCAGGCCTCGGACTTCACCGCAGTCGGGTCGTAGCCGTAGTAGGCGGTTCGGGCGTCGCGGCGCTCGTGAGCCTCCAACTCCGCTTCCTTGGCGAACTCCTCGTCGAGGTCGATGTCATTGACGTGGAAGCGGGGGTTGTTCTCCCACATCCACTTCTCCAGCTCGGGGCCGGACTCATACGACGTGATGAGACAGTAGCGGGGCTCGTCGCCGCCGTGCCACACGGAGTGCCACAGGCGCTCGGAGTCCACGACCAACTGGGCACCGGCGGGGAGCTTGATGCGCACCTCGCTGCTCGGATCGTTGATGTCCTCGCGCAGCACCATGTAGGTGTCGGTGTCATCGGTGAGGTTCATGAAACAACGAACGACCCACCCTTCGCCATCAGGGTTCAGACGGTTGTTGTCGTCCTGATGGGAGTTGTACACCGCATCCGCGTAGGAGTTCGGCTGCAGCTCGATGATGCGGCAGCGTCCCACGTTCGCGCCTGACTCGAGTGCGCGCTTCACCAGCGTGGGAGCCTTCTCCACCTGGCTGTCGATCCATACACCGTTCTTGTCCGCCTTGGGCGGGTCAAAGTGCCAGAACCCGTTGCACTCGATCTCGCCGTAGGCACTGGCCAACGGCGCGAAGCGGGTGTCACCACCGGACTTCCAGTCCACGTACTCCAGTGACATCCATTCCTGCGGGTCGACCGGGTCACCGTACGCGTCGAGAACGGCGTAACCGGTTTCCTCAAGCATCGAGAGTTTGTAGTGGGCCATGGAACCTCCAGACTTCTGTGCGCCACGGGAAGGGGTATGTGTGGCTCACTACCATCATTCCAGAGGTCGGGCCACCGCAATCGTGTTCTTGCTCACATGTCGCGAATTCTGATACCGAACGTATTCCTCCATTTGGGGTGCGCGCCCCCGTTTTCGAACGGCATAGTGGCGGCATGCCCCTATCCGTGGTCCCCGAGGTGCATAACCTCACGATTCACGGGCACAGGCGCGCTTTCGTGCGAATGGGGCAAGGGCCGGCGGTGGTCCTGCTCCACGGCGTCGGGCACAACCACAAGACCTGGCTGCCCGTGCTGCGACCGCTCAGTAGGCACTTCACGATCATCGCTCCGGACTTGCTGGGACATGGTCAGTCCGAGGCGCCGCGGGCGGACTACAGCATCGGCGGCTACGCGAACGGCTTGCGTGATCTGCTGGCCCTGAACGGTATCCGTTCGGCGACGATCGTCGGCAACAGTCTCGGTGGCGGTATTGCCATGCAGTTCGCCTACCAGTTTCCTCAGTCCACTGAGCGACTTGTGCTCGTCGGATCAGGGGGCTTGGGACGCAGTGTGAACCCGTTGCTACGTGGCCTCACCATGCCTGGCGGGGACATCGCGCTCAAGGCCGCCACCCTGCCACCGGTGCGCATCCCAGCGGCCGCCGTGATGCGAAAACTGCATGCCACGGGACTGCCCGGGACTGTCGACCTTCAGGGCCTGGCCGAGGTCTATTCGGCATTGGGCCGCACGGACCGCCGGCGGGCGTTCCACCATGTCCTACAGGCCGCCGTGGATTGGCGCGGGCAGGTCATCACCATGCTGGACCGCGCCTACCTCGCTGAGTCACTGCCCTGCCTGGTCATCTGGGGTGAGCAGGACAGCGTGATTCCGGTCAAGCATGCTTACGCCGCGCACGCCGTGCTGCCCGGCTCGCAACTCGAGATCATCGCTCATGCCGGGCATTTCCCACAGGAGGATGCTCCCGAGGAGTTCGCCAGTGCACTGATCGACTTCATACTGGACACCAAGCCCGCGAAATACGAATCTCGCAAATGGGTGAAGGCCCTGGCGGAGGGTCCGCGGCCTCGGAAGTTCTGGGCCAAGCAGCGGCCACCGGTTGCCAGTCAGTTCGGCTGATCGATCGTCCGAGGCGCTGAGGGAAGAACTGTCGCCAGTCGTAGACTGATCCAGTGCCGCCCCCGTAGCTCAGGGGATAGAGCAGTGGTTTCCTAAACCATTTGTCGGAGGTTCGAATCCTCTCGGGGGCACAACAACGTTGTGCCGTGCAGAGGGTTCGGGAGCGGCACCGCCCCAGCGGGGCGACGGCTCCTCTCGGGGGCACAACAACGTTGTGCCGTGCACAGGGTTCGGGAGGAGCACCGCCCCAGCGGGGCGACGGCTCCTCTCGGGGGCACAACGACGTTGTGCCGTGCACAGGGTTCGGGAGCAGCACGCCCCAGCGGAGCGACGGCTCCTCTCGGGGGCACAACAACGTTGTGCCGTGCACAGGGTTCGGGAGCAGCACGCCCCAGCGGAGCGACGGCTCCTCTCGGGGGCACAAGCCGGAGCCCTTTCCGGATGCCAGGTCTCCCCCGACACGATGCCGCCCGGCGGAGACTAACCCCGCCGGGCGGCCGACTCCCCTACACAGCCCTACCTGATCACGATCTCCTCCGCCGTCAGCTGGATGCCCCTCGGAAGACGCACCAAGGTCCGTTCCGGAGTCCTTCCGCGCTCATCGCGGTCGTACTTCACGACTCCGGTCTTGGTGTTCACGACCAGCGCCGGGCCGGACCCCTTGGGCAAGGTCTCGGAGGTGGGATCGAAGACCCTGAACGCCTTACGCAACTGCGCGACCTCCGGGCCGTGCACCTTGGCACTCAGAACGAGTTTGTCGCTGCCGAGGGTGAAGTCCGTGATGTGGTGCGCGAGCTGTGGGTTCCCCTTGGCCCGGCTGTCGTCCCCACTCGGCTTGCCGCTGAGCACGTAGCGATCCGCACCGGGACCACCGGACACTGTGTCGAATCCGACGTCCGACAAGGTGATGGTGTCCTTACCCGCACCGCCGATCAGGCGATCGAAGCCGCCGCCCTTGATGACGTTGTCGCCCGCGTTGCCGACGATCTTCTGGTGGCCGTAGGTGCCTGTGGCGTGCAGATTCTCAGACCCCTGCAACCTGAGCGTTTCCACTTCGTCCGGCACGACCAGCGACCGCCAGGACTTGATGACATCGAGGCCTTGATCGGGGAGTTCGGTGATACCCGACCGAGTGGCACCTGCGCGCAGGATGTAGGTGTCCTTGCCGGGCCCGCCGACCAGGCCGATGACACCCGCCTGCGCTTCGAGTCGGTCGTTGCCAGGCCCCCCGGAGAGCGTCGACCTACCCTGCTTCGCGGTGAGCTTGTCGTTGCCCGGACCGCCGTGCAGGAAGTTGCCCACACCTGCCACATCGATCAGTCGGTCCTGACCTTTGCCTCCACGAAGGTTGTCTGAGCCCTTGCCCCCGCGGATGGTCTCGTCGCCACGACCGCCCTCGATCACATCGTCGCCGTCCTGCCCGTCCAGCACGTTGTCGACTCCGGACCCACCTTCGAGGATGTCGCGGCTGTCACCGCCTCGCAGAGTCAGGCCGGAGCGGTTCTTTGCCATCAGCAGATCGCCGTACTCGGTCCCTTCGATCACCGTTTCATTGGCCAGAGGTGCTTCTGAGGCATCGAAGGAGACCGGGTACCCCTGCCGCGGCCCGTCGCACTTGGGCGCGGTGTTGTAGATGGTCCGCTCGTCAGCCTGTGGCACCTGCTGGGATTCGACTCCCCCACGGGGCGGCGCGACGGAAGCGCTCTTCTTGATCGGCGTGTAGTACGTGCACGCCGCTGACATGCCCTTCTGCGTCTCGGAGACATACCCGGTGCCTTTGAACCAGGCCCGCGACGGGAAGCCGGTGGTCATGCCCGGGCACTGCCCAGATGAGCCGAAGTTGTCGGTGTTCGACAGGAACCGTTTCACCCGGGCGGGATCGCCCACGCCACCTGTGTCCTGAATCCACTGCCGCAGGGCCAACAAGCTGAACGGCACCCGGTAGCTGCCGATGGCGACGGCGAGGCAGGGCTGGTCGTCCACCGGGGAGATCAGGGAGTTCGAGAACACCGGCGACTTGATCGGTTCCACCTTGTCGGTGTCCGGCCCGATGACGACGTCGGCCGTGTACTCCGACTGGGTGGTGGCGATTGCGTTCTGCAGGATGCGCCACTCGACCTTGGAGTTCTTCGGCACGGGGATGGTGTACTCGCTGCTCTTGCTCTCCGACTTCGACGTGGTCTTGGTATCGCTGTACTCCCACTTGTGGTCGGTGTTGACGGTGACGTTGAAGTCCATCCCGAACGAACTGACACCCACACTGACTTTCTTCTTCACGCCGAAACTCACCGAGCCGCCCACCGAATGCGAGTGCGTGCTGGTGCTGCTGCTGTCCTCCCCTGTGGTCAGGGTCCGGGTGAACTTGTACTCACTGTCCTTGGGAGTGGCATTGGCCCACACCCCGCTGTCCACCTTCTCACCCACGATCTGCACGTTCTTGGTGTCGATCTTGAAGTCCTTCTCCTGCACCGTCAGGCCGCTGAAGTCGGTCCCCGGGCCGTCCACCTTGTCGCACAGGCGGGCCACGATACCCCGCGACCGGCAGCCCTCTGCCTGAATCGCGGCGATGGTGGGCCACGAGTTCGGGTCAGCGCGCAGGGCGGTTGCGCGAGCAGTCGCGCTGGGTTTGGCCCCTTCGAAGAACTCCCACGGCCTGGTGCTACCGGGCGGGGCGGTGCTGATGGTCAGGTGGCAGTAGATCGCCGAGCCGTTGTGGTCCCGGCACTTGTCCCAGTCGCCGGAGTCGTTGAGCTGGGAGTTGACGCGGAAGTAGAGCGCAGACTCCTTGCTCATGTCCACACCCATCGTGCGCTGCGGCAGGGGCCAGTACCCCCATGGCGCCCAAATCCACGCTGAGTCTCTGGGACTGTCCGGGAAGTAGAAGGTGAACGTCGACTTCTGATCCGACGCCCGGCCGTCGTAGAACGGCTGGGTCGGAGTGAGCTTGTACTCGCCTGCCTGCCCGACGATGGCCGCCCGGAAGACGATGTAGCAGTGCAGATGACGTTCCTGCGTCCATGCCCGACCGCCCTTGGTCTCACCTGGTTTGAGTGTGATGTTCGGGTTGCCTGGGTTGTCCCAGCACTCGTCGCCGCTCTGCGACTCCGGCCAGATGTGCAGCGTGTACGGCGTCTTGTTCGTGAAGTCGAAGTCGGCCGGGTAGGTGGTCCATTGCGGGGCGTCGTCCGCGACCACGGCCCGAGCGCGCAGGCCGATGGGAATAGCGGATGCCCGTGCAGCCGCTTCGGGCGCGGGCTGTCCGGAGGCCGGCCCTCCTATCAGCGTCAAGCCCACCCCTGCCAATGCGGCACTGATCCCGGCAACCGCTCGTCGTGCACCCACGATCCACCCCTATCTCACGCATCACGATGATGCGACTCCCTCTTCGTGATGATCGGCCGCGCACCGTGATTCTTTAGCGAGGCGATCGCGCCGAGTCCGACACGCCGGGTGGAGCGGTTGGAGTCGTGGCCGAGACCGTGTCGCCTGCTGCCTCGAGGAGCGCGGTGTCCACGACCGGTGTTTGAGTGGCCGCCACAACCTTTGTGTCTGCGGGTGGTCCAGAGAACGCAAACGCTGGCACCGGATGCGTTGCCAGTTCACCCGCATCACCGACGACTCATGGCATCGCAGGCTCCCAAGGGAGGCTCTGAGCGATACGCTGCGCAACCCTGAGGCTCTCCACCAGTCGGTTCAAAACTCCGCGTCTTTCGCTGGTATCTGCGGAGAATTGACCCCCCAAAACGGGCAATCCCGGCGTTCTGATGCTGCGATCGGGTCAAAACTCCGCGCGCCAGGCTAGTCCGCGCGGATCTTTGAACCACATCCACATCCAAGGTGGCGGGTGCTGACGGAAGGACCCGAGCCCTAGTGAATGAGCACGACCTTGCCCGTGGTCGCCCGGGACTCGAGTGCGGCAAAGGCGTCGTGAACCTGCGCGATCGGGAACTGCGTCGGCGGTGCCACACAAACCTGGCCCGAGCGCGCCCACCCGAACAGCTCCTCGGTGCGTCGCTGCAACTCGCCGGGCTCAGCGATGTAGTTCACGACAGTGGGCCTGGTCACGTACAACGAGCCACCCCCGGCGAGGCGCAGAATGTCGAAAGGGGGAACGGGACCGCTCGCGTTGCCGAAGCTGACCAGCGTCCCCCGTGGCCGCAGGCAGGCCAGGCTCCCATCGAAGGTCGCGGCACCCACCCCATCGAATGCGGCGACCACTCCCACACCGCCGGTGAGGTCAGCCACTGCCTGGGCGAAGTCGTCGTAGCCGAGCACATGATCGGCGCCCGCCTCCCGAACAGCCTGCGCCTTGGCCTGCGTCGAGCAGGTGCCGATCACCGTGGCGCCGCGCAGCTTCGCGATCTGCGTGAGCAGTAGGCCCACTCCCCCCGCGGCAGCCTGGACGAGCACGGTATCGCCGTGCTGCACGGGATACGTGCTGGTCGCCAGGTAGTGCGCGGTGACTCCTTGCATGAGCAGCGCCGTTGCGGTGACGTCGTCGATGTCATCGGGCAGCGGGACCAGCATCGGGGCCGCGACGACCGCCAGTTCCGAGAACGCACCCAACCCACCGGCCAGCCACCCAACGCGCTGCCCGGTCCCGAAGCCAGCCCCATCGGCCTCGACGACGCCCACCCCCTCGACCCCGGCGCGGAACGGCAGCGGCATGGAGTACAGGCCGCGGCGATGGTAGACATCGATGAAGTTGATCCCCGAGACCGCCAGCCGCACGAGCACCTGATCGGGGCCCGGCACCGGATCGGCGGTCTGCTCGAACTGGAAGGCTTCTGGACCGCCGACCTGCTTCACCACGACTGCACGCATGTGCTCACGCTAGTCGGCGCGCGCCGTCACGTAGCCAGCTGATCCACGGGGCGCGTGTTGATGATGCGCTCAATGGGCACACCCGCCTCAGCGGCTCGCGCGGCACCGAACGGCAGCCACGCCAACTGACCCGGAGCATGTGCGTCGGTGTCGATGCTGAAGTCACAGCCGATCTCGAGGGCTAGGGCCAGCAGGGCCTGCGGTGGGTCGCGCCGCTCGGGCCGGCAGTTGATTTCCACCGCAACACCGAACTGGCGGCACGCCTCGAACACGACATCGGCTTCGAACTCCGAGGGTGGCCGTACCCGGCGACGATCGCCGCGCCCGCTGGTCATCCTGCCGGTGCAATGCCCCAATACTGAGGTGGCGGGGTTGGCGATCGCTGCGACCATCCTCTGCGTCATCTGGCTGCTGGGCATGCGCAGCTTGGAGTGGACCGAAGCCACCACAATGTCCAGCGACTCGAGCAGATCCTGATCCTGGTCAAGAGCGCCGTCATCGAGGATGTCCACCTCGATGCCGGTCAGGATGCGAAAGTCATCCCAGCGGCCGTTCAACTCCTCGACCACCGCCAGCTGCCGTTCGAGCCGTTCACGCGTCAACCCATGTGCCACCGTCAGCCGGGGCGAATGGTCGGTGAGGGCCATGTATTCGTGGCCCAGCGAGTGAGCGGTCTGAGCCATCTCGGCAATCGGCGACCCACCATCGCTCCAGTCAGAGTGGGCGTGCAGATCACCGCGCAGTGCCCGCACAATCGCCTCCCCTGCACCGGCGTCGGGCCCAGCCGCAGCCCGAGCATTGACCAAGTACTCCGGCTGCTCACCCCGTCCGGCAGCGCGGATCAGCTCCCCGGTGGTTTTGCCGATGCCGGGCAACTCCTGCAGTGTCCCCGCTGCCAAACGAGCCCCGAATTCGTCCGCCGGCAATGCCGCGATCACCCCCTGTGCGCGGCGGAACGCCTGCGTCCTGCGCGATTCGGCATGCGCGCGCTCCAGCAGGAATGCGGTCTCCCCCAAAGCTGCAATGGCCCGTGCCCTGGCCGCCGCATCAGTGGTCTCCATCAGCACATTGTGAGGCCTGAGCGCTCACACAGGACAGGTCGCGAACTCCCAACCGAGTGCCACCTTCGATCAGCTCCGGCGTTCCATCGGCCCACACCACCAATGCCTTACGGCCTGGCCGTCCCCGTAGCCATTGGGCGGCGCGCTGGCCGAGCGCATACGCACATGTCGCATCGATGTCAGCCCACGTCAGCGTCGGCGCGATGACCGTGACCGAGGCGACACCCTCCGGCACCCCACCGGCACCTGACCACAGGTGGTGGCCGCGGTGCGCGGTCCCTGACGTCGCCACCGCACCCACGCGCACCGGGACGGTGGCGATCATGCGCGACGGGTCGAGCGGGTCCTCGATACCGATCTGCCATGGCTCACCGGATGACCTACACACCATGTCGCCGCCAGCGGAAAGGCAGAAGTCCAGGTCCGGCACCGCCCGCAGGAAGCGTGCCGCCCGTTCGACTGCCCAGCCCTTCACGACTCCGCAGGGATCGAACGAGTCACGCCACACGGTGAACGCGCCATCCGAGGCGATCTGCGCCGCCTGCGCGAGAGCCAACACCTCGGCCAACTCCGCAGGGCAGTCCGTCAGCGCCACCTCACCGCGGCCGAACCGGCAGACGAACGAGTCCGGCCGGTAGGTGCTGAACACCTCATCCACCCACCGCAGGTCAGCCATCACCTCGTCGAACTGCTCCGCGCAGGGCGCTGATGCCGCCAACGACACCGGCATGCCCATCACGTGCTCCACGTACCGATTCATAGTCCAGCCTCATCCAGGGCGGCCTGCAGCGAGGAGATGTAACCGTTGCTGGTCACCGTCGCGCCACTGACCATCTCAATATTGGCGCTCTGCGCGGAGAGGGTCTCATCCACCAGGACAGGCAGGGCGTAGTTGTTGATCTGTACGTCCTTGGGGTTCTCGTTGGGGAACTGCAGGACCTGCACGTCCGTGATCTCCGATCCGGATACGGTGATCGCCACCTGCACCGGCCCCCATTCGGTCTGCGCCACGGCTCCGGTGACTGTCTGGGAGTCCGCCGTCGACGGTGCATCAGCCGACACCACTGACTCGTCGGCGGTCATGGGACCCATCAACGAGGTGCGGTAGCCGAAGAGCAGGACGAGGATCGTCACGGTGGACAGCAGGAAATAGAGGATGCGCTTCATGGTTTCACCACCCGAAACTCTCGACATGAAGTTGCGTGTCCGGCACCCGGCACCTGCTGGCGGCGCGTTGGACCGCGTCGGCCCAGGCCTGCGGACCGCAAACGAACACGTCGCGGTCGGCGATGTCGGGGACCACGGCGTGCAGGGCAGCAGCGTCATCCAGCGATCCTGCGCCGTGACCGAGCCAGGAGTCGTCGCTGCGTCGCGATCCCGGCAGATACACCACCCGCAGCCCACGCTCCTGGGCCAGGACCGCGAACTCCCGGTCAAACAACGGATCGGCCGAGAAGCGGTAGAGCAGTACGGCCTCATCCGGGCGGTAGTCCATGCCCTCGACCAGAGCACGCAGTGGCGCGATGCCCACACCAGCACCGATAAACGCGACCTTGTCCCGGGTGCGCGACCGCGGCGACAGCCGCCCGTATGGACCTTCAACCAGGATCCTCGTGCCTGCCGTCAGCTCCGCGACCCTGGCACTGTTGTCCCCGAGCGCCTTGACCGAGATGCGCAGGGAGCGACCATCGGGTGCTGCGGACAGGGAGTACGGGTTACCGCGGGTCCAACCCGCGCGACCCAGGAACCGCCAGATGAAGAAATGTCCGGGCGCCACCGGCAACCGGTCGAGGCGGCGGCCGGCGACGTACACGCTGCGGACTCCGTCGCCCTCATCCACGACCGATGTCACGCGCAGCGCGTGTCGCCGGCTGCGCGCCAGCGGCAAGCCGACCCGGAAGACCGCGACGCTGGCAGCCGCGACCGCCCAGAAGGTCCACCAGTAGACAGTGGCGACGCGGGACTGCAGGAACTGCTGGCCCGTCCACAGCTGATGCGGCAGCGCCAGGCCCACCCCGAGGTAGGCGTAGAGGTGCAGCAGATGCCAGGACTCGTACCGAAGCCGACGCCGGGCGGCTTTCACGCTGGTCACCACGACCATCACCAGGCTGATCGTGCCCGCCAGCGCCAGCAGCATGCCCGGGTACGTCGTGGTGAGGTTCCAGAAGGTGCCGGGGATCGCGGTCAGGCTGGCCCCGGCGTACCCCCAGGTGTTCGCCACGATGTGGGTCAGCAGCAGGGTGAACGAGGTGAACCCGATGACACGGTGCAGGCGGACGACCCGATCCTGACCGAAGGCACGCTCAACGAGCGGGATTCGCGCGATCAACAGCACCTGGATGAGCAACAGGTCAGAGGCGACCAGGCCCGCGATACGGCCGATCGAGTTCAACGCCGACTCGGCGCCGCCCAGCAGGTCCTGGATGCCGCCGTCGGCAGCCCACCAGTACCCGACGAGCACGAGACTGCCCCACAGCAGGGCCGTACCCCAGGCCCGCACACCGGCGTCGAAACGTGCGGCCGGGTAAGCCTGTGTCCTGACCAGTCGCGCCGGCCCCGGTTGCGCCACGGCGGTCATCAGTGACCCCCGGGCCCGTGGTGTCCGAACTGCCCGCCCGGTCCGTAACCATCTCCGTCGCGGTCGGGTCCGAAGCCATCGGCGCCGTCGGGTGCGGTCGGGTCCTGCGTGGCGCCGTCGCTAGAACCTGCGGTGGACTCGGTCACGGTGGTGTCGCTGGCGTCACGCGTGGCGTTGCCGGCGACGGCCAGACCCACGGCACCTCCGGCGATCGTCGCGGCGGCCACGATGGCCACGGCCGCCGCGATCTTGGGTACGCGACGTTTCGGGGCCGGGCCCGCAGTCCGCTCCTCGCCCAGCCCAGGGATCATCTGCGTCTCGGGCGCCACGGGGCCCGCGAGCCGCTGTGTGTGTTGTTGGTCGGGATCCGGCTCCCAACGCGAGCCGCTGTGGTCGTTCGGTGTGTCTGCCATGGATTCATCGTGACCTCGCCAGCTGAGAGGGCCCCGTGATCCAGGTGTGAGGAGGGTAAGAAGAGCCGTGCGGTTCTTGACCCCTTCACCGCAGTCCCACGATCGACCAGACTGGCCCCATGAAGACGGTGCTCGCGCTGTTCGTGGGCTTCTGGGCGTTGATCTTCATCACGGGCGCGGCCAATCCGGGATACGTGCACTATCGCGAGCATGTGAGTCTGCTCGCCGCGGACGGCAACCACCTGATCTGGCTGACCACTGTGGCCATTCTGCTCACCGCCCTCGCGCAATGGGTGGCGGCGAGGATGTTCTGGCCGATCAACCGTCCCGCGGCCATCCTGCTCGTCATGGCTGGCTGCTCGCTGGTCGTGGTGGCGGTCTTCCGGGTTCCCTGCCCACCCCGTGCGCGGCACTGCCCGTTCGTCGTCGAAGACACCCCTAGCGAAGCCATCCACAACGCCGCCGTCATCGGATACGCCGTGCTGACCATGACCACGATGGCGATTCTGGGCGTCGTGGCCGTCACGCAGGGTCGGCACAGCCTGGTCGGCATTCCCGGTCTGGTCGCCTGTGTGATCTTCGGCCTGACGTTCAGTGGGCTGCTGGTGTTCCCGGAGGGGCTCGCCCAGCGCACCTGGATCGCGGTCGGGCAGATCTGGTTGGTCGCGGCCGTCTTCGAGGCCCAGGAACATCGAGAGCGCGTTGCCCCGTGACTGACGTTGTGCTGTTGCCGCAGCGGTAGCAGCCAGGGGCCCGCGGCCGGCAGTGCATCTACTGGGATCGTCGACGCGCCGGAAACTATCTGAAAGTTTATGCCGGAAATCTATTGCATCTTTTGGAACGGTCCGCTAAGAATGGAGACAGAAGAGGGGAGTACCCCACCACTTCGCAGATCGTCATTACGGTGGCTGTGTTGGCCACCCGGTCGCGAGGGGCCTTCGGGCTGGGAGAGACCTCTGGTACACCACCAGGAGTCAACTGTGACCGCAACATTCCCCGAAGCCCGACCGATGGTTACCAGACCGTCCCGCGCCGACCTCGACGTGCTGATGCGCGAACAGGGCCTGTGTGTGTCCATCCTCATCAACACCACTCCGGGGTCGGTCATGTCGCAGGAGGATCAGGCCAGATTGCAGGCTCACGCCCGCGATGTGATCCGGCGCCTGGAGATGGAACCGGATCAGGGCCTGGTGCACGTGTTGCACGCACGTCTGCTGGTCGGCATCGACAAGGCACTGCGGGAACCGACCGACGTCGCCTTGGCCCTGTTCCTCAGCGAGTCCACCATCCGGGTCTTCCACCTGGCCGTTCCCGTCGAGGACCGCGTCGTCATCGACCCGACGTTTGCCACCCGCGACATCGTCATGGCGGTCCAGCACAATCCGCGCTTCCTGCTCCTACACATGGACAGCCGGTCGGCGAACCTCTACCGGTACAACCAGAAGTACCTCGAGCCGGTGCTCTCGGGTGACTTCCCCGCCCTGCGAGAAGGCAGGGTGCGGGCCGACCGCGACCGCGAGCGCACCCGCTCGTTTCTGCGTGCTGTCGACGCCGGGCTCTCGCGCCACCTTGCAGAGACCGACCTGCCGGTGGTCCTGGTGGGCGGGGAGCGCACCCTGGGCGAGTTCGTGCGGGTCAGCCGCAACGGGGCCAAGATCTCCGGCATGGCGCGCGGGATCCACTCCCGGCCCGCGCTGCGCGAACTCGAGGACATGGGCCGGGCCGTGATGGCCGACCACGTGGCCGATCTGAGTGCTGCTGCCCATGACACCTTGTCGGCACGGCTACGGGTCAAGCGCGCCGTGACCGGACTGTTGGGATGCTGGCACGCGGCCTCGACCAACACCCCTGAACTGCTCGTCGTCGAGCGCGACTTCGCGATGCCGGCTCGGTTGGTTGCCGAGGGCCGGTACGTCGAACCCAGCGACGACGATGAGCACCCCGAGGTCATTGACGACGCCGTCGACGACCTCATTGAAATGGTTCTGCGAACTGGAGGGTACGTGTGCGTAGTGCCCAACGGCACCTTGCGTGAACACGGCCGTGTGGCCATGACTCTCGCCCGCTAGAACCGCCACGCCCGCAGACCCCGGCGCCCACCTCCACCGGGCCGCCACCAAAGCGTCGGGGTCTGCGGGTTCCGTGGTGTTTGATGGACTGCATGGACCTACTCGCCCAACCCGACCCCACCTTTCTCCCCGACGACCCGGCCGCCAGTTCGGAAGGCACCGCCGAGGAGATCGTCGTCGCCTACCCCGCGTCCAGCCTGGCCTGGGCCCGGATGGCCGAGATCGCCCGGGACGAGGGCCGCACGATCGAGGCCTACGCCTTTGCGCGGGTCGGCTACCACCGGGGCCTGGACCTGCTACGGCGCAGCGGATGGAAGGGCCACGGACCGATCCCCTGGTCCCACCCTGCCAACCGGGGTTTCCTGGTGTGTCTCTACGAACTCTCGCTGGCCTCGATCTCCATGGGTGAGACCGAAGAGGCGCTGCGGACGGCGCAGTTCCTGCGGGATTCGTCGCCGGAGGCCGCCGACGCTCTTGGGCTGGATTGACCGAGCTTTTCCGAGGCCTTGACCTTTGCTCGACCGGGCGACGACCTCACCGGTGGGCCAGCCCCCAACCCGCCGCGAATGGGCACTAGGTGCGATCTGGCGCGGCGTGTCGCAGCAACAAATGCCCAGATGCGCGCCAATTCGGGCCGCCCTTCGAGCGAGGGCGGAACGCTCAAGACCAACAGCTCAAGAAATACTCAGCGCGTCGGGCTGTTCCAGGCCGCGCGCATCATCGGGACCTGCAGTGGGATCCGCGCCCACACAGCAGCCTTGAACCACGCGGGGCGGCGGCTGCGCTGGACATCGACAGCCATCTTCAGGTTGCCGACCCACACTCCAGCGAGAACTGCCGTGGTGGCGGCCGGCGCCCAGCGCTGCCCGGTCAGCAACCCCGCCGCACACGCCAGTTCGGCCACCCCCGAGCCGTACACCCAGGCGCGCCGATTACCCAGCTGTGTCGGGATCAACGGCTCGAAGACCTGCGGACGGACCATGTGCACGATGCCGCTGGTGGCGAATGCTCCTGCCACGGCCTTGGTGCCAACTGGAAGCTCCATTGGTACAGCCTAGGGTCAGACCAGGAAGGTGTGGCTCACCGTGTAGATCACGACGCCGGCCAGCGCACCGACCAGGGTGCCGTTGAGGCGGATGAACTGCAGGTCCCGGCCCACCTGGATCTCGATCTTGCGTGAGGTCTCCTCGGCGTCCCACTTGTCCACGGTCTCGGTGATCAGCGCGGTGATCTCGTCCCGGTTGTTGCGGACGACATGGATGGCGGCGTCCTCGATCCAGCCGTTGACCTTGTCGCGCATCTCGGGCTTGTCCGTCAGGTTGCTCCCGATGCTCACCAGCGCATCCACCAGGCGGACGCGCAAGTCGCTGGTGGGGTCGTCGAGGGCACCCAGGAGCATCTCCTTGGCCACCGTTCCGGTCGTCTGCAGGGTGCGATTGACCTCTGGGTGATCCAGCACGCGCATCTTGGCCTGCTCGGCCTTGTACTGCATGTCGGGGTCGAAGCGCAGATCGTTCGACAGTTGCAGCAAGGCCTCATCAATCGATGTTCGCAGCGGGTGGTGCGGGTCGTTGCGCACGTCCTCGGCGAACTTCACCGCCTCGCGGTACACCTTGTTGGCGACCATGTCGTCGGCCCACCTCGGGCTCCAGCCGGGCGCCTGCCGCTCCACGACGTCCACGACCCGGTCCCGGTTCTCCGCCAGCCATTCATGCAGCGATCCGGCCACCAGGTCGATCAGGGGGACATGGGCCCGGTCGGTGACCACTTCGCCCAACAGGTTGCCGGCGGGCTCGGCGATGGGGAACTCCTCGGCGCGTTTGCGCAGGAACTCCGAGACGGCCGAACGCACCTGCTCGTCATCGAGCAGGCCGATCGCGGACTTCAGGCCCACGGCGAGTTCGGCCGACACCCGCCGGGCGTTGCCGTAGTCGGACAGCCAGGTTCCGAGCCGGGTGCTGATGTCCAGGGCCCGGAGCCGTTGCCGCACGACATCCTCGGCCAGAAAGTTGGTTCCCACGAAGTCGCCGAGGTTACGCCCGATGGCGTCCTTGCGGGTCGGGATGATCGCCGTGTGCGGGATGGGCAGACCCAGTGGGCGCCGGAACAGCGCCGTGACCGCGAACCAGTCGGCAAGCGCACCGACCATGGCCGCTTCACCGGCTGCCCGGAAGTAGCCCGCCCAGGTCACACCGTCGCGCTCGGCGATGAAGGCCACTATGTAGACCAGCGCCGCGACCCCGAGGGCTGCGAGCGCAACGACTTTCATCCGCCGCAGCCCGCGCAACTTCTCCTCGTCGGCCGGCGTCAGGGCCAGAGCACTCATACCCGCATCTTGCCCCACGGGCTAAGGATCAGCCGTCAGCCATTCCCCGGTTCAGGTGCCACACCATGGCCACCAAGATGCTGGCCACTCCAGCGGCCACGACTGTGGCCACGGCGACCTGCACCACCACCTGCAGGGCTGGGGATCCGGCCATCGCGCTCGCTGTCACCAGCAGGGCCAGCGCCGCACCGCCCATCACGGTGACCCGGGCAGCGATCTTGCCCAGGCGCGACGGCTCGCGTTGCAGGGTGACGGTCGGCGCGGTGCGGTACCAGCGCACCGCCCACAGGGCCATCAGCACCAAGCCCACGACCGACAGTGCAACCTGTGCGACGTCGGGCACGGGCACTCCGGCGATGTCGGCTCGGAGGAACGCCACGTTCGCTGTGACCAACGTGCCGGTATGGGTGAACTGGTCCAGAAGCAGATGCGTGGCCTGCCCGACGATCAGGCTGAGCAGGACTACGGCAATACGTGCCGGTGAGTTCAAGCGGCGCCGCAGCCCTGGTTGTTGGGCAGGGGTCAGGCGGCGGCGGATCGCGGACGGCGCGAACCAGTCGGCCGGGCGCGCAAAGAAGCCGTGCCAGATGACGAAGAGCAACAGACCCATCAGCAGGTTCACCGTGAGAGCGCCCACCACTGTATGGCTCAGGACCAGCCCGAATGGACTCGGCAGGTACAGCGGAACATCGGGCAGCATCGCGCCGATCACCAACGCCGATGCCGACAACCGGCGGCCCATGGGCAGCACAGCGGCGGCATGGGACACGGTGAACGGCATAGCCTCAGTATCCCCGCCGAAGGCAACGACGGGAACCCGCACGAGATCAAGGTCACGTCAACCTCACCCAGGCAGGCGTCGGTATCGTGGGCGTATCGCCCCGTTAGCTCAGTGGTAGAGCACTCGCCTTGTAAGCGA
>JAKOZM010000009.1 GCA_029779995.1 Actinomycetes bacterium
GGCTGCCGCTCGGGCCGTCGAGGAGTAGGGCCCGGTGAGCGAGTACCACCACCTGGTCGTGGTCCCGGTGGGGCTGAGGGGCGCCTTGATCGGCTCCGGACGACGGGTGAGAAGCCCCAGTCTTTCCAGTTCGCGGGTGCCGTTCTTGAAGCTAGCGGCGGACAGCCCGTACCACTCGGCGGCCTTGTCGTAGCTGAGCCAGATTTCGTTCGAGTTGCTGGTTCCGGCCGCCACGATGAGCAGGACCGCCAGCCCGGGGAGGGAGAGTTCAGCGAACATCCCGCTCGTCCAGAACTCAGCCGGTAGGACGAAGTACGTTTCTCGGCGGTCCTTGCCGACCCGCCCAGGCTGGCTCCACTTGGTCTTGCCGTCCTCGCGGCGGGGCACCACTCGTACGTTGCGGCCCTCACGGGTACGTGTGATGAGGTGGGCCTTCTCCAGGTCGGTCCAGGCTTTGGATATGTCACTGGTGCTCCAGGCAGGGCCTCCTTCGGTGGTGAGAAGGCGCGCCCAGAAGGCGCCCTCGAATGGCTCCCGGCGTTTGGCGAGCATCGGCCAGATCGAGAGCAAGAGCAGGTACAGCAGGAGGGCGCGGTGTTTGCGCGTGTGGACGAGCGTGCCGAGGGTGCTCGGACGCACGGTCGAGCCTCGAGGGTGCTGGACGAGGACGTGGCGGACGACGCCGTAGTTGCGGCCGGTGAGCCGCAGGACCTCGGCGCGGCTCTCGGACGGGGTGGCGACGGTGTTCGGATCGATCGATCTCATGGCTGGATCCTAGAGCTCGTCCGGGGATGGACACTTTCCAAGCAGTTCGCGCTCAGTCAGCGTTTCGTACCAGACAATGAGAAGCCACCATGCGATGCATCAGTGCGATGCACCTGAGATGCCGCCATGGGAAGCCACTCATGTAAGGCGCGCGCGGGCCCCGATTCCCGGCTCAGAAACCTCTCATCAGCAATCCGGCGCCGGCGCCGAATCCACGTTGTCCGACTTGCGAGGCTCTCGGCACCAGCCAAGCAGCAGAAGCCTGGATGGCCGCAGCACGATGTGGTTCTCGCTGCGGCCATCCGGCGACGTCAGCTGTCGGGACGCGAACGGTGCAGTTGCCGTACGAGTCGGATGAGGTCGCGACGCTGGCTCGGGGCGAGCCTGGCGAAGAGCATCATGATCGTGACGACGCTGGCCAAGAGCGTGGCGATGATGATGCTGATCGAAAGGGCCGTTTCGAGGCTCATCGCCTCCGGGATGATGCTGGAGTTGGACAGCATTGGGGTGGTCCTCCTGCCCGGTTTCGGGCATGCAAAAGGCCCGCTGAGGTTCAGCGGGCCTTGAGTGGTCTTGGGGGTGGACGCGGGCGGCGTCGATGTCGTGGAGTCCGTTTTGGGCAGGGCTTCGCCTAGGGAGGCCTCATGGGAACCTCCCCTCGGGGACGGGTGGTGCTAGCGCAGGCCTCGGTAGAGGCGCTGTGGCCGGTGGGGGCTGCGGCGGGCGGCCGCGAGCACGTCGGCCACGCGGTACAGGGGTGTACGGCCGCGGTGCTGGGCGGGATGGAGGTGCCCGCGTCGCTTCCAGGAACGGATGGTCGAGGGAGAGACTCCGACGGCGGCGGCTGCGGCCTCGGCGGTGACGATCCGCTGGAGGTCCTTGCCTCTTACGCGCGTCGCCACTGGCTCGCGGCGCTCCTGGTCGCGTCGCAGTGGCCCTCCGGGTTGCTGGTTCCTTTCGCCGGTGGCGATGGCTGCCTGAAGGACATCGAGTGCCGAGAACACGGCGCTACGTCCTTTTGTCCTGAGGGGGTTGAGGTAGCCGCGGTGGACCCATTGACGGATGGTCGCGGTGGAGACGGCCCAGGCTTGCGCCGCCTGCGAGGTGGTGAGTTGGTCGGGCCCTATCCAGTTCTTCCAGATGCGACGCTCGTCGACCCAGTACCAGTCATCCTCCGGATCCATCTGCTGCCAGCAGGCCACTGACCCGGGATGTAAGGAGTGCAGGACCTGTCCTGCCCGGCGAAGTCTCGTTGCTACGTTGACGTATGCCGCTGACCAATCCTTGGCTCACCGAAGAACACCCTCGCGCCGACCTGCCCCGCGAGCAACTTGAAGAGCGGATCCTCAACCTGCTCAGTAGCCAAAACGTTGCTGTCATCGCGACGGTCAACCGTGACGGCAGTCCCGCCGCCACTCCGGTGCGCTACTCCCACCTTGGCTTCGAGATCTTCTACACCAGCTGGAACTCCTCAGTGAAGTCGCGCAACCTCCGCCGCGACCCGCGCGTCTCGGCCGGGATCGTCGCCCCACTTGTCGGGGCCGCCAGCAGTCGAGGTGCCCAACTCTTCGGTACCGCACGCACCCTTGAACGTGACGACCCACAGGTTGCCGCCTACTGGGACGCTTTCCGCTGGCAGTCCGATCACGCCGAGCAAGGACGACCCCTAGAACAGCCGCCCCGCGACCCCCTGACGATCATCAGGCCAGAACGCATCTTGTACACCGAGCACTGGCTACGCCGCTCGGGCTACAGCGCGAGACAAACCTGGCGACCAATCTGACCCAACCGGGGCCAACTCGGACCGTCACCCCGGGGCCAGTTCAAGTTGACAGAACCAACGGCCCCAAGGGCACCTCATGAGTGCAGTCAACAGGTGCGGTTCGGCGCGCTCTACGTCAGGCGGGCGTTCAGCCGGGGTCTGTCCGATTAACGGTGTTTCCGGTGTTCATTTCAGAGTGTCTCGGCGGCCGGCATGCGGTCGGCGAAGGTGACGGCGAACGCGTTGAGTGCGGGCTTCCACCGGGTGACCCATCGTGCCTGACCGGTGCCCTTGGGGTCCAGTCCTCGGGTCACCAGGTACAGGCACTTCAGCGCTGCCTGCTCGGTGGGAAAGTGGCCGCGCACGGTCACCGTCCGCCGGTAGCGGGCGTTGAGGGACTCGATCGTTATCTTGAGCCACTGGCCGGGCTGGTGCCTTGACCTGCGGTTTTTCGTGCTGGACGTGTCCGGGACGAGGGTGTTCGGGGGCGTGTCCGGGCTCGTCGTCAGGGGCGGTTTTCGAGTGGGTCTCGGGCGTGTCGCGCGCGCTGGTCGCCGAGGGCTTGGGCGAGGGCGTGCCGCAGTTGCTGGTTGTCGGCC
>JAKOZM010000021.1 GCA_029779995.1 Actinomycetes bacterium
CGAGATCCTTGCCTCGAACCCCTGTCGCGTCCGCGGCGCTGGTTCGGCCAAGCGTGTCCGGTCGATCGAGCCGGCCACGCTTGGCGAACTCGAGGTCCTGCTGGAAAGGATCCCTGCGCAATACCGCGCCCTCGTGCTCATCGGCGCATGGTGTGGCCTGAGGTTCGGGGAGGTCTCCGAGCTTCGTCGCAAGGACGTTGATCTCAAGGCGGGGACCATCCACGTCATGCGCGGAGTCGTCCGCATCGGCAAGGAGGTCACCGTCGGCAAACCGAAGACCGCAGCCGGGATGCGGGACGTCGCGATCCCACCGCACCTGCTGCCGATCCTGAAGGAACATCTCAAGGAGCATGTCGGGGCCGGTGGGGAAGCGTTGCTCTTTCCGTCCGTCGGCGACCCGGACGTCCAGGTCCACTCGAACACTTTCCGACGGCACTGGCTCAAGGCTCGGGTGGCGGCGAGCCGCACCGATCTGCGGGTGCACGACCTGCGGCATACGGGAGCGGTGTTGGCGGCTCAGTCGGGTGCCACGCTCGCGGAACTCATGGCGAGGATCGGGCACTCCACTCCGCAGATGGCGCTGCGCTACCAACACGTTGCACGGGGGAGGGACGCCGAGATCGCCGCGCGGATGTCCAAGGAGGCCAAGAAGTGGTCCAAGCGTCGTGTCGTGCCCACCGAGTAGGCTCACGACCCTCCGGGGGCTGCGCGTGGCCTGCCACCGTGAGCCTACTCGGTGGGCAGATGACGAAACCCCGGCGATGTGGCTTTCACCAGGGATCGTTCCGGGGTCTTCGTGCATGACTATAGCTGAGGGGTGAGCGTGGAGCCAAGACCGGTGGACTACGAACGCTTGCGTGACCTGCTGTCCGCAGAGCGTCTCGGGTCGTATCTGTCGGCGTCTGACGGTGATCTCGAGGAGGCCTTCGCGCTCTACGAATGGAACATCGAAGCCTCGGCCGCGGCGTTGTCCTTGTCCGCGATGGTCGAGGTAGTCGTTCGAAACTCACTCGACGCCCAGATGCGCAACTGGGCTGCGAGTCGCCAGAACTCGGACTGGCTGAGGACTGCGCCACTCGACGGTCGTGGGCGCGCTGACATCATGAAGGCCAAGGACCGCGCTGCCAGAGGTGGGCGACAGGTCACTCACGGCCACGTCGTGGCCGAACTGAACCTTGGCTTCTGGCGCTACTTGGTAAGCCGGCGGTATTACGCGTCCCTTTGGGTGCCAAATCTTCGTCACGCCTTCCCCCGGACGGATGCCCCCGCCGACCAGCATCGCCGCCGAATCGAGAGCGACCTGGAGCAGTTGCTCTACCTGCGGAATCGTGCGGCGCACCATGAGCCGATCCACCGTCGCGACCTCATGGCCGACCTCGAACGTGCGATCGCGCTGCTAGCGTGCATCGATCCCGAAGCGGCGCGGTGGTGTCGGCAACGGGAGCGCCTGTCCGACGTGGTATCGAGTCGTACGGGAACAACCTCCAAGGCCTGAGACTCGGTAACTGGCGTTCGCCGCAGACGGGATCGATCACAGCCCTCCGAAGTGGTCCCGAATCACGTCGATGAGTTCAACGAGGACCGCGCTTGCACCGGGAGGGAACTCCTCGATGGGGTGCGCTCGGGTCAGTTCCTCGCCGCGGAGCAGCAGATCGCGAGGGTCGCCGACGGCCTGGGGCAGAACCTTGTACGCGTCGCGGAGGTCAACATGGGGCATGGGCGTCATGAGGAGCGCTTCGGAGCCGAGCCGCCAGATCCGGTGGACGAGCGGGTCATCGTGTTCCCGTGAGTCGCAAAGGGAGGCACAGGCGTCGTCGATCAGGGCCGCGACCTTGACCCAGTCGTAGGTGGCATCGGAGTACGTCATGGCGTTACTGGACCATCGCTGACGGTGGCAGAGGCAGTGGTCGGAATGCCCTGTGCACGACGCTCACGAATGCGTGCACCTGTGGATGGAGGCTGTGCTCGTCACCCGACCGTGGGTATACGGACCATCAGACGGTCGACGTCATCCGGATCGAGGCGGATGACGCGCGGACCATTCCGGTAGGCGACAAGGTCGCCGGCAGCGATGCGACGGCGCAAGGTCCTGGTGCTGAGCCCCGTTCGCTCGGCGGCGCGAGCGAGGGTTTCGAACTGACGACGGGTCTTGAATGTCATGGCAAGTCCTCCTTCGTCATCCGAAAGCGGCGGAAGACTCACCGAGGTTCATCCCTCGACTGTCCCCTTTGCCGGGCCGATGCGTGCCGTTGCACGGCTCCCGCCCGAGACAGAGGATGAGCCCATGGACCTGAGGCTCGAGCACGTCACGAAGTCCTTCGGTGCCCAAGGGTCCGCGGTCGAGGCGCTCCGTGGAGTTTCCCTCGACGTGTCATCGGCAGCCCTGGTGGCGCTGATGGGTGCCTCAGGGTCGGGGAAGTCGACGTTGCTGCATCTGGTGGGCGGGTTGGACTCTCCGACGAGCGGTTCGATCTGGGTGGGTGAGGTCGATGTGGCGGGGTTGCGGGGTCGGCGTCTGGTGCAGCATCGGCGCCGCGTGGGTTTCGTCTTTCAGGCGTTCAACCTGATTCCGGGGTTGACGGCGGAGGAGAACGTGGGAGTGCCCCTAATCCCGTACACCTCGGCGTCCACAGCCAAAGCGCGATCTCGGGAGCTGTTGGCGGAGGTGGGATTGTCGGAACGCCTGGACGCCTTGCCTGGGCAGTTGTCGGGGGGTCAGCAGCAGCGGGTCGCGATCGCGCGGGCGTTGGTGGCGGATCCGGCGTTGATCTTGGCGGATGAGCCGACCGGGAATCTGGACAGCGAGAACGCGGACACCGTGATGGAAGTGATCGCGACGGTGGCTGCAGCGCGCGGGGCCACTGTCCTGTTGGCCACGCATGACCCCGAGGTCGCGGGGCGTTGTGGTCGCGTGGTGACGATGCGTGATGGTCGCATTGTCGGGGACCGTTCGACGGACGACGTGGGCGCGTGATGGGCTTCCGTCTGGGGAGTCGGCGCTTGCTGCTGGCGGGCAACTTGACCACGATCTTGGTGACGTTGACGTTGGCCACCGGTGCCTATGGCGTGTTGACCGGGGCGACTGAACGGACCCGGTTGGACGTGCGAGGCACCGTGGATGCCTCTGCGGTCTCGGCGGGCTACGACATCCTGGTGCGCCCCAAGGGGTCACGTTCGGCGGCCGAGCAGTCCACCGGGTTGGTCCAGCCCGGGTTTCTCTCGGCGGTCCAGGGTGGGATCTCGCCCGAGCAGTGGCATCAGATCGAGGGCCAGCCCGGGGTGAAGGTCGCAGCGCCGGTGGCGATCATCGGCTGGGTGGTGGCCTACGCGACGGTCCAGGTGGACTTGGGCGCGTTGGCGAGCACCGACCATCCGGTCGTGGTGCGCACAAAGACGACGTGGTCGTACGACAACGGCGCGAGCGTGGTCAAGGCCGCACCCGCCTTGTTGTACATCACCCCGAACCCGATCCGGTTCCAGCCTCCCTCGCTGGAACCGGGCGGTTCGCAGTACTCGGTCGTGGTCGAGACCCGCCCGGATGGTTCCGAGGTGGGTTTCCGTGCCCCGGCTCCGGTGACCGAGAAGGTCGACGAGCAGGAGCCGACCTTCCTCGCGCTCTCGACGTCCAACGTGACAGCGAAGAACGGTGCACGATCCTCGACGATCGTCGACGTGCCCTACCCGTTCCCGTTCCTGATCGCGGCCGTGGACCCGACCAAGGAAGATCAGCTCACGGGTGTACAGGAGGCCATGGTGAGCGGGTCGTGGCTGACTCCGGGCGAGCCCAAGATGAGGACCTTCGGCCTAGGCAGTGGGGGTGACACCCAGCCGGGGCGTCCGGTGCCGGTGGCCGTGGCTAACCAGCCCTACCTGCAACTGGATGTGTCGGCGACAGTGGACCTCTTCGACGGTCCCGAGGTGACCGCGTTGTCGCGAGAGGGGTATGCCGGGGAGCTGCCCGCAGCGTTCAAGGGGCCGGCAGATCGGACGTTGCCGACACTGACCGCGAACGCGTCCGCGGCATACCGACGACTGCTGGACTCCCTCCCCACCGCCACGAGCGATGGCGACGCCCAAACCCGCACCATCCTGCGAGTCACCCGCACCAGCCCGCTGCAACTCAGCACGGCCTCGGATGGATCGTTGACCGCCAAGGGATTCCCCGGGTTCGCGGTCGGCTGGGGCTACGGCACGGGCCTGCCGGGTGCCCAAGGATCCGCGATCCCACCCGGTGGGGACGACACCGCGTTCCGCACCATGGACGGCTACTTCGCCGCCCCCGACCAAGCACCACCCACCCTCGTGAAGACGGGCGTCTTCGACCCCGCCCGCCTGCCCAATGCCCGATCCCTCGCTTCCCTCCCGTTGGGGACCTTCTCCTACTCAGCACCCATCGGTGGGGATCCCGCCAGCGCTCGGGCCTTGGGTGACAAGCCATGGTTGCCGTCGGCGAACGTGTGGGGTTACACCCAGCCGCCGCCGATGATGCTGACCACGTTGGACGCGTTGCCTGCCTTCGCCGACCGCCAACTCTGGAGCAAGGCTGCCCCCGCCGGCCAAGTCCTCAGCGGCACCCCACCCATCCAGGACAACCCAATCTCCGCGGTACGCGTCAAAGTCGCCGGCGTCACCGGGGTGAGCGATCTCGACCGGGAACGGGTCAGGTCCACCGCCGAAGCCATCGCCGCCGCAACCGGACTCGATGTCGACATCACCATGGGTGCCTCCGCCGGACAACAACACGTGAGCATCCCAGCTGGTACCCATGGCCGGCCAGCACTGACCATCGACGAACCATGGGTGGTCAAGGGTGTCGCGACCCGCCTCGTGACCGGCATCGACAAGGCCTCGGCCGCGTTGGCGTTGGCCGTCCTGATCGCCAGCGGGCTCGTCGTCTTCGACGCCACCTTCGCCACCACGCGCGCCCGCCGCCGCGACATCGGGATCGTCTCGGCCCTCGGCTGGCGCGCCCGCGACATCGCCCTCGGCCTGCTGGCCCCGGTGCTGGCCGCGGCCCTGGCAGCGGGGACTCTTGGCGCCCTGATCGCCTACCTCACCCATCAAGCCTTGGGACTGCCAAGCCAGCCCGTCACCGTCCTGGTCGCCATCCCCGCCGCCGTCGTCGTGGCCCTCGTGGCGGCGATCGGCCCAGCCATCGCGGCCACCCGTACCCCGCCGACGATGTCGATGAAACCCCTTGCCTCCACCAGAGGGGCGCGCTGGAGTCCACGCGCCACCGGCGTCGCATCTCTCGCCCTGCGCTCGGTGACCAGCGCCCCCGGCCGGGCCGTCGCCGCCCTGCTCGGCGCGGCCACCGCCACCGCGGTCATCGCGCTCATCCGCACCGTGCAGACCCAGTTCCACAACCGAGCCGTCGGCACCGTCCTCGGAGACGCCATCACCGTCCAAGTCCAAGGTCCTGACATCGCCGCCGCCGTGCTGACAGCGATCCTGGCCGCGATCGGCATCCACCATGTCGCGGCCACCGAAGCCCAAGAACGCCGGCGCGAGATCGGCACCCTCCTGGCGACCGGTTGGTCCCCCGGCACACTCAGCCGGCTCCTGATCACCCAAGCTCTGCTCATCTCCGTCTTCGGAGCCGCCCTCGGCGCAGCAGTCGTCACCGGCATCACCCGCTGGGTCTTCCACGCCGACTCCGGCGGGATCCTGACCGCCTGCGCTTGGGGAGCCACCCTCACCGTGATTCTGTCGATCCTCGCGGCCACCCCCTCCGCCATCATGGCCGGGCGGGCGGAGCCGATTTCTCTCCTCAGGGTTGACTAGCAATTCGAGGTGGTTCCCTCGCTCTCTCGGCTCCCAGGGGTGCAACCGCCGTGGCGTTGGCGAGGGCTGTCACACCCTTCGGGCAGGATGAGCCCATGGCGCTGCACCCCCACGACTCTCCGGACCTCCGGAAGGCGCGCGGGGCCTTCTTCACTCCCGAGGCTGTGGCCCGATATGTCACAGAGTGGGCGATACGCAAGCCCTCTGATCGGGTCTTGGAACCCTCCTGCGGCGAGGCCGTCTTCCTGCTCGAGGCTGGCGCCCGCTTGGCCGAACTAGGGGCGCCTACGGGCCTCCGGGGTCACCTGCACGGTGCCGAGCTCCACGCGCACTCAGCTGATATGGCCCGCCATCTGCTTCATGCCGCAGGGCACGAAGCCAAAATCGCTGTGGGCGACTTCCTCCGAAGCGAGCCCGAGGCGGCATATGACGCCGTGATTGGTAACCCGCCTTATGTCCGCTACCAGGCCTTCGCAGGAGAGACGCGAGCCGCGGCTCAGCGCGCCGCGCTCCGGGCGGGCGTAACACTTACAAGTCTTGCGAGCAGCTGGGCCGCCTTCACTGTGCACTCGGCGCTGCACGTGCGCGAGGGGGGACGACTCGGGCTTGTCCTCCCAGCCGAGATCCTGACGGTCAATTACGCGGCGCCTGTGCGTGAGTTCCTCATGAAGGCCTTCGGGCGGGTGCGACTGGTGCTGTTCACCGAGCGAGTCTTCCCAGGCGTGATGGAGGACGTAGTTCTGCTCCTGGCCGAAGGTCGCGGAGAGGGGCCGACTGACCACTGCGAACTCCTCCAGACCCGCAACGGGGAGACCCTGAGCGTCTTGGCCGAGTCGGACGTCCGCCGCTGGTCCCCCGGCGGTGAAGATCGTTGGTCCGGCGCCCTCCTGCCCGCCGCCGCGGCCCATGCGTATGCCGCCGCTGTCCAGTCCCAGGACATCGTCCCCCTCTCTGCATGGGGCGACACGACCTTGGGCATGGTGACGGGCAACAACAAGTACTTCACTCTCCGGGGGGACGACGTCCGAAGGCTCGGCCTTGAGGAGGGGGACGTCGTTCGCCTGTCACCCCCCGGCAGTCGGCATCTGCGGGGCTTGTCCATCACGGCCACCGCTCTTGAGGCCCTTGATGACGCTGGTTCTGCCACGTGGCTCTTCCGGCCGGCGGGGGAGCCGTCCAAAGCGGCTAAGCGGTACATCTCGGCCGGCGAGCAGGTCGGCGTCGAGACGGCATACAAATGCCGTGTGCGAAGCCCTTGGTGGCGTGTTCCCTACCTGCGTCCAGCCGATCTGTTGCTGACGTACATGAACGCGGATACGGCCAGGTTGTGCACGAACATTGCTGGCGTCCACCATCTGAACTCTGTGCACGGTGTGTATTTGTTGCCGGAACTCCGCTCGTTGGGACGGGACCTCCTCTCCCTGGCATCCCTGAACAGCGTGACCCTTCTCGGCGCCGAACTCGTCGGGCGCTCCTATGGCGGCGGCATCCTCAAACTTGAACCGCGTGAGGCAGACCGCTGGCCCATGCCTTCTCCGATCCTGATTGAGGGGCGCACCAGTCAGCTCCGCGGCGTCCGCCGGCGGGTCCGAGACCTATTGGCAGCAGGACGCGTCTTTGAGGCCTCTGAGCACGTCGACGCCGCCCTTTGGGGGGGACATGACCACGACCTCCTCACCATCCGGCAAAGTCGTGCTCAGCTTCATCAACGCCGAGTGGAGCGTTCTCGGTCTAAGTAGTCGGTGATCGGCGCTTTGCGCGCGCCTCCGTGTGGAAGTTGACGGGGGAGTTGTCGAGGATGCGCGCGATCATCACCGCGAAGAAGCGACCGGGATCCAGCTCGTCCGGCACGGCCTCGCGGTAAAGGGAGACGGGGACGACGTCCTCGATGTCAATGGTGGGCTCTCCCGCCTCCACCTCGACGAGAGCGACTTCCTCCTGTGCTCCAGCCTCGATCGGGCCGGAGTCCTCCTCCGGCTCTGGATCTGCGGGCTCCTGCGACTTGGTCAGGTCAGGCAGGACCAGGGCAACTGCGTCATAGGCGTCATCCTCCCGGCCCAACTTGATGAGCAAGTCGATGAGCCACTCGGCTGTGTCCGCCTCGGTCTCGAGTGCCAACGCGCTGAGCGAGTAGAAGAAGCCGAGTGCAGCCTGCGGGTGGCGCAGGCGGAGATTCTTGGCGTCGCCGTAGCTCTCCTCGACGCGATTTGCTGCGTTCTTGCCGAAGGAGGAATCCATCCGCTTCGTGGAGACCATGAGCTCCGGTCCTGTGGCCCATCGGCTCATCACAACGTCAACCTGCTTGACGTAGTTCTTGCCTAGGAGGTTGGCAGAGCTCAGGCCGCCGACGCCTCGCTCGATCCGCTGCCACAGTGCGGGCCGATCCTTCTTCGGGAGCTTCTCGACGAAGTCCTTGATCTCAGACGGCAACACGCGCGGCGTGCTGGCACGGGGCCACACGCGGTCGGCGTCGAAGCCAGCCCGTCGGAACTCGTAGGCGACCCACACGTCGAGGGCGAGT
>JAKOZM010000032.1 GCA_029779995.1 Actinomycetes bacterium
GGAGATCCCGTCCGGAACCGCCAGATGACCGCCTCCAGCACCAGTCGATGATCAGTCCACGGCCTGCCCGCACGCAGCGAACGACCCGGGAACATCGGCTCCAACACAGCCCACATCTCATCGGTCAACACATCACGCTCAGACACGAAACCAGACTGCCCCACCAACCGCACAGAGATTGTCAGACACGCCCTAGGCCGGCGAAGACTTCGGCCCGGAATACGAGCCGGGGGTTTGGCGTTGTGGCGCACGTGAGTACCTCAGTGGATCTGGATCTGGATGGGATGACCTGCGCCTCCTGCGCCGCGCGGATCGAGAAGAAGCTCAACGCCCTGCCTGGTGTGCAAGCGTCGGTCAACTTCGCCACCCACACCGCTCACGTCCAACTGCCCACGGATGTCAGCGTGGATGACTGTGTCGGCGCGGTCGAGAAGGCCGGCTACCGGGCCACCGAACACATGGCGGACGCCGACCACGATCACAGCGATCCGACCCTGCTGCGGCGGCTGATCGTGGCTGCAGTGCTCGCCGTCCCAGTCGTCATCATCGCCATGACGATGATGCACTCGGTGACTCTGGAGTGGGTCATGTTCGCACTGTCCACCCCGGTCGTGCTGTGGGCCGCATGGCCCTTCCACCGGGCGGCATTCCAGGCCGCGCGCCACGGCGGGACGACGATGGACACCTTGGTCAGCCTCGGTGTACTGGCGGCGTACCTGTGGTCGATCGTGGCGATCTTCAGTCACGGTCACGTCTACTTCGAGGTGGCGGTGACAGTCACGACGTTCCTGCTGGCGGGTCGGTATGCCGAGTCCCGGGCAAAGGACAGGGCAGGTCTAGCGGTGACAGCCCTGCTCAAGATGGGGGCCAAAGAGGCCACCGTTCTGCGCGACGGCCAGGAGATCCAGATCCCGATCAGCGCGTTAGCGGTCGGGGACGAGTTCGTGGTGCGTCCCGGGGAGAAGATCGCCACGGATGCGATGGTCATCAGCGGCCACTCATCGGTCGACAACGCATTGATCACCGGTGAATCCGTACCCATCGAGGTGCGAGCAGGGGACCACGTGATCGGCGCAGCCGTCAATCAGACTGGGCGGTTGCTCGCGCGGGCCAGTCGGGTGGGAGGGGACACCGAGCTCGCCCAGATCGCGGCCGCGGTGGAACGCGCGCAGACCGGCAAGGCCCCCGTACAGCGCTTGGCGGACCGGGTCAGCAGCGTTTTCGTGCCCGTCGTGCTCGGGTTGTCCGTGTTGACTGCCATCGGATGGCTGTTGAGCGGATCTTCGGTGACGGCAGCCTTCACCGCGGCCGTCGCCGTGCTGATCATCGCCTGCCCGTGTGCCCTCGGCCTGGCCACACCCACCGCCATCCTCGTCGGCACGGGCAAAGGCGCTCAACTCGGAATCTTGATCTCGGGTCCAGAGATCCTCGAGCGCACGCAGGTGATCGACACCGTGGTGCTCGACAAGACCGGCACCCTCACACAAGGTCGGATCGACGTGGAAATCGACACGTCAGAGCATGACTTCGATCGCCTGGTGGGCACGCTGGAGAGCGGCAGCGAACACCCCATCGGTCGAGCGATCGCCGCGCGATTGACCCAGCGGGGGGATCTCGAGCACTTCGAGGCAGTCCCCGGTCGAGGCGTCCGGGGCATCGTCGACGGTGTCGAGGTGCTGGCCGGAACCTCCCGATGGCTGCGCGAACTCGGATACGACGTACCGGACGAGGAGGTCGCCGTGGTGGCTGCCTGGGACGGTCGGGTGCGAGGCTGGGTGAGGGTCAGTGACACGCTTCGGACCACGAGCGCCGCGGCCATCGCCCAACTCCATGATCTGGGTCTGCGCACAGTGCTGCTCACCGGGGACGCCGAAGGCCCGGCAAGGGCCGTGGCGGCCGAAGTCGGGATCGCCGATGTCATCGCGCAGGTGAAGCCGCTGGACAAGCAGGCACAGGTCGCTCGCCTGCAGGCAACAGGCGCGCGGGTGGCGATGGTTGGTGACGGCGTCAATGACTCTGCCGCGCTGGCCCAGGCCGATCTGGGCATCGCCATGGGGGCCGGTGCGGATGTGGCGATCGCTGCCAGTGACATCACGCTGGTCCGCAGCGAACCGTTGGCGATCGTGGATGCCATCCGCCTGAGCAGGCGGACGCTGGGGACGATCAAGCAGAACCTCTTCTGGGCCTTCGCGTACAACTCGGCCGCGATTCCGCTGGCTATGGCTGGCCTGCTCACCCCGATGGTCGCCGGAGCGGCGATGGCCTTCTCGTCGGTGTTCGTCGTCCTCAACTCGCTGCGTCTGCGGGGCTTTCGCAGCGTGCAGACGTGAAGACGCTCGTGCCCCGACCCGTACACTTTCCCCATGGGACGAACACTGCTGGTGTCGCTACTCGTGGCGGCCGGCTGCGCCATCATCGTCTTCGGGCTCGGCCGGATGCTGGACAGTCAGACGCTGACATCGGTGGCCCTGTATGCCGGAGCCGGTGCCGGGCTCGGCTACTTCCTCACGACCCGAACGGGTGGCAGTAAGACGAAATCCTGAAAGTGACGAGGCCATCAACCGTTGCGCCCGCTACCGTGGACAGTAGATGACGGCTAGGCAGACTCTTTCCAGGGCAGCGCTCGCGGCAGTGGCCACGGCAGTTGCCCTTGCTGCGTTGCCCCTGTCACCGGCCGGCGCAGCACCTGCTTCGGCAGCCGCGGTCATGGTGGCGGCCAAGCCAGACCGAGGTTCGCTGCGAGTGGTCGCGCAGGGAGTGCCGCAAGGGCGGCAGGCGAAGATCACCGTCGCGCGGAAGGACTTCCGCAAGAAGCTGAGGTCGGCGGGTACCCTGCGCAACCTCAAACCCGGCACCTACCGGGTGTGGGCTTCGCCCATCGTCGCGGACGGCGGCACGGCTGCCGTGCCTAATCTGCCCCTGCGGGTCAAGGTGCCCAAGAAACGGCCCGCCACCCTGAGCATGCAATACCAATGGAGCCCTAAGACCGACGTCTACGCGCCCGGTCCGGTGACCGGTCTGTCGGTGACCGGGTTCGGGGCCAGCAGCGTGTCGCTGCGGTGGGTCAACAGTGTGGCCCCCGACCTGCAGGGAGTCGCCATCCGGCGCAAGCAGGGGCCTGTGGCCCCCGTTGCCCTCGATGACGGCCAAGTCGTTCAGGT
>JAKOZM010000050.1 GCA_029779995.1 Actinomycetes bacterium
CCTGCAGCGGCTCCCGCGGGCCTTTGCCGAGATCGTCCACGGCGATCCGGATGTCCGGCAGCCGTGCGTACAGCGCGTCGTCGGGATACCAGAGCAGCCATGCCGCCGCCAACCGCGTCACTGCTTTGTCGTGGTCGATCATCGCTGGTGCTCCGCATCGTCTGCGCGCACCGGCGCATCGCTGGCCGGGGCGGTGTGATCGTGCGCCCGGGGGAACGACGGCATACCCAGCGGCACCCCGCGGCCGTCCCAGTTGAGCAGGTTCACCTTCGCCTGGGCATCCGGTTCCACGATGGTTTCGGTGGTCTGGCGCTGCGCCAAGGCGTGGAAGGTTTCGACCGCGACCGGTGACGGCCTACCCGACGCCTCCCCGAACGGTCCCTGCTCGTACATCCCGTTGCCACCGGCATAGTCGAGGGAGCAGGCCAGTTCCTCGAGGTTCTCCGCCGTCTCGGTGTGCGCCTTGGGGATCACGTAACGGTCGTCGTACTTCGCGATTGCCAGCAGCCGGTAGAGGGCGAACATCTCCTCCTCGGTGTAGCCGACAGCCGCCGGGATGCTCGGATCGGTGGGGTTGCCCAGGTTGGAGTCGCGCATGAACGCGCGCATCGCACCCAGGGTCCCGAGGACCCTCTTCACGGGTACCACATCGCCGGCCGTGAACAACTCGGCCAAGTACTCGATCGGGATCCGCAGGGAGTCGATGGCTCCGAAGATGTTCCCGGCATCCTCGCCGTCGTTGCCGGTCTCCCGCAGGGCGTCGACCACCGGGCTCAGCGGCGGGATGTACCAGACCATCGGCATGGTGCGGTATTCCGGGTGCAGCGGCAGTGCCACCCTGTACTTCTTGGCCAATGCGTACACCGGCGACTTCCGCGCCGCCTCCAGCCAGTCCTCCGGGATGCCGTCACGCAGGGCCTGGGCTGCCACGGCCGGGTCATCGGGGTCGAGCAGCAGGTCGAGCTGCGCTTCGTAAAGGTCCTGCTCATTCTCCGTCGAGGCAGCCTGCGTCACCCGGTCGGCGTCGTAGAGGAACAGGCCGATGTAGCGCAGCCGCCCCACACAGGTCTCCGAGCACACCGTGGGCAGGCCCACCTCGATGCGCGGGTAACACATCGTGCACTTCTCAGCCTTGCCCGTCCGGTGGTTGAAGTAGACCTTTTTGTAGGGACAACCGGTAACGCACATCCGCCAGCCGCGGCACGCGTCCTGGTCGACGAGCACGATGCCGTCCTCGGCGCGCTTGTACATCGCGCCCGACGGACAGCTGGCCACACAGCTGGGGTTCAAGCAGTGTTCGCAGATGCGGGGCAGGTAGAACATGAACGCCTGCTCGAACTCGAGCTTGACGCGGTCTCCCACCTCACCTTTGATCTTCTTCAGAACGGGGTCGTGCACCGCGAGTTCCGGACCTCCGGCCAGATCGTCGTCCCAGTTCGCCGACCACTGGATCTTCATCGGCTTGCCGGTGATCAACGACTTGGGCTGCGCGACCGGGGTGTGTTCGCCCAGAGGTGCGGTGATCAGCGTGTCGTACTCGTAAGTCCAGGGCTCGTAGTAGTCCTTGAGCTCCGGCAGCTTCGGGTTGGTGAAGATGGTGCTCAGCCGGTGCCAGCGGCTGCCACCCTTCAGCTTGAGCTTGCCGCGGCGGCTGCGTACCCAGCCGCCCTTCCAGACCTCTTGGTCCTCGTAGGTGCGCGGGTAACCCTGCCCGGGCCGCGTCTCCACGTTGTTGAACCAGACGTACTCGACGCCGGCGCGGTTGGTCCACGCCTGTTTGCACGTGACCGAGCAGGTGTGGCACCCGATGCACTTATCGAGGTTCATCACCATGCCCATCTGGGCCATGACCTTCATGCGTGGGCTCCTTCTGGTGAGGGGTGGACTTGGGTATGGCACCAGCCCGATTGCGACGTTGTTGCTGACCTACCCCCGCAACAACCTCGCACTCGGCGATGGGACACCCCGCGTGGGCTTCTCCGAGTGGACATCAGTACTCCACCTCCTGGCTGCGGCGGCGGATGACGGTCACCTCGTCGCGCTGGTTGCCCGTCGGACCGAGGTAATTCATGAAGAACGACAACTGCGCGTACCCACCGACGATGTGTGTGGGCTTGATCATCAGCCGGGTCAGCGAGTTGTGGATCCCGCCACGTAGCCCGGACGTCTCGGTGCGCGGCACGTCCACGACGCGATCCTTCGCGTGGTACATGTACACCGTCCCTTGCGGCATCCGGTGGCTCACGACCGCGCGGGCGACGACCACACCGTTGCGGTTGTACGCCTCGATCCACTCGTTGTCCTTGACCCCGATCGCCTCGGCGTCCTGCGGACTCATCCAGATGTCCGGG
>JAKOZM010000056.1 GCA_029779995.1 Actinomycetes bacterium
CAACTCGCTCGGGCGCGAGGCAACGCTCAAGGATACGGGACCTCAGGGGGTGCCCTGCAAATCCCGTCCTGCGGCGCCGTTGGCACGTGGTAGCGGGAGCGGGGCTCGATCCCGCGACCTCACGATTATGAGTCGTGCGCTCTGACCAACTGAGCTATCCCGCCGCGACCCCGGTGCAGCCGCACCACTGGGGTCGGCCGCAGCTGGGAGTCGGAGCCCCAATAGGGAATCGAACCCTAGACCTTTTCCTTACCATGGAAACGCTCTGCCGACTGAGCTATTGGGGCCCAGGCGCCGTGCTCGCACGGGTGCCTGGTGCACCGCAGAGAGTACACGGTCGCCCGGCAGACTCCGAAATCAGCGCCCTCGCGCGACGCCCCATCGGGCGGACGGCATACCCCCCGGGGCATCTCGCCTTTTTCCTTTACCATGGCCGGTATGCCGTGGATCGCCCTGCCGCTCGGAGCCCTCACCGGGGTGGTGATGGGTGCTCTCGGTGGCGGCGGAGCGATTCTCACCATCCCGGTCCTCATCTACGTGTTGGGACAGTCGCCGCACGAGGCGACCACGTCATCCCTGGTCATCGTCGGGCTGAGCGCGCTGGCGGCGACCATCGGACACCTGCGCGCCGGCCGAGTGCGAGTCGCCGACGCCGCGATTCTGGCCGTGGTGGGGTCGGTCGGCACGTATGCCGGCTCGGCCGCCTCTGCGGCACTCGACCAGCGGATCCTTCTCGTGCTGCTCGCCGCCCTGCTGGCCGTGGTCGCTGCGCTCATGCTGCGGCCCACTCCCGTCGGCGTGGGGTCCGAGCCGGTCAGTGCCCCGGTCGGGGGCGCGAGCCACTGGCTACGGATCAGTGCGCTGGCGACCGGTCTCGGCGCCCTCACTGGGTTCTTCGGAGTCGGCGGCGGTTTCGCCATCGTCCCGGCCCTCACCCTGGTGTTGGGCTACCCCATGGCCACTGCCGTAGGCACGTCGTTGCTCGTCATCACCCTCAACAGCGCGACTGCTTTCCTCTCGCGGCTCGGGCAGGGCGTGGAACTCGACGGGCCCCTGTTGGTCACCTTCACGGTCGGCGCGATCCTCGGCAGCGTGCTCGGAGGGTATGCCGGGCGGCGCACCTCCCCCGCCGTGCTCAAGCGGAGCTTTGCGACGCTGCTGTTCCTCGTCGCGGCATACATGCTCGTCTCTGCGATCGTCCACCGGTAGGACCCGCGGCGCTGCCCCACCGAGGCCACCGCGATCGGACCTGGAGCGGGCCTGCGCTGGGCGCGGGGAACCGCGTAGATTGTCCGCACGTCTTGGTGAGGAAAGCCCAGGGAGAGAAGACACGATGACCGACCAGCCCACGACCGGGTCCTTCCAGGACGCCGCTGCCGCCGTCACCCCGCTCGCACCGCCGGCTCCGTCAGTGGAACTGCGGCTGGAGGCTCCTGCCCCGGCTGCAACTCCGGTGAGCACGACAGCAGCCCCCCGGATGGCCCCTGCGGTCCCGGAGGCGGCACTGCCCGGCCTCGACGCCAAGGTCGAGTCCTATGTCACCTCGCTGCTCACCGCAGCCCCGAAGTCGCCGCAGTTCGAGGCCAAGGCCAACGACGTGCGCCTCATGGGCGATGAGGACATCCGCCGAGCGGCCGAGTCGAGCAACCGGCTGCTCAAGTCACCGGTCCGGGCGTTGCAGGAGGGTGGGCTGTCCGAGGGCGGCAAGATCGGCAAGACGCTGCTGGACCTGCGGCGCACGGTCGAAGACCTCGACCCGAGCCAGGCGACCGGGGTCAAGAAGGTCCTCGGGATGATTCCGTTCGGCGACAAGATCACCGACTACTTCCGCAAGTACCAGTCGGCCCAGAGCCACCTCGACGGCATCCTCACCTCGCTGCGCCAGGGCCAGGACGAGTTGCAGAAGGACAACGCCGCGCTCAACCTCGAGAAGCAGAACCTCTGGGACGCCATGGGCCGGCTCAACCAATACGTCTACATCGCCGAGCGGCTCGACGCGAAGCTCGCCGCCCACATCGCGACCCTGGAGCTGTCCGACCCCGAGAAGGCCAGTTCGCTCAAGCAGGACGTCCTGTTCTACGTGCGCCAGAAGCACCAGGACCTGCTGACCCAACTCGCGGTGTCGATCCAGAACTACCTGGCCCTGGACATCACGATCAAGAACAACATCGAGTTGATCAAGGGTGTCGACCGGGCCTCCACGACGACCGTTTCGGCGCTGCGCACCGCGGTGATCGTCGCTCAGGCCTTGGGAAACCAGAAGCTCGTCCTCGACCAGATCACCGCGCTCAACACGACGACCTCGGGTCTCATCCAGTCGACCTCCGAGATGCTCCGCGACAACTCGGTGCGCATTCAGGAGCAGGCGGCCTCCTCGACGATCGGCATCGAGCAGCTGCAGAACGCGTTCGCGAACATCTACCAGACCATGGATGCCATCGACACCTTCAAGGTGCAGGCGCTGGACAACATGGCCGCGACGATCGGCACCTTGGAGAACGAGGTCACCAAGTCTCGCGCCTACCTCGAGCGGGCCAACCGCGCCAACCCCACTGTCGCCATGGGCTCGCTCGACATCGGTCGATAGGCCGATGGGCATCGGGGACTGGCTGTTCGGCAGCAAGCCGGAGGCACCCGCACCCCCGGTGCGGCGTGCCCCCACGGCCGCCGACCTGCTGGAATCGGTCGCGCGGGTCGAGCAGACCGCGCGCGATGCGAAGGTGCCGGCTCTGGTGCTCTCGCGGCTGCTGCGGGTCACCGGGATCGTCCGCGAGACCATCCCCCGGCTCGACCGGGTCGGCACGTCCAGCCTGCAGGGCTACAGCGTCATGGCGACCGCGACCGACTACCTCCCCGAGGCGCTCGGCGGCTATCTGCGCCTGCCCCGCCATTGGGCCGACACCCGCCCGGTCGACCGCGGCAAGACCTCACTGATGATCCTCGTCGACCAGCTCGACCTGCTCGCCGCGACGATGGACAAGGTCTTCGACGCCATCAACCGCGCCGACGCTGAAGCGCTCGTCGTCCACGGCCGGTTCCTCCAGGAGAAGTTCGGGCACGCCTCGACCGGCGGCGAGCTCGCGCTCGGCCCGAACGCTCCGGTCGCCCCGATGCCACCCGGTCCGTCGGCCTCAGGACAGGCAGCCGGTATGCCGTCCGGCTCACCTCCGCCGCAACCGGACATCCGCCTGCAACCACCCATCGGCCGCTGACCGGGCCCCGACCCGCGCCCGGTGATCTGATGATGCGGAAGCTGGTTGGGGTGGCAACGCTCATCTTCCTTGGGTCTCTGCCACTGGCTGCCTGCCAGGGAGGAGGGCTGCAAGCCACTCCCACGGAGCGCCCCACGATTTCCGCCAGCTCACGTGAATCGGCGACTCCCGTAGATCCGTCTCGAACGCAAACGGCGCGCCGCCTGTTCTCGCAGCCCGCTTGGCTGTCTCTCGACGGTGACTTACTGTCTTTCGCGACGGTGGACGAAGCGCACGGGAGACCAGTCGACGTTAAGACAATGTCACTCAAGAACGGAACCGTGACCACGATCGGTCGGGCATCCATGAGCGACCATGCCATGATCGGTGACGTATGCGCGACGTCGGGCCATGTTCTCTGGGTCGACCAGGACCACCTCCAGAACGAGATCACCGACCCCACAGCATGGCGCATCATTGATCACAACGTCGCTGCAAACACAGATGCCATCGTGGCCGAGAGCAATGGCGACAGTGCAAACCAACCGCCGACACTCAACTGCGACAGCCAGAGGTTGACCTGGGACGAGTATGCCGGTTTCGCCTTGAGAACTTCCAACACCTTCTCTTACTCTCCGAACACTGGAACCAAGACCGAGATCTCCCACCACGTCAACCTCGTGGGATCCGCTCCGTCCAACGACGTCATCAGCAGCCTGCTGACTACATGGCCCACCCAGGACTCATATAGAACCGATGTTCAACTGCGCACCGACGACGGTCGGACAGTCCTGGCCTCGGAAACCGGGCGCGCATGGGGCCCAAGAATTGGGTCGGGAGTGGTCGCCTGGATCGAGAATCCTGCGTCCGGTGGGCACTCTATTGTGGCGCGACACTATCAGTCAGATCTCACCTTGGGTCCGGTTCAAACAATAGACCCCACGGCGGAGAACCTCCTCCGAGTGTGCGGCGCATGGATTGTGTACGTAGATTCACAAACCGCTCGTCTCACGCTGCACAATATGACTACGAGCATTCTGTTGGGCGAGGCCGACAGCTTCTTCCAACTCGGTGGTGTCGGCTGCGATTCTCAACGTGTCGTCTGGGCCAGTCAGGGGCCGAACGGTCAACTCACGCTCAACACCTACAACCTCCCATAGGGCCTGCGCGCTCGCGACACCGTCACTAATCGACGGGGCGCATGGCCGAAGACGTTGTCGAGCACGACTATTCCCGATGGGGATGTTCCGCGTTGGAAAGGCACCCGCCGCGGGCACCCGGCGCCCCTGGACCGGCCGACCAGCCAATGTGGTCGTCGCCATCAACCGCGCCGACGCCGAGTCGCTCGTGGTCCACGGCCGGTTCCTCCAGGAGAAGTTCGGGCACGCCACGACCGGCGGCGAGCTCGCGCTCGGCCCGAACGCTCCGGTCGCCCCGATGCCACCCGGCCCGCCGGCTTCTGGACAGGTCGGTCAGCACTCCCACCAACCGTGCCGCAGGTTTGTCGGCGAGCTGCCCTTGAAGGTCTCAAAGCCGGTGACTTTACCCGCGGTGGCGGCGGTTGTTCCCTCGTAGAAGATGGCCAGACCGTGCCCGGAACCATCGAAGATCGCCTCGCTGTAGTCAGGGCCTTCGCTCACCCGCACCTGGGGCAACTTCCCGTACGCGGCAATGACGTCGGTGCGAGAGCTGCCCACCCCGATCCCCTTGGCGGTGCGCAACTGCGGAGCGTCCACCGAAATGAAGTCGAGATCCTCCGGTGAGCCGTCTCGAAACTCCAGGTCGATCCCTCCTGGGGTCCTTTCCACCCTGGCACTCGGTTCGTACTTCGTCCCGCATAGATCCTCTGCGGAAGCTTGGACCAGCCCCGCCTTGACCAGAGCCGACGCCTTCCCACCGACCCGGAGGGGTCCGACGCCCGCAGGCTCGACGATCCACGTCGCAGGGTTGGCTGGATCCGCCGCAGTGGGGCGTGCTGTCGCTGTCACCGAGGGTGTGGCGGGCCGCGACGTGGCCGGTGACACTGAGGTCGTGGACGTGATCGTCTTCGGTGCCATCGATGTCGTCGGAGCGGTGGAGGTGGGCCGCAGACTCACTCCAGTAGGACTGGTGGCTCCCGCCGTTGACGGCGTCGAGTTCGCGCAGCCGGCCAGGAAGCCGACGACCGTCAGTGCCGCCAGTAACCCCGCAGCTCGCACGATCGGCTGGCGTAAGGAATGGTCGGTCACGGAACAGACGCTGGGATAGCGCATTTTCAAGTCCTGCGGATCGGAGTGCGGCAATGAACGAACGCTTCACCATTATTCTTCCGGGATCATGCCGTTTCAAGATCGGACGTACACCTCACAAGCCTCGGCCCTTCATGGGTGGGTGGGTGACGCGCCGCCTGGATGTACCAAAGTGCCTGTCCTGTAACGGAATACTTGTGATTGCGACGTCACAAAGACCCGGCACGGGAAGGCACTTGGTACGTGAAGAGTACAGCGTGGGCTGCTGGCCTGTCGGTCTCGGGTGATGGTGTCGGCGTGGTCGCCCACGCCGGCGGAGTC
>JAKOZM010000058.1 GCA_029779995.1 Actinomycetes bacterium
GCGACCAGCAGCCACACCTCGTTGCCGTCCCAGACCGGCCCGAGCGTCGTCAGCATGGCGCGGCGGTCCTGCTCGGTCTTGCCCAGTACCGGCAGCAGGATGCCCACTCCGAAGTCGAAGCCCTCGAGGACGAAGTACCCGACCCACAGGACCGCGATCAGGATGATCCAGACTTGTTGAAGTTCCATGATCAGCTCCTCAGTACGTCACGGTCAGTGGACGCTCTTCGCCCAGCTTGTCGGGGTAGTTGTCTTCGACCGCATCGGGCGGACCGATCTTGACGGCCCGCATGAGCAGTCCTACCTCCACCACAGCCAGCCCGCCGTACAGCAGGGTGAAGATGCCCATCGAAAGGATCACGTACAGCGGCGTGATCGTGGGGCTGACGCCCTGACTGGTCTGCATCAGCCCGAAGACGATCCACGGCTGGCGCCCCATCTCGGTGAAGATCCAGCCGGTGCTCGAGCCGAGCAGCGGCATGACGATCCCGAGCAGCGCGATGCGCGGGAACCACTTGGAGGTGGGGATGCGGTCCTTGCGGGTGGCCCACAGCATGTAGGCGGCGATCAGCGCGCCGAGCGCACCGAAGCCGATCATCAACCGGAAGTTCCAGTAGGCCATCGGGATGTTCGGCCGGTAGTCGCCGGGTCCGAACTGCTGCTCGTACTGTGCCTGCAGGTCGTTGATGCCCTGCACCTCCCCATCCCACGAGTGGGTGGCGAGCAGCGACAGGCCATGCGGAACCTCGACGCTGAAGATCGGCGCGGAGCCGTCCAGGGTGCCGATGGTGAACAGGCTGAAGGGGGCTGGTGCCGCGGTGTCCCACTGAGCCTCCGCGGCCGCCATCTTCATGGGCTGAATCTCGACCATCTTGGTGGCCTGCATGTCGCCGGTCCAGCCGACGAGCACGAAGGCCACGATCGCCGTGATCGACCCCAGTTTGAGTGTGGACCGCACCACGTCCACCGACTTGTTCTTGAACAACAGCCAGCCGGAGATGCCGGCGACGAACAGGCCCGACACCAGGAACGCCATCGTGATGACGTGAGCGAAGGTGATCATGGCCAGCGGCTGCAGGAGCACCTCACCGATGTCGGTCATCTCGGCCCGCTGCGTGACGGGGTTCACCGTGTAACCGACCGGGTGCTGCATGAAGGAGTTCGCGGCCAGGATGAAGTAGGCGCTGAGCAACGTACCGGAGGCCGCCAGCCAGATCGTCGCCAGGTGCAGCTTCTTCGGCAGCCGGTCCCAGCCGAAGATCCACAGCCCTAAGAAGGTGGACTCGAGGAAGAACGCCAGCAGACCTTCGATGGCTAGCGGGGCCCCGAAGATGTCGCCGACGAAACGGCTGTAATCGCTCCAGTTCATACCGAACTGGAACTCCTGGACGATGCCGGTGACGACACCCATGGCGAAGTTGATCAGGAAGAGCTTCCCGAAGAACTTCGTGGCTCGCAGCCACTTCTCGTTGCCGGTGCGAACCCACGCCGTCTGCATACCCGCCACCAGGAACGAGGTTCCGATGGTGATGGGCACGAAGAGGAAGTGGTACACCGTGGTGATGGCGAACTGCCACCGAGACAGATCCAGCGCACTCATAACGCAAAGTCTGTCGTAAGCAATTCGTAAATTCTAGAAATGTAAGCCTTACCTATCCGTTGTCCGGAGGCGGTTAGGCAACGATTTCCGTCTCTTTTGGTCCCTTTCGGCCTGCCCAATCAGTCGCATGTGATGCAGATCACAAGTTCAGAGACGCGCGGACAGCACCTCCAGGACGCGCTCGTTCGCGGCCCGCGGACCCACTGAGATCCGGACCCCCTCACCCGGGAACGGCCGCACGGTCAGACCATGACCGTCGAGATACCCGGCGAGATCGTCCGCAGACGTGACCCAGACGAAGTTGGCCTGACTGTCGGGGACGTCGTATCCCTTGGCGCGCAGACCGGCTGCGAGCCAGTCCCGCTGCTCGACACTGGCCGCCACGGCATCTCGCATGTGGCGCAGCCCATCGGGCTGCAGGGAAGCCACGGCGGCCGCTTGGGCGATCGCAGAGACCCCGAACGGGGTCGCGACCTTGCGCATGGCCGCGACCAACTCCGGCGAACCCACGCCGTAGCCCACCCGTAGCCCGGCCAGACCGAAGGCCTTGGAGAACGTCCGCAGCACCAGGACGTTGGGGTGTGTCGCGGCGATGTCGAGGGCGCGGACCGCGTCCGGATCCGTCACGTACTCGTGGTAGGCCTCATCGATCACCACGAGTACGTCATCCCCGACGTTGTCCAGCACCCACAACACCTCGGCATGGGTGATCGCCGGACCGGTCGGATTGTTCGGCGTGCACAAGAAGAGGACGCGGGTGCGCGCACCCACCGCCGCCACCATGGCCTCGACGTCGTGCGTCATGTCACATCGCAGTGGCACCTGCACGGCTCGTGCCCCTGAGATCGCCGAGACGATGGGGTAGGCCTCAAACGAGCGCCACGCGTAGACGACCTCGTCACCGGCGTCCGCGGCGATCTGCACCGCGTTTTGGCACAGAGACACCGAACCACAGCCAACGCAGACCTGGTCGGTTGCCACACCGGTGTAGTCGGCCAGCTCGGCGATCAGCTCGCTGCTGCCGGGATCCGGATAGAGGTGTACCGCGCTGTCCGGCAAGGCCGCCAGTACCGCCTCCGGAGGAGGCACGTGTGTCTCATTGCTCGACAACTTGTAGGTCGTCACATCGGTCCGCGGCGCAGGCCGCTGACCAGCACGGTAGACGGGTAGGCCGCTGAGCATCTGCCGCAAGCGCACGCGTGTCTCCTTCTCCTGGATACGAGTAGCCTGCCATTCGTGAGTCTGCGTGCCCGCATCTGGCTTGTGCTGCTGATCGCGGTGACCTTGGTCTTGATCACCGCATGGTCGCTGCGTACCGGCTATAACACTGTGGCGCGCACCGCGAACACGGTGACCGGCCAGTTGCAACCGGCCTCGGATGCCGCCGGTGACCTCACTGCGGCGATGGGGGACATGCGGGCGGGGGCCAACGCCTACGCGCTGACCGGGGACACTCCCGACCTCACCACCTACGTGGAGGCGAGCGCTCGCATGGACAACGCTTTCCGCGAGCTGCGCAGGTACCTGCGTGCGGACGGGGAGCTGCTGATGCTGCGGGCCAAGGCTCAGGACTCGGCCGAGGCGTGGCGCACGCAGGGTACCGACCCGATCGTCGCCGCCGCCGCCCGAGGCGACGCGGAACTGGCCCGCCGGATCATTCGCAGTGGCACGCCTCGTTCGCTATACAACGAGAGTCGCTTGTACGTTGAGCAACTGGATCGGGAGATCCGCGACAACGTTGACGACGCCGTGCGCAGTGAGCGGGACCAGTTCAACTTGCTGTGGCGAGTCTTGAACGCATCGATTGCACTGCTCCTGCTGCTGCTGATCGCCTTCGCCTGGTTCCTCATCAGCGGTGTCCTGCGCCCGCTGCAGGACTTGCGCAGACAACTGTTGAAGGCGGCGCAGCCGGCCCACCATGAAACGCCGATCGTGCCATCCGGACCCCCTGAACTGCGCCAGGTGGGGCAGGACGCGGAGGAGATGCGCCGCCAGCTCGTCGATCAGATCGACCGCGCCCGGCAGGCCGACGAGGGCCTGGAGCAGCAGACGCCGGTCCTAGCCGCTATCAGGCGAGAACTGTACGACGCCGACCCGGTCGTGGTTACCGGATTGGACCTGTACGGCGAGCTGTCGCCGGCGCAGGGAGTATTGGCCGGGGACTGGTGGAGTGCTCAGCTGCTGCAGGATGGCCGGCTCGCCTTGACCATGACTGATGTCTCCGGTCACGGGCCGGCGGCCGGTATTGAGGCGCTGCGCCTCAAGCACGTCGTCGAGTTGTCCCTGGCGCAGCACGGCAACCCGGCACTGGCCCTGCAGGTCGCCGCGGCGGGATTCCGCGACCCCGGCCGGTTCGCCACCTGCGTTGCGCTCGTGCTGGACCCGGACACGGGGCTGCTGATGTGGGCCAACGCCGGGCACCACGCCCCGTGGCTGGTGTCAGCCGCGCTCACCGAACTGGTGCCCACCGGGCCGCTGCTCAGCGTGCTGGGCGGATCGTGGATCAATCACTCCACGCAGTTGGAACCCGGCGCCATGTTGGCCATGTGGACCGACGGCCTGGTGGAATCTCACGACGCTGATCGCGAGGAGCTCGGAGATGAGGGTCTACGACGCCTGGTCTACGGGGCCCTTGCCACTGAAGACACTGCGGCGGGATTCGTGAAGCATGTGCTGGCTGCCGCGCGGTCGCGCGCCGTGGATTGGCGCCGCGACGATGTCACGATGGTGGCCGTGCAGCGCGTCTGAGGTCAGTCCGCGATCAACCCCGCCGGGGCCGAGACCCGGGCCACGTCTCCGAACTGTTCATGCAGCGCCGCAACCTCGCCCACCACCACGATGCTGGGCGCCCGCACCCCTGTGGAGGCGTCGACCAGAGTCGCCAGCGTGGCCGTGACCGTGCGCTGCTGCGCCGTCCACCCCCGTTCGATGATCGCGGCTGGGGTATCAGGAGCGCGGCGGGTGAGCAGCACCTCCACCACCATGGGCAGGGCCCGTACCCCCATCAGCAGCACGATGGTGATCTCGGCCGGGATCGCGGCCAGATGTGCCACCAGTTCCGGATCCTGGCCGTGCGCCGTCGCGACCACAAAGCCCGTGGCCAGCCCACGATGGGTCACGGGGATGCCGGCGGCGGCAGGGACTGCCACCGCGCTGGTGATGCCGGGCACCACCTCGACCTCAACACCGGCCGCCAGACAGGCCGCGAGTTCCTCCCCACCCCTCCCGAGCACGAACGGGTCGCCACCCTTGAGCCGGACGACGAGCTGGCCGGCGCGGGCCTCCTGCACGAGAATTCGATTGATGTCGTCCTGACCGACGGTGTGATCGCCTGGTGTTTTGCCGACGTGTACCACCCGGCCGTGGGTGAACTGCAGCGCAGCCCGCGGTGCTAAGCGGTCGGTGACCACGACGTCGGCTGCGGCCAGCAGGTCCCGGGCTCGCAGGGTGAGCAGATCCGGATCACCAGGGCCCGCCCCGACCAGTGCCACCCGGCCGGCGTGGGGGCGATGCGCGCGCAGATCAGCGGTCATGAGTGCCTCCCGTACCGTGGTGAGCACCGCCGTGGCCCGCCGCGGGTCTGCTCCCCCGGACACGGCGATCTGCACCTCCCCGGCGGTTGCGGTCGCCGCGGACCATGCCGCCCCGCCGGAGTCGGAGGCGTTGACACACCAGATGCCGGCGGCCTGCGCCGCCGCGGCCACTCGACGGTTGACGTCGGGCGTGGCGCAGGCCTGCACCAACCAGGCACCACGCAGGTCGTCGTCGGCGAAGGGGCGGCTCTGCACCTCACAAGGGAAGTCCTCAGCAGCATGCGGAGCGACCACCGTGACGACAGCCCCTTCAGCCAACAGACCCTGCACGCGGCGGGCCGCCACCGGACCGGCCCCAACCACCAACACTGGCTTTCCAGTCAGGCGCAGGAACAGCGGATACACGCCTTCGATGGTAGGCGGTCGATCGGGGAGCCTCTTTTCGGACTCGTCACCAGGACCCGCTCCGGCCTTCCAGTGCCGTCGGCGGCTGCCAGGACCTCGTCATGGCCGGCTACTCCTCCGTGGTTCACATCTGCGCATGACTCTGGCTGCGCGGCTCCCAGGTGCGCAGAACTGACCCCAACCCGGCCCCTTTAGTCCCATATGCACGGTATGCGGGGGCCAAAGATGCGCACGCTCGGCGGTCCCATGCGGACTTTTGAACCGAATCCGGTCGTGTCCCGACTGATGGCTGGTTCCACGACCGGCAATCCAGGGTTTACCGTGGCAGCCATGGACCTGACCAGCGCCATCCTCACCGGGCTGGGTCTGGCCGCGGCCGCCGGCTTGAATGCCTACATTCCGTTGGTCATGGTGGGCTTCTTGCAGGCTCTGGGCTGGCTCGACTTCGGCGCGCCCTACGACAACCTGGCCAATCCGTGGGTGCTGGGGACCCTGTGTGTCCTGCTCATCGTCGAGCTCTTCGCCGACAAGATCCCCGCCGTCGACAGTGTCAATGACGTGATCCAGACGGTAATCAGACCCGCGGCCGGAGCGCTGCTGATGGCTGCCAGCACCGGCATCACCGACATCCCGCCCTGGCTCGGGCTCATCGCCGGTCTCCTCACGGCGGGAGCGGTGCACGGCACGAAGGCGGCGATCCGCCCCGTCATCAACGCGGGCACCGCCGGCGTGGGAGCTCCGGTGGTCAGCACGGGGGAGGACATCGTGAGCACCGTACTGGCCTTTGTGGCGATCATCGCGCCGCTGCTGGTCGCAGTACTGCTGGTGGTCTTCATCTGGCTGGTCGTGCGCTGGCTGCGGCGTCGGCGCGCCAAGGCGGCACTGGCCTAGCCGGCCTCAACCACCAGAGTGGGGTTGCCCGGCTGCCAGTCGTCCTCGCTGGTCAGCGTGACCTGAGTGCTGCCGCCGGCAGCCACCTCGCCCGTGCTGCCCGTGGCCACTGCCACCGCCTCACCGTTGACGTAGTAGAAAACCGTCAGATCGGCGCTCGCAGATTTGTTGCCGCTGTTCTGAACAGTCCCATTGATGACAAGCTTTCCGTTGTCCTGCGAAATGGAGTACTGGGACAACAACCAGTTGCCCGACCGCAGCTGGTCGGAGCCCGGGTTGGCCGGAGCCTCGCCCGCGCTCGGAACTTCGCTGGGTTGCTGCGACTGACTCTGCGACGGCTCAGGAGCACCGCCGGACTGCAGACTGTTGAAACCGGCGTACCCGATCCCTAGGGCCAGAACACCGGCCAAGCCCACGGCGGCCCAAGCGCCGAGCCGTCGCGGCTTCGGGGGTGGCGTCGGCGCCGCGGGTGGCTGCACTGCTGGCGGGGCCACGATCGGTTGCGTCGTGTGACTCTGCGAGACCGAGACGGTGGCATCCTCGGGGATGTCCTTCATGCCGCGCGCGACGTCCAGGACTTCGCGGGCAGTGGGCCGCAGGGCAGGGTCCTTGGCCAGCATGCGTTCCAGCAGCACCCGGCGGGTGGGGTCGAGGCCGGACAGGTCGGGATCATTGCGCTGGATGTTCATCAAGACCGCGACAGTGGCACCCTGCCCGAACGGGGGTTGCCCTGTTGCCGCAAAGGCCAAGAGGGAGCCGAGCGAGAAGACATCGCTGGCTGCACTCAGTTCCTGTAACGCGACCTGCTCGGGGGACAGCCATGATGGCGATCCGGTGACGATTCCGGTGGCAGTCAGGCTCGTGGCATCCTCCGGGTGGGCGATGCCGAAGTCGATGAGGACCGGACCGCGATCACTCATGATGACGTTGGCGGGTTTGATGTCGCGGTGCATGATTCCGTGAATCTCCAGCACGGCCAGAGCTTGGGCCAGGCCGCGGGCCAGTTCCCACCAGCGCGAGGTGGTCAGCGGACCCCACAGGGCCACCGCGTCACGCAGGTTCGGCCCGGCGACGTACTCGGTCGCCAACCAGGCCGGGGTACCAGCGATGTCGGCATCCAGAAACCGGCTGATGTGGGTGTCATGCACCGAGCGCAAGACCTGCGCCTCGCGCTCGAAGCGAGCAGCGACCTGCGGATCGTCGAGCAGTCCGGGCCGAACCACCTTCACAGCGGCGACGTCCTCGCCGCTACGTGCGCGGTACACCACTCCCATTCCGCCAGAACCGATACGGGCCTCCACGTCCCACTTCCCCAGGCGGCGGGGGTCAACGTCGGTGAGTTGCGCTGCGGGCGAACCGTTCAGCATGGCAACTCCTTGACGTGAGGGGATGACCCAAGTGTAAGTCCGCATCCGGGCATCCCCGCTATGAGACTCCTCACCCCGGCTGACAGGTGGGACACCAGTAGGTGATCCGATCCTGGGGTGGTTTGCCCACCCGCCCCGCCTTGATGAGTGCTCCGCAGACCCGGCACGGCAGGCCCCTGCGCTCGAACACCTGCATGCGCGGCCGGGCGCCGCTGACACTGAGCAGCATCTGCTCCCGCGTCTGCCGGAGGGCGAGTCGCAGATCCCCGGCGACGGCGTAGGGGTTGACGCCGGCTGCGAATGCCGTCTCAGCCGCCCACATGGTCCCCAGACCCGCGATGACCCGTTGGTCAAGCAGCATGGCCACGATCGGTCGCTCTGGGAGTGGCATAGCGGGATCGAAGTCATCGGCGAGGATGTCCGGCCCCAAGTGACCGACCCATCGCCCCTCGTCGACGGTGCGCCCAACTTCGGCCATGGCCAGTCGAACGCCGATGGCGGCCGAATCCGCAGTGCGCAGTACGACCCGGATCTGATGCGCCGGGCCGGTGCGCAGATCCGCGCGCCCCGTCACCCATTTGCCCTCCATGCGCCGGTGACTGTGCACCGTCAGCCCCGTGTCGGTGCGTGTCAGCAGATGTTTGCCCACCGCCACCGTTTCGACGATCGACTGTCCGACGAGACTCACCGTTGCGTATCTCGGCACCCGGAAGTCGCTGACTGTCAGCAGCCGCCCGGTCAGAGCCCTGTTGAGGGCCTGTGCCGTGCGGCGGACAGCGTCTCCCTCGGGCATGGAGTCAGTTGTACCCCAGCTGCGTGAGCACCACGAATAGGCGGCCGACCCCACCCTGCGCCGCGTCGCGGAACAGGCGGCCCCGCTCATTGCGCTGGCGGACTGCGCCTCCTTGGAGGTCCTCATCGACGAGAACACTCTGGAGTACTGCATCCACTTGCGCCTGTCCGGGCTCGCTGTGCGCGCGGGCCGGATCACGCGCACCGACGCTGGGCGTAGCGGCCCCAGGACCGACGCCGCAGCGGTACGCAGGACGGGCAGTGTGAGCATGCTGGCGCTGCCCCTGCACAGCGGAAACGACCAGCTCGCCGTCCGCAAGGTCACGTCACAGTCGCTGAGGATATTGAGACCAAGGCCGTGGCCGCGACGCGGGTGCTGCTGGGGCAGAGTCCTGCTGATCACGGACCAGGCACATGACTGTCCCCCTGCCGTTGGTCCACCGTCCGGGGTGAATACTGCCTGGCATGGAGTACCCGCACCTTCTCGCGCCCCTTGACCTTGGCTTCGTCACCCTGCCCAACCGGGTGCTGATGGGTTCGATGCACGTCGGCCTTGAGGAGGCCGAGGACGGGTTCGCGAGGATGGCGGCCTTCTATGCCGAGCGGGCCC
>JAKOZM010000072.1 GCA_029779995.1 Actinomycetes bacterium
CGATCGGGCGAACAGTTCGGGTTCGACCGGCTCGCCCTGACCGTCGGCGCCCGAGCCCGCCGCCTGCAGATCCCCGGCGCCGACCTGCCGGGCGTGCTCTACCTGCGCAACGCCGACGACGCGCTCGAACTCAAAGCCCGTGTCCCCGCCGTGCGTGACGTGGTCGTCATCGGCGGCGGCTTCATCGGGATCGAGGCGGCGGCCAGTCTGACCAAGCTGGGCAAGCGCGTGACCCTACTGGAGGCCGGCTCGCGCCTCATCGGCCGGGCGGTCGGCCCCGAGACCTCACAGTTCCTGCTCGATCATCACCGGCAGGCCGGCATCGACGTGCGCCTCGACGCCACCATCACTGGCATCGTCGCGGACGGTGATCGGGTGGTCGGCGTGGAGGCAACCGGTGAGGTGATTCCCGCTGACCTGGTACTGATCGGGATCGGGGTGTTGCCCAACACCGAACTGGCCGAGCACCTCGGGCTTGAGTGCGACAACGGCATCCGGGTGGACCGGCACGCATTGTGCTCCGACGGGGTCACCGTGGCGGTGGGCGACTGCGCGAACCTGCCCAACCCGGTCCCGGGCTCACCGGCCGGTGACCGCGTCCGCTTCGAGAACGTCAACAACGCCATTGAGCAGGCCAAGGTCGCCGCGTACGCCATCACCGGCAGCCCCGAGGAGTACGCCGGGATCCCCTGGTTCTGGTCCAACCAGGGCGACGTGAAGCTGCAGATCGCCGGACTGTCGACCGGGCATGACCAGACCGTCGTGCGCGCACATGCCGCTGATAAATGGTCGCTGCTGTACTACCGCAATGGCCGCATCCTCGCCGCGGACGCCATCAACGCCCCCTTGGACTTCATGGCGGTCAAATCCGCCCTGGCCAAGGGTGCGCACATCCCTGCCGGACCCGCTGCCGACCCCACCGCCATGCTCAAGTCCTTGATCGTCAACGACTGATCCGCGAAACCCCCACACCAGAGAGCCGATCCATGCCGCACCCCTTGCCACCCCTGCCGATCGCCACCGACCTGCCCGTGGACTGCTCACCCATCTCGCTGACGCCAGCCGCCGGCGAGGACCTCGACCCCATCTGGCGCTCGGTCGTGCCCGAAAGCCGTACCCGGGGAAACGACGTCCACCTGCCCATCTCCTTGGCCTTCGCGGAGCGCCTGTGCGCGGTCTACCCGCAGGCCGACGCGTTGTTGGTGCGCGTCTCGATCCTGCTGCACGACACCGGCTGGGGCCGCGTGGATGAGACCCGGATCCTTTCCGAGGGGTTCACCGGCGACTGGCGCAAGGCGGCCATCCGCTACGAGCACGAGAAGCAGGGCTGCATCATCGCCCAGGAAGTGCTGCCGCCGTTGGGCTACGACGAGCAGTTCGTCGATGACGTGTGTGCGATCATCGACGGCCACGACACCCGCAAGCAGGCGCACTCCCTGGAGGACGCGCTGATGCGTGATGCCGACCGGCTGTGGCGCTTCGACCACGCGGGGATCGCGTTGGCCTCGGGGTGGTTCGGGATGGATCCGGCCACCTACACCGATCGGCTGCGGGCCGAGATCATCCCGGAGTTTCTCAGTCAGGCAGCCATTGAGATGGCGACCGCCGAACTCGCCCGCTCCATCGCATTGCTCAAAACGGGGGTCCTGCGGTGACCATGACGTTTGCCGATCCGCGGGCCGAGCTGAACCTGCCCTACACCCATGTGACGGACATGTTCATCGACGGCCAGTGGGTGCCGGCGCACAGCCACAACCGCACCGACGTTGTGGACCCTGCCACTGAGCAGGTCTGGGGTTCAGTCCCGGACGCCGACGGCGAGGATGTCGACGCCGCCGTAGGAGCCGCTCGGAATGCCTTCGACGCCGGGCCCTGGCCCCGGCTGACACCCGCTCAGCGCGCAGAGCACCTGCTGCGGATCGCCGACGAGATCGAAGCCCGCGCAGACGTGCTCAGTGCGACGAACACCCGTGAGAACGGTAGCCCCGTCATGGAGACAGCGGGTGCGGCGGCCAACGCGGCGAGCATCTTCCGGTTTTTCGCCACGCTGGCTGACTATCTGCAGGCCGAGGACGTCCGGATCGCTCCGGTGGGCGGTCACCAGACCCTCGTGCGCCGCGATCCCATCGGGGTCTGCGCGCTGATCGCCCCGTGGAACTTCCCAATCAACCTGGTGGTGATCAAGTTGGCGCCGGCCCTGCTGGCCGGCAACACGGTCGTCATCAAGCCCGCCACCCCCACACCGCTGTCGATCCGCTTCATCATCGAGGCGATCGAGGCAGCGGGAGTGCCGGGCGGCGTGGTGAATCTGATCACGGGTGACGCGGCGGCCGGGGACATGCTGGTCCGCCATCGCGACGTCGACAAGGTGGCTTTCACCGGCTCGACGGCGGTCGGTCGCAAGATCGCCGCAGTCTGTGGTGAACTCCTGCGCCCCGTCACACTGGAACTCGGTGGGAAGTCCTCAGCTGTGGTCCTGCCGGATGCCGACCTCGACGCGATGTCGCAGGTGTTGGTGCGTTCCTGTCTGCGTAACACAGGGCAGACCTGCTACATCTCCACGCGCATCCTCGCTCCGGCGCAGCGGTACGACGAGGTCGTGGAGATGGTGGCCGCGACCATCGCTGCCGCCAAGTGTGGGGATCCCTTCGACCCCGACACTGTCTTCGGCCCGGTCGCCAACAAGATGCAGTACGACAAGGTGTTGCACTACCTCGAGTCGGCCTGGAATGAGGGGGCGCGGCTCGTGACCGGGGGTCGGCCGGCGGACGTGACCCGTGGCTACTTCATCACCCCGGCCGTGTTGGCGGACGTCACGCCCGAGATGACTGTGGCCCGCGAGGAGATCTTCGGGCCGGTCATCACCATCCTGGCCTACGAGACGATCGATGAGGCCGTGGAGATCGCGAACTCCACCCGCTTCGGCCTTGGTGGGATTGTCTTCTCTGCCGATCCCGACGCCGCCTTGGCCGTCGCGCAGCGCATCGACAGCGGTTCGGTCGGCATCAACTTCTTCGCCTCCAACCACAGCGCTCCCTTCGGTGGCCGCAAGGACTCGGGTTTGGGCGTCGAATATGGCGTGGAGGGGCTCAGTGCCTACCTCAGCTACAAGTCCATTCACCGGCGCTGACCCCGGCGTGTTGGTCGGACGCGAACCTCCCGGGAGCCTGACTGGACCGTAGACTCGGGTGAAACGAGTCAAGGGTGGGACTGTATTGATCACGTTCGAGCGCGTCACCAAGCGCTACGACAAACGCAACCGACCCGCTCTGGACGACATCAGCGTTGACATCCGGGCGGGGGAGTTCGTGTTCCTCGTGGGTGCTTCGGGGTCGGGTAAGTCGACGTTCATGCGGCTGATCCTGCGCGAGGAGAAGCCCACCGCCGGCCGGGTCATCGTGGCCGGCCGCGACGTCGGGCGGCTGTCGCGGCGCAAGGTCCCGCAACTGCGCCGGGGGATGGGCGCGGTGTTCCAGGACTTCCGGCTGCTGGCGAACAAGACCGTGTACCAGAACGTCGCTTTCACGCTGCAGGTGCTGGGCCGCAAGAGCGCCCAGATCGAGCGTTCGGTGCCCGAGGTCCTCGAACTCGTGGGCCTCGCCGACAAGATGGCGCGCTTCCCCGACCAGTTGTCCGGTGGTGAGCAGCAGCGAGTCGCCATCGCCCGGGCGTTCGTGAACCGCCCGCCCTTGCTGCTGGCTGATGAACCCACCGGCAACCTCGACCCGTCGACCAGTGTGGGCATCATGAAACTGCTCGACCGCATCAATCGGGTGGGCACGACCGTGATCATGGCCACCCACGACGCGGCGATCGTCGACCAGATGCGCAAGCGGGTCATCGAACTCGATGTGGGGCAGCTGATCCGCGACGAAGCACGCGGCGTCTACGGACAGGACCATCAGCCGTGAGATTCCGATTCATCCTCAGTGAGACCTTTCAGGGTCTGCGCCGCAATCTGACCATGACCTTCGCGGTCATCATCACGGTGGCCGTGTCCTTGACCCTGTTCGGGGCGGGCCTGCTCGTGCGCGCCCAGGTCGACAGCATGAAGGACTACTGGTACGAGCGGGTCGAGGTATCGATCTTCCTGTGCGGCGCCAACTCCACGGTGCCGGCCTGCTCGTTGGGGGCGGTCACGCCGGAGGTCCGCACGCAGATCGAAGCCGAGCTCAACGCGCTGCGCCCCCTCGTGCAGGACATCTACTACGAGTCCAAGGAAGAGGCCTACCAGCATTTCCTGGAACAGTTCAAGGACTCCCCGATCGTGGCCAACGTGACCCCCGACGCGCTGCCGGAGTCCTTCCGCGTGAAGCTGTCCGACCCCACGAAGTACGAGGTGATCGCAGCGGCCTTCGCCGGACGCCCCGGTGTGGAACAGGTGCAGGACCAGCGGCAGTTGCTCGATCGGTTCTTCCGATTACTGAACGGGTTGCAGGTCATCGCGCTATCCGTCGCGGTCGCCATGCTCGTGGTCACCGCGCTGTTGGTCATCAACACCATCCGCGTGGCCGCGCACGCCCGCCGCCGAGAAGTCGGGATCATGAAACTGGTGGGGGCGAGCAACATCATGATCCGCATGCCTTTCCTGCTCGAGGCCTCGCTGTCGGCGGCTCTGGGCGGTTTGCTGGCGGTCGCCGCGATCGTCGCCACCAAGGCGATTCTGATCGACCAGGTGCTGGCTCCGGCGTACCAGTTCACCGCATTCGTCTCCTGGGAACAGGTGCTGCTCATCCTGCCGGTCGTCTTCGTAACGGGCATCCTGATCGCCGCGATTGCAGCCGCGCTCACATTGCGCCGATACCTCAAGGTGTAGAGGTACCGTAGAAGGAGTATGTCCACCATGTCTGGCTCCCGCCGCCCCCACCGCATCGCCGCGATGGCGAGCGTCTGCGCGGTGTTGCTGGCCGGTGCTCCCGCCCTCGCCGAGGACATCAACGAGCAGGTGGCACAGTCCAGTGACGACCTGGCCCGCGCCGACGCGAAGGTGGCTGCCGCGCTCGACAAGCTGCAGAACGCCAAGGAGCAACTGCCCGCCGCTCGTGCCCAGTTGGCGCAGGCGCAGAACGAGTTGACCCAGTCGCAGGAGCGCAAGGCCGCCGCCGACGTCAAGGTCGCCACCGCCATCGCCAAGGTGACCAAGGCGCAGCAGGACATCGCCGAGACGGAGCAGCAGATCGCCTACTTGGAGCAGCAGATCGGGCGGATGGCCCGCGATGTGTACCAGCACGGCGGCACGGTCTCAGAGATGGAGATCCTGCTGGACGCGCAGAGCCCCGGGGATTTCGCCAGCCGCCTGGAGACGCTGCGCTCCATCGCCCAGGGCAACAACAACACTCTGTCCGATCTCGACGCGGCCAAGGCGCAGTTGACGATCCGCCTGCAGAACCTGCAGGACGCCGAAGAGGAGGCGCAGGCAGCCCAGGTGGAAGCGCAGCAGGAACTCGAGGTGGCGACCGCGGCGAAGGCGAAGGCCGACGCCGCGAAGGTGCAGATCGATGCGCTGGTCGCTGACCGCTCCTCCGCTCTGCGTGACGCCAAGGACCGTCGCTCCGCCGTCAAGAAGCAGTACGAGCAGTACAAGGCCGAGCAGGAGCGCATCGCCGCGATCGCCCGGGCGGCCTCCGCCAAGGCGCAGGGCAGTGGCACCGCGGGTGTGCCGATCCAGATCGGTTCCGGCGGGCTGGCCTGGCCGGCGCCGGGCGCCGGAGTGTCCGGCAACGTCGGGCCGCGCATCCACCCGGTCTATGGCTACCGTTCCTGTCATACGGGCGCGGATATCTCCGCTGGGATGGGCACCGGGATCCTCGCGGCCGCCGACGGTGTTGTGGTCTCGGTGGAGAACGGCGGACCCTACGGCCTGCACACCCTCATACAGCACGGATCCGGGATCTCCACGATGTACGCCCACCAGTCGGCGGTATCGGTCAGTCCTGGGCAGAAGGTCACGCAGGGCCAGATCATCGGCAACGTGGGCTCCACCGGGTGGAGCACTGGTCCGCACCTGCATTTTGAAGTGCACGTCAACGGCACGCCCTACGATCCGATGGGCTGGTTCGGCGGGGCGAAGGTTCCGGTCTCCTGCTGATGGTCAAGGAATCCGGGCGCAAGCTCATCACGGTGAATCGCCGTGCCCGCCACGACTACGCCATTACCGACACCTACGAGGCCGGCCTGGTGTTGACGGGCACTGAGGTCAAGTCCCTGCGGGCGGGTAAGGCCAACCTGACCGACGCCTACGCCGAGGTCCGAGACGGCGAAGTCTGGCTGGTGAACGCGCACATCCCCGAGTACGACCAGGGGACATGGACCAACCATGAGCCGCGCCGCACCCGCAAGTTGCTGCTCCACGCCCAGGAGATCAACCGCCTGATCGGCAAGACCAAGCAGTCCGGGCTCACCCTCGTGCCCATGCAGATGTACTTCAAGGACGGCAAGGCCAAGGTGGAGATCGGGCTGGGCAAGGGGAAGAAGGCGTACGACAAGCGCCAGGACATCGCCGAACGGCAGGCGAAGCGCGACGCAGATCGGGCGGTCGCCGCAGCCCGGCGTCACTGACTGACGGCTGCCAATCGCTGGATCGCTTCGGTGAGGATCTGCGGTGACGTCGCGTAGTTCAGCCGGACATGCCCCGCGCCGCCGGTGCCGAACGTTTGGCCTGCGTTGAGCGCCACCCGTGCCCGCTCAAGGAAGTAGCGGGCGGGATCCTTCCCGCCGCAGTCCAGCCAGGCCAGGTACGTTCCCTCAGCCGGTGTGTAGTTGACCTCCGGCAGATATTGGGCCACCAAGTCGTTGAGCAGGGTGCGATTGCTCGCCAGGGCCACCAGCAGGTCGTCCAACCAGCCACTCGTGTCGGTCAACGCGGCGACCTGTGCGATGACCCCGAGGTGGCTGGCGCCGTGGCGGACCTCCTCGGGCAGGCGGCGCAGGTCGGATACGCACTCTTCCCCGGCGATGATCAGTCCCGCCTTGAGTCCGGCCAGGTTCCACGCCTTCGACGCCGAGGTCACCACGAAGGCGTCCCCGGTGATGCTCAGCAGTGGGGTGAACCGTGCGCCCGGCAGGA
>JAKOZM010000084.1 GCA_029779995.1 Actinomycetes bacterium
GTGAAGCCAAGGATCTACACCCCGGGCGCAGGACACCAGCCCCCAGTCCTGGCTGGCCGCGACGACCAGCTTCGGGACTGGAGCCTGATGCTGAACGACGCAGCAGCCCGGGGGAGGGTCGCCGCCAGGGACACCATCCTGGTCGGCCCCCGAGGGGTGGGTAAGACCGCACTGCTGACCGCCTACGCCCGGATCGCCCAAGCCCAGGGGACGGTGGTGGTCGACCTCCAGGCGGTCCGGGGGGAGGCCGGACTCATCGAGTCCCTCATGCAGCACGCACGGCGTCTGACCGCTGAGGAGGCCGGGCCGTGGCGTCGGGCACGTGCCTCCTTCGAGCGGCTCGCCGGCTTCAACATCGGCCTCGCGGGCATCGGTGCTGGCGTGAGCCTGCGCGACACCTCCACTGCACCAGCACGCCCGGACGCCGGATCTTTGGCCGAGGCCCTCGCCCGCCTGGCCGCCGAGGTCGCCAAGGACCACTCCAGCGGTCGGCTCCTGATTACCGACGACGAGCTGCAGGTCGCCGCCCACCCAGACCTCGCCCTGCTCGCCGCCACGATGCACCGACTCAACGACGACCACACAGGCGCCACCGACACCTACGCAGCCTCCGGCCTGCCCTTCACCACATCCGTGCTCAACGCGGCGGGAGTAACCCACCCCGACCGGCTCTTCGAGGTCGTCGACGTACCGCTGACCCTGCCACCGAACGACGCCCGGTACGCGCTCGTTGAGCCCGCGCGCGCAGAGCACGTCGCGTGGGAGGTGGCGGCCCTTGATCGTGTCCTCACCGTCACCAACGGCTACCCCGCGCATCTGCAACTGGTCGCAGACGCGGTATGGCGCGCCGCCAAAGGCCCCGACGCCATCACCCTGGCAGACGTCGAAACCACCCTGCCGGGCCTGGTCGACCAACTCGACCGGCGCACCTTCGGCCCCCGCTGGGAACGACTGACCGACCGGCAAGCCGAGTTTCTCGCGGCCCTGGCCCTGCACGGCGGTCGGGCCGGCATGGCTGACCTCGCCCGAACCCTCAACCGCACGAGCACCGACCTGAGCTGGCTTCGCGACCAACTGATCAGAGAAGGCGACATCTATCCACCCCGGTACGGCCACATCGCCATGGCCGTACCCCTGTTCACCGAGTTCGTCCTAGCCCGCTACCCCCAAGATCGGCTCGGCCCCAGCAGCGAACTGCTCACCCTCGAGCAGATGAGCCAAAACACCCAGAACACCAGCCCCGCCCCGAGCCCGAGACGCCCGCAAGCGAACCCCTTGCCGAGAACCAGCCCACACCACTCGCTCCCACCAGGACCGACATCACCCGAAGGACCACAGCGCTAACCTCCGAAGTTGACCGGCGGCAGGACACCGTCGGATCCGATGGGAACATCAGGGCATGACTGCGCAGAGCGGCACCGTGCCGGCGAGCATCGACGCCCCGCCGCACCGCGACTGCTCACCCCTGCCCTGCTGTGTCGTGAGCTTCTTCATCGCGCTGGCCAGTTCGGGAAGCTGGGCGACGTCGTCGATGCGAGCGTCAGACAGAGTGCGCATCCTGTCGGCAATGATCGAGGCAACCATCAGGATCTCAAGCAGGCGCCGCTGTGCGTCGGTACTGCTAATGCTGGTCCTGGTGTACTCCAGGGCTACGTCGATCTCGCTGGAGAACCTCTCAACGACAGACTTGCTCAGCGCCAGCTCGGATGTAGTGGGCTGAGTTGGCGCCACCCACGTCCTGTCGGGCGATGCGGCTCGGTGCGACCCGCGCGGCCAGGACGACTTGACCTTCCCACCACCTCTGGATGCGCGACGCGTTCTTGACGTCGGCGAGGCTACCAACGACGCCCACGGCGAGACGTGTCGCCGCAACGACCGCTGCTGGTCCGCGTAGGTCAACTTCGGCGAACTTGCGTGTCCACCAATCCCGTCCGCGTCCCGGAAGAAGCCACGGACCCATCCGGGGCGTCTCTCGATGCCACCAGGTCCGCCTCATCCGGGATCGAGGCGGCGTACAGCTCCCACCAGTCGCTCATTGAGCCTCACCAGCCTCCCGGAGATACGTGATGCCAAAGCCCTTGATCTCGCGGTACTTCTGGTACTTCGTGGCGAGATCGAACGGGCTGTCGGTCATGCGCTGGAAGATATCGAGGCCGCGTCCGAGGAGGATCTTCCAGCCGGTGTCGGTCGTGATCGAACGGTCGTGGATCGCCGTCGGCTCGGCCAGCTCGACGTCGAAGACGATGCCGAGCACGGCAGCGCTCTTCTTGATCTGAAGTAGGTACTCGAGCTGCCGCTGAGCCTTCTCAGGGCTGTCTTGGTTCTCGACAGTGACGAGCTTCAGGGCTACCTCGTCGGCTGGGTCCTTGCCACGGGCGATCCCCTCCAGCAGCTCCATGAGGTTCCTGGCTTGGTGGAACATGCGCACGTAGGGGTCCACGATCGTGATCTGCGAGGCTCCCTTCAGATACGGGACGAGCAGCGAGTCGAACGAGACGCCGCGCTGGCCCTCCTGGTACTCGCGGTGCCCCTGGAACAGCTCGGGCTCCGGTTCCGGCTCATCACTAATCGTGGCCTCGGATGAGGCGGCACCACCGCTGAGCGGATCTGGGTCGGTCGGCGGCTCCTCCGGCTCGGTCTCCTCTTCCTCGCGCCCGCGGTAGTAGTAAGTCGGGTACTCAACCTCTTCGAGCGTCGCCACGGCGTGCCACGTGCCATCGCTGTCGAGGTAGCCGAACTTGACCTCAGCCATCGTGGAGTCGACGCGCAGGATCTGGTCCTTGACACGTTTGCGGCCCTCGATAGCGAACCGCAGGATCTCCTCCGTCTCTTCGCGCGTCGCCTCGCCGCCCGGGTAGAGGATCTTCATCAGGCCGGAGAAGGTCTTGTGGATGCCGTCGCGGTCGCGGGTTGAGATATCGGGCGACAGCGTGAAGTGAGGCTGGTAGCGGTCGGAGTAGTCCTGCGACCGCATCGACTTCAGAACCTCGGCGATGTAGTCGACGACGAAGCCGTAGCCGTCGGAGAACATCTCCCCACGGATGATGTCGACTTCCCAGCCCGGGATGTAGCAGTGCAGACGGTCCAGGTAGGCGGGGTCGTGGTACGCCTCAGGCAGCTCGTCGAACAGGTCCGAGTTCTTCAGCATGTACGGCACGGTGTGCGACGTGTTGCCGACGAAGACCATCGAGGCCTCGGCACCAAGGGTCTCGACGCCGCGGGAGAACGACTTGTTTGCCATGTAGTTCTTCATGATGTCGACGAGCGCTCTGTCGGTGCGCTTCTTCTTCCCGGCGAACTCGTCGAAGGCGACGACGTCCCAGTACCCGACCAGGCCGATGCGTCCGTTGGAGTTGTTGACGAAGAGCTTGGGGACGGTGACCTCTCCGCCGGAGATCAGCATCCCGTGGGGCGAGAACTCCGAGAAGATGTGGGACTTGCCGGTGCCCTTGGGGCCGAGCTCGACCAGGTTGTAGTTCCGCTCGACGAACGGGATCAGACGCACGAGCTGGAAGAATTTTCCTCGCCTGCTGAACATCTCGGGGTTGAAGCCGATCGACTGCATGAGCAGGTCGATCCACTCTTCTGTGTTGAACCCGCGGCGGGCTTCGAGGTACTGGTCGACGTCGAGCTTCGACAGTTGGATCGGTTTGATCGAGCCGAGGATCCACGGCACCATCCGCTGGTCGTCGCTGTGGACGTACTCGATGTCGCAGATGCACCACACTCCGCCGACCAGCAGCTTGGGGTGGGCCTTGATGACAGGTGAGTCGACGATCACGCTCTTGATGCCGAGGTTGGCGAACTCGGCCTCGTAGACGTCGGCCTTCTCGTTGAGGGTGACGGAGACCTTGTCGATGATCCGGTGCCGGCCGCGCTCCTTGATGGTCGACTTGACCAGCTCGGTCTCGCTGCGGTGCACGTAGTGCTCGGCCAGGATCTTGCGGACGGTGTCGATACCGGCCTGGATGGTGGCTTCGTCGTCCGAGGCGGCGTACTGCCCGAGCAGGTACTCCAGGACGTATGTCGGCACGATCGCGTTGCCCTTGACGGCCTTGACCAGGTCCTTGCGGACGACGACTCCGGGGAACAGCAGGTTGATCTTGAAGTCGAGAGCGCTCTGCTGCGGTGCGCCGGTGTCGGCCTCGTCGTTCTCGGTCTCGCCCATCTCAGCTCCCTTCCCTCTAGAAGTCGAAGTCCGACGCGAACGAACGCTTCAGCGTGTAGGCCGCTTTGGCGAATACCCGCCACTGGTTGGTGTTGGGGATGCGCTCCTCCAGGCGGAACTCCACGGCCCGGTTGTTGTAGTTGCTGGCGTCCTGGCTGAGCAGCATCCGAGCACTCTGGTAGCGGTCGCGCTTGTCGGCCGAGGTTTGGTCGAAGGTGAGGTCGACGAGGTTCGAGATCAGGGTCCCGCCGACGTAGAGCCCGGCGCGCAGCGTCCGGGGCTGGACCTTGTCGCTGACCGGCTCGGTCTGGAACAGCCGCACGACGACCTGACCAGTCGTAATCTTGTCCGACTCCGGCCAGACCTCGACGTTGACCAGCCGGGTGTCGCTCTTCCGCTTCTTGTTGACCGCCAGCACCGGGACGACGATCTCCTGCAGCGTCGCCCCGCCGTGAACGAAGCGCGAGCCGCTGCCGGCCAACCGTAGGCGGTGGATCGACTTGGGGATCTGGACCTCCAGCTCGCTGTCGAGCCCCAGCTGGGCCGCCTCGAAGGTAACGAAGGCGTCATCGACCTTGAGCCCGGTGCCGAGCACGAAGCGCTTGTTGAGGTACTTGAGGTCGTCGCCCTGAGGCTTCGTCGACAGGAAGAACTGGTCGGCCAGGGCCTCGTCCTGGAAGAGGAAGCCATGGTCGGCGGTGATGAAGATGTTGGTGGCGTTTGCGCTGGCCAGCTTCTTCACCAGGTCGACGATGTCGCAAAGGGTGTCCTCGACGGCCTCGAAGACCTGCCGCTCGGTCCCGGGCTTGTCACCGGTGGCATCGATCCGGTTGTGGTAGACGTACAAGACCCGATTGGCCTTGAACAGCTCGCGCCGCTCATCGGCGACCAGGGCTTTGAAATCCTCGGCCTGGATCGCCGAGCCACCTACCGCCTCAAGGATCTTGCCCCGGAATGCCGTGCCGTTGGTCGGCTGATCGTCGGCCAGCACGGTCTTCGCGTCGACCGAGTGCTTGAGCGTCAAATGCGGCAGGAGCGCCGCCATGCCGAGCTGGGTGTAGCTCGGCAGCACCCCGAGGACAGCATCCAGGACGGCGTCAAAGCGGTCCTCCCGCCGGATGAGGGAGCCGAGCTCGTCGGCCACCTCGTAGCGCAGCGCGTCGGAGACGATGACCACGGCCTTCTTGTCGCCGTCACGCACCAGTGGCTCGACGTACCGGGAGTAGAAGGCAGTCTGCGAGCGCAGGGCCGTCGAGCGCCACTTCTCGACCCGGTCGACCTGCTGCTGCCAAGCGTTGCCCAGCTCGTAGACGTACTTGTTGGAGTAGCGCTTCTCGACCTGTTCCCGCAGCGCTTCCAGGGGCTTGGGGTACTCGGCCGTGCGCGCGGCGTAGATGAACTGGCGGTAGAGCTGGTCGATGCGGAACCACTCGCGTCGGTAGCGCTCTAGCCCGTCGTCGAACGACTGTATGGCGAGGTTAAGGGACGTCAGCTCGCCGAGCAGCTCCGAGGCACTGGCGACGGCTGTGTAGAGCTGCTTGTAGCCGTCGATCCAGACGCTGCTCTGCCGAGCGCGCACGACCTCGGCCACCTCGCGCGGGGTGACGTTCTGCTCGGCTACCGCCCGGGCCAAGTCGCTGATGATCTTCTGGTCGGTCTCCTCAAACAGGTCGAGGCCCACCAGGTCTCGGAAGCTGGCGTCCTCGATCTTCGACTTGTAGTCCAGATCGCGCGCTGACCGCTTGGCGAGCATGGCCATGGCCGCCTGGCTGCGCCGGTCGTTGCGCAGGCTGGCGAAGTCGAGCTGGATGTTCTGCAGCCCGCCCGGCCTGTCGGACTTGAATCCCTCGATGGCCATGCCGAAGATCCACAGCACCAGGTCGTCGATGCTGGGCGAGGACGGCTCGTAGCCGTAGATGCGGGCGACGCCCTGCCAATAGAAGTCGTCGAGACCGTAGTCGATGAGAGCGTCGTACTTGGCGTGCTGCCCCTTAGCGTTCTCCGTCAACAGGGTGCGAGTGATCTCCAGCAGGCTGTGCGAGTCCTTGCGCCCGAGCACCGCTGCGGTCATCTTGGCCCGCAGGTCGGTCGCATCGTCCTCAGGATTGAGAAGCGCCTTCAAGCTCTGGACCCGCTTGGTGGCGTGGAAGAACTTCTCGTGTGCCTGGACGACCTCGTCGATGCCCTTGCCGGCCAGCCCGAGATCCTGCGCAACTAGCGCCGCGCGGTCGGCCGTGAAGACGCCATAGGCGAGCTCCAGGTCGAGCAACCAGTCCCCGATGCCGCTCGGCGCCCGACCCGAGCGGTAGATGAGGAACCTGCCCGCCGGGTCGTCGTGCAGCAGCCGGTTCTTGACAGCGAACTCGTCGTTGGCGACTCGGATCGTCTGAATCCCCGGAAGGTCGAGGTTGTCGAGATCTGCGGCGTACTGGCCCTCCGGGTCGTGCCAGAAGACAACCCGACGGCTGTCGAACCAGCGCAGCAGGTGCGGGCGGACTGTGGTCGTGTCACTCATCGCTGGCCTCAAGACCGGAGATCTTCTTCAGGGCGGCCCCGAACTTCGGGTAGTTCGCCTTCACGCCGTCGTCCAGGTCGATCGCGAGCTGCCGGGACGCCAGCGGGTACAGCACGTCGTGCTCGTACTCCTCGAGCTCCAGCAGCACCTTGCGCAGCCGATCTGCCTCCTTCTGCGCAGCCGCTTGCTGACGCGGCGTCCCACCACCAGCAGCCAGACGCTCCTGCTGCTGCAGGCTCGCCGTGAGCTTCGCCGTGAACTCGCGCAGGTACTCGTTGAGCACCGTAGAAACCGTCGACGGCGTGTAGCGGTGCATGTAGATCAGGGCGTTGAACGAGCCCCTGGGGCTGGAGAACAACCAGTAGATCGGACGCTTCTTGTACCGCTGGACGTGGTCCCTGTAGAACGACCGAACGAAGTAGTCGCGGATGTCCTTCACGCCGAGCGACTCAGTGACGAAGCGCAAATTCTCCTCGAAGTGCTGCTCCCCGAAGGCCACGCGGAGGAAGGCACGGAACCGCGCAACGACGTCGTCCTCGAACCAGTCGCCATCCACGATCGGGATGACGTTGTCTGCGTCTGGCATGAACGTCGGGTCCGGCACCTTGGCCAGGTAATCCTGCAGCGTGGCGCCCTGGTCCGCGAGGATGAGCCCCGGCTCGTCGAGGCTGTAGCGACCGAACATACAGCCGAAGGCGTAGGAGATGAGGTCCAGCACGACATCTCGCTCGGCGTCCGCCTCGGGATCTTCGGATGAACCATGCTCATACATTGCGTTCCCGAACAAGGTGATCGATGCCCGATCGACCGGTGTTGACTCTCCGCCGTCCTCGTCGAGAGCCGTTCCTACTTCGTCCTGGATGGCCTGCTCAATCCCGCAAAGCTCGGCAGTACGCGCTTCGCCGATTTCTCGATAGTTCGTCACCCATGCCGAGGTCGGTCCAGCAGTCAGATCAACCAATGGCGAAGCAAAGCCAGGCGCGGTCTCCTGCGAGATCCAGTCCAGATGTGCGATCTCGATCGCTTGCAATGCTAGTTGCCCGATCCGCTCGCCGTCCACCTTCGGCAGCGGCAGCCGCGCAAAGTCGCCCGCCTTGAAGTGATGGGTGGGATTGAGAAGATCTGCGAACTCAGACCCGTACTTGGAGTTCACTAGGGCGAGGGCAGCGAACATCGAGCCACGATCCCGGCGCGGGTACGCACACAGACCAGTCGCGTCGAACAAGAAGCCTGGCGGGTAGTACCGCAAGGCAAGTCCGCGGCTTGTAATGGAAGACCAGGACACAGCCTCCCTGAAGATGAACTCCAAGTTGAAGTTGTGTGCCCAGATTCGGCTGCCGCTCGGATGCAACGTCGTCTGAAGCTCATAGCCGTCGCGGTACCAGTCGACGACATACTCATCGTGCCCGTACCACCGGCGCGGCCCGCCTCCTTTGTTGTACGGGAACCAACGCTTCCCAGTCGCAAGGGCATCGTCACGTGACAATGCGTTACGCAAAGAAGAGCTCGCGGAGACCTCCCACCAGAACCGGAGGTATCGCGCGTTGTTCCCAGTGGCCATGCCCTCACGAGGATTCAACACGTCACCTAGGAACGGCCCCGACGACAGAGCCGTCAGTCCAGCGTCCGACATCCAGTAGCACACAGGCGCTCCAGGGATCGCGAGGAAGTCACTCAGCTTCCGCCGGGACACTTTTCGGTCGTCCTCAACGGCTCCCCGAAGCTCCGACTCCTTGGCGGCCTCGTTTTCACCATCGACGAGCCTCGCGAACCAGCACTCCCTGCCACTCCTGTCCCTGAGCTTCAGGATGAAGGCAGCAGTCGAGGCGACTTCACCACTAAGGCTATCGAACGCGCCCGGCCCGAAGTGAGCCACTTGCTCAAGCTGGTGGGCAGCCAGGAGCTTGCTGCGAAGCGAAGAGAACGCCGGCCGGAAGAGCCAGTTCTGCTTGGCAATCATCGCAATCAGCCCACCGCGCATCGCGAGCGTTTGACCGCGGTCGATGAAGGTTGCGAAGAGGTCAGCCTTGGCATCCGGCAGCTGTTCCTGGATGAACGTCTCAAGCACGGCGGCCATATTCGATGAGCCCATATACGGCGGATTCGCCACGACGACGTGGTAGCTGGCCCCAAGAATCTCCGCCTGAGCAACGCCCCTCTCCGCCCTATCGAGCACGTCGGCCAACAGGATGTCCCCGCCATCGTCGAGTTCGGAGAGGTGCTGCTTGAGGCGAGCGACCAGCTCAGAGTTGGGCTGAATCAGCGAGCCGAGGGTGTCGGCGTGCTCGAACTGATTCCAGAACGCTGCCTCGGCGTGCTTGTCGCCACCGCGGGTCAGCAGGAAGTCGATCTCGTCTGGCGTGAAGCGAATCGCCTCGAGGACGCAGACGTTGGGCTCGACCTGCTTGGTGAAGAACGTCCGCTGCTTTGCCCGCGCCTTCATGGTCAACGCGAAGGCCGCCAGTGCCCCTGCTCGGGGGTCGATCTCCACGCCGTAGAGGTTGTTGGTGAGGATCAGGCCGGGGATCTCCGCCGGGGCGTAGCCCTCCTCCTCGTAGACCGCGTACAGCAAGTCGAAGGCGTAGGTCAGCATGTGCCCGGAGCCGCAGGCCGGGTCGACGACCTTCAGCTCCTCCGGCCGGGCGATCTTGAGGAAGTCCGTCTCCTCGTCGACCGGGGCGATGTAGTACTGCATCTGGTCGACCAGGTGCGAGGACGGTTGGTTGAGCATCCACAGCCGACCGAGGGAGTTCTCGACGAGGTAGCGGACGATCCAGTGCGGTGTGAACAGCTGGGTGGCTGCGGGGATCTCGTCGGCGCCGGCCTTCATGTTCTTCTTGAAGCCGGCGAAGACCTCGTCCTTCCGCTCGGAGATGTAGAACTGGTAGAGCCAGCCGATGACCTCGACGTCCTGGCACACCTCGGTGGTGAGGACCTTGACGCCGCGGCTCGGGACCGAGTCGTCGGCCAGAAGGTTCGCGGGGATGAGCAGCTCGGTGAAGTCGCCTTCCCGCTCGAACATGAACGGCATGGCGTGGTTCCAGTAGCGGCAGTAGTCCGCGAGCAGCAGGGCGTAGGCCTCGCCCTGCGCGTCATCGCTGCGGCGGGTGCCGTTGAGCAGTGCCGTGACCGTCTCCCGGGTCTTGGTGCCGACCACCTCGGCGTCGATGTTGCCGCGCTTGGCCTCGGCCAGAATCTCGGGCTGACCGGTCTGCACGCCGACCTGTGGGGAGACGACACCGACGCCGGTGTAGCCGTTGGCGTCCATGAACCGCAGGGCGATGATCCGGTTGAACCAGGTGTATGCCACCCGGTCAGCCACCGCTGCCTTGCCCCTGTCGCCCCCACCGGCCGCCGTGACGGCCTTCTCCAGGGCTTCCACAGCCCCCCGCTGCTCTACCCGCTCGGGCGAGGCAGGAGCCAACACAACGGCGATCCGGGCAGTCACCTCGCGGATGAGCGCCGTACGCGCCCAGGTGGCGAACGACTTCAGCGGTGCGGTTTCCATCAGAGCGAGATTCGCTTTCCATCGTTCAGGGTCTTCACGAGCGCCCCCCGCAGAGCCTCGAGGTAGCGGTCGACGTCCTCCTCCGTCTCAAGCACCCCGCTGACGCCGGCGGCCGAGATGGTCCTGACCGACACGGTTTGCTTCGGCGGCGGCGTGTCATCGTCTCCATCACCGCCTCCCTGCTGTGCGGCGGCCAGCTGGTCGAGCAGGCTTGGGTAAACCGTCTCCTCAAAGCTCGAGCCGGTCTCCCGGATGAGGGCGACCTGGTTCTGGGCGCGGACGCGGGAGATCGTCTGGTCGACCCGGCGCAGCGCATTCTCCTGGGCGTCCGGGGTCGCCTTGGCGTAGAAGGCGCTCGCTTCGATCTCGGCCCTGCGTCCCTCGATCGCCTCGACAACCTCGGTGCGGTTGCTGGCGACGACCTGATCGATCTGGGCGCGCAGCTGGTCGGTCGCCTGCTTGAGCTGGGCCATCTTGTTGCCGCGGAAGGCGTTCGGGTCGTCCAGTGCCACGCGCACGGTGGTGTCGCTGCCGGACGGCAGGTAGCCGAGGTTGCTGCTGTGGGCGTTCAGAAGGTCGACAGCCTGGTCGTAGATGGTCTTCTGTCCGCCGCTGAGGAAGGCCTGGATCGGGTCGATCGTGGACTCCTTGGCGTCGAGCAAGTCGTCGCCAAGGTTGAAGTCGGTCAGGTACCAGTCGTCGGGCTTGCCGACCACCTGGTCGAGCAGGTCGATCGGCACGGAGAGCTGGCTGACGAACGGGTACTTGGACCCGGTGACGGTGGCGTTGAGCTCGTCGCGCTTGGCCTTCAGCTTGTCGGCGCCGTGGCGGGCAAGCTCCGGCGGGTCCTTGGGGGTGTTGCCCTCGTCGAAGAAGTCGGTGCAGAACTTGCGGAAGGCGGCGACCTTGCGCTCGTCGAAGGTCTTCTGCGGTGACACCACTGCGTGGGCGTGCTTCTGGGTGTTGCGCAGCGCTGTGGCGACCTCGGAGCGCTTGAGGACGTTGCCGTCGACTGTGAGCGTGACCTTGGAGGTGCCGATCAGGAAGGCGATCAGGACTTCGATCGAGGCCAGGTCCCAGCCGTAGGGCTTGGTCGTGAAGGTGTCGACGATGGTCTTGACCGTGACCTGCTCGCCGAGGGCCTCCTTGCGCAGGACGAACGACAGCACCTCTTCGGACGGCGCGAAGAGCTTGCTGGCGTCGTCGGCGTCGAACAGGCCGCTGTCGGGGTTGGCTGCCCCGGCGACCTGCTGCTCGCTGTAGGTCTTGCCGTCGAGCAGCTTGAGCTGGGTGTAGGTGCGGCTGATGAGGTCCTGGAAGCCATCGGTCACCCGGACCAGTGCGTCCTGGGAGCTGGAGGTGATGTCGGCGGCGTTGATGACCAGGGTGGACTTGCCCACTGAGGCCTTGACCCGCTCGATCAGCGCCTTCTCGCGGTCGATGTTCTGGGCGCCCTTGGTCTGGAGGATCTGGCCCTCGATGGCCGAGATCGAGGTGCCCTGCTTGCGCTTGATGTATTTTTCGGTCTTGATCAACAGGCGCAGATCTGCGAGTACCCGGGCGTCCGGCTCGAGGATGACGCGCAGCTCGTCCTTGCCCGCGCTGTGCATGCGGATCTCTTCGGGCGAGTACGGGTATTCCGGGGAGATGAAGTGGACCGCCAGCTCACGCTGCGGACCGTGGGCCTGGTCGTCGAGCTTGAAGCCGAACGGGAAGTCCTGCCCGTTCGTGGCGTAGCGGATCTTGCTGGTCTTGATGACGTCGCCGGACAGGATCCTGAACAGTCGACCGCTCAGCTCCGAGGCGTCGATGTCGACGTTCTTGATCTCCTCCTCGATGACCTGCTCTTCGTTGGTCAGGTACTCGTAGGTGTTGCCGCTTCTCTGGATGTAGGTCTGCGTCTCCAGCGCGGTCAGGGCTTCCTTGACCTGCTCCGACAGAGCCGGGAGGTCGAGTCCGAAGCGGTCGTAGACCAGCACAGTGAGGTTGCGCGCGGTGGCCTGGAAGCTCTCCACGTACTTGACCAGGAACAGCGCCTTGAGCAGCCGGACCGCAAGGTCGTTGTCGAGGTTGCGCTCAGCGACGTCGATCGAGCGCTGGGCGGCCGACTTCAGCGAGGCGCGGATGCCGGCGAACATGCTGTCGAACGTGGCGAGCTGGCCGACCTCGACGTTGCCGATGTCCTTGGCGACCTGCTGGACGACACCCAGCATCGAGCGCTCACCGACCGAGCTGTTGCGCCCCTCGAAGACGTTGTGGTCAGAGATGCCCTCGATCGCGGCCTGGAACAGCGGGAACTGGTAGCTGACGTACGGGTAGGTCCCGACGAAGTGGGCCTCGTCTGTGTAGTTGCGGTAGGTCTTGGCTCCGTCGACGAAGTCGAACAGCGTCTTGAAGTTGGCGTGCTGCTCGGCGTAGATGACGCTCAGCGCGCCGGTACCGGCGTCGTTCTTCTGCAGCAGCCGCTTGCGGATGACCTCCTCGACGTCGGCGCTGGTCAGCTTGAGGCGGGTCTTGAACCGGGCCTGGATTTTGGAGAAGTCGTTGCCTTGCTGGCGGGTGCGGTCGCCGAGGACCTTCGCCATGTCCTCCTGTGAGGTTACGAAAACCCACGCCCGGCCGGAGCACTTGGTGTTGAGCGACTCGGCGATGGTCTGCAGATTGAGCATCAACCTGGCGTCGGAGCCGATGAACTGGCCGACCTCGTCGACGAAGAAGTTGAGCCGGAATGTGGGGTCACCCTGCGTGTCGAGCCAGGTCTTGACCTCGTCCGCGAAGTCCTCGATCGAGACTGAGTACGAGGCGCTGTACTGCTTGATGATGTCGTCGGCCGTCCCACCGTTCACCTCGGCGAAGGCGCGGTCGATGCTCGGGCCTTCCAGGGCGCTCTGCTCGCGTCCCTGAGCCCAGGGGATGCCAGCGATGCGTTCGAAGGCTTTCTGGAAATCCTGGTATTGGCCGCGGTTGTCGAGGTCGCGCTCGAAGCGGGCGACGTGGCCCTGGTTGCCGTGGTAGCCGCGGGACTCGTCGAAGACCTTGACGAACACCTTGAGCAGGGCGTCGGTCTGGTCCTTGGCGATCAGTGTGGCCTTCTGGTCGATGTTGAACAGCAGGCTCTTCCCGGGTATGCGGTCGGCCTTGTTGAGCAGGCCGGGCAGGAAGGCGTCGGGGGTCTTGGCGCGGAAGCTGTCCGAGACCTTCTGCCGTGGGTAGTCCTGGCCCTCGACGTCGCCCAGCAGGTGGGCGAGCATCTTGAGCATGTGCGACTTCCCGGAGCCGAAGAAGCCGGAGATCCAGACGCCGTTGGCATTGGTGTAGGAGGTGTACTCCTCGAGCAGGATCTCCAGCCCTTTGGCTGCCTCGTTGGTCAGGACGTACTCGTCGACCTCAGTGGCCAGGTGGGTGGCGTCATCGGCCTTGATGACGCCTTCGATGGGGCGTTGGATGTCCTTGGCGAAGATCTGGTCGAGCCGCATTGAGCTCACGCCTCCTGTTCCAGGATGTTCTTGGCTCGGTAGTACTGGTCGTCCTTGAGCCGACCAAATAGCACGAGCGATGAGCCCAGCGTGTCCGACTGCTCGTAGCGGCCGGGAAAGAACATGAGCATTGGTCTGTCCTTGACCACCGACTGCAGGTTGTTCAGCACGTTGTGCGAGCGGATGTAGGGGAATACCTCACCGATTCCGGTGAGGAAGAAGATGTCGAAGCTCTCAGTCGCGAGCCGTTCGCGGATCGCCGGGGCGATGTGCAGTTGTGGGTCGAGCATCCCCTGGAGCATCTCGCGGAAGTCGTCTTTGTCCTGATCCGGCTCGGCGGCCAGCACCCGGTCCCAGACATTCCGCTCCTTGAGCAGCTCGACCGACAGGTCGTACAAGTTGATCTCGAAGACTGTGATCCCGTGGGTCGCGAGCCGGTTCTTGACCCGCTTCTTGGCGGCCGCCACGGCGAGCGCGTCCTCGGGCGGGTACGGGTAGATGAAGAACGGGACCTCGTTTCCCAGGCCCTCCATCTGGAGGAAGCGCCGGCCGCTGAGGACCGCGACCAGGTGTTCCTCCTGCTCCGGCAGAGTCTTCGGGATCACGATGCAGCCCCCTGCTCCGTCACAACTTGGGTCGGGAAGAAGCGCAGGTCGCTCGGCGTGCGGGCGCTCAGCCTCGTAGCCACCCGCCCGGATAACACAGCGGGCATGATGAAGCCCGCCTCCGACAGTAGCTCGGCCTCATGCAGCATCTTGAACACGTTTGACCTCAGCTTCTGCAGCGTCGACTCCTTGATGGTCGCCAGCTCCTCATGCCAGAGCGCCTTGGTCCGGACGAAGGTGTCGAAGTCCTCGTAGCCCAGCGTCGACGCGAGAGTGAGATACCGCTCACGCAGCACCTCTTCGGCGAACTCCCCAATGAACTCGTAACGGCGGCAGGCGGCGACCCACATGAGGTGCGCCCGCTCCGAGCCGGTTGCAACCACCAGCAGCTCGACCTCGTCATCGGTCAGAGCCGACAGGCGCTTGACAGTCTCGCGCACCAACCGGACGCCGGTGCGGTAAGTCCGGGCCTGCAGCAGGTTGCCCTCGACCGCCTCGTCGCGCACCTGCTCCCAGCCTCTTTGCTCAACGTAGACGGGAGCGAGTAGTGCTCCCTCACGGGCAAGGAGAGCACCGGTCGTGAACGACAGGGCGTAGCGCCGAGGCGACGTCGCCAGCGCGTCGTTCATACGGTCTCTCCTCTCCGGTTTCGGCAAAGTCGCTCAGGCTATCGGTAGCGGCCGACACTCCCGGCTGCTCACCTGGCGCCTGGAGCCAGGTCATCGCCCAACGAGGCAGCGTTCCCGCTCCGGACCCACTCATCGATCTCGCTGGCCTGGAACTTCCAGAGCCTGCCGACCTTATGAGCGGGCATGCCTTTCTCGGCGATCCAGGCGTAGACCGTGTCGTTTGTGACGCCCAAATAGGCGGCGATGTCATCAGCAGACAACCAAGGCTCTGGCATAGCGACGTGATCCTCCGCTTCGGCAACCTGATCTAGCCGGGTATGTCCGAGCCTAGTCGTGGATCGTTTGGGTTTGACAGGTCGCGTAGTCCCACCCGCTGCTTTGCGATGACGTGGACACCGGGCATCTCCTCTCCCTCTCCTACTGCCTTCCCGCAAGGGTGCCCCACCCTGGGACAGATCATCCAGTGGTCGTCGTGATCCGCCAGGAGAAGCTAAGCGCATTAGGAGTCAGGACGAGCCGGAGGAAGCCCCGATGCAACGCTCACGACGGACGAACCCCTACCCGTTCACCTGGGAGATCCCGCTTGCGCTTGTCGTCGCGGTGCTCTTCCTGCTGCTGATGGGTGTGCAACTCGGTCGCTCAGCGGCGAACCTACTCGCCGGCAACGGGTGGGTCTTCGTCGACCGGGCCGCACTGTTCACCAGCCTGCCCGGAATCATCAGCGGTCACGCCGACGGGGGGCTGGGCCCGCTGAGCCACCATCCCGGCCCCACCGTCTTGTGGGGCTCGATCGGCACTGCCGAGGCGATCATCCTGGTCGGCTGTGCTGCCGGGCTGAAGTGGGGGCTCGGCCGTTGGGGGCCCGGCCGCTTGCATGGCATGGCCACTCGCGCGGAGGCCGAGGTACTGCTGGGCAGGACCCGTCTGCGCAAGCACGCCAAGGTGATTCGGCCGGACGTGTACGGAGCCAGCACGGAGAGCAGCCGATGAGACGCCTGCGACCCGTAGAGGTCGGGTGGCGCCTGGGTTACGCCCGCGAGCCGCGCGGCGGCCAGCTGTGGGTGCCGTGGGATCGGACCGCCGGAGTGATCGGCCCCCAAGGGTCGGGTAAGACGCTGGACCTGCTCGCACCGGCCCTGATCGACGCCCCGGGCGCGGCGTTGACGACCCTGACCAAGGTCGACGACCTCCTACTCACCTTCACCGCCCGCTCCACTCGGCAACGACCTTGCATCGTCCTCGACCCGTTCGGCCTGGTGCCCGGACTACCCGAGGTGGTCTGGGACCCCATCCAGGGCTGCGTCGACCCCCTGATCGCCGAACGACGCGCCAAGGCGTTCACCGCCGGCACCGTCAAAGGCGCCGTCGCCGGCGGACACGCCGACGACGCGGCCCGCTTCTACGCGGCCGAGGCCGCCAAGGTGCTGCAGGGCTACTTCCACGCCGCCGCGCTGACCGGGCGCAGCCTCGAGCACGTCCTGTCGTGGGTGGCCAAACCGTTGGCCGCCACCGATCCCACCGAGATCCTGCGCGAGCACCCCCACGCCGCAACCTTCTGGGACGGACTGCTCTACGGGGCGCTGCACGGCGACGACCGAACCGCCGGCAACACCATCACCACTGTCCAACAGGCCATGTCCCTGTTCTTCCAAGAGGACATCCGCCGCCGCTGCGTCCCCGGCCCCCATCGCGCCGCCACCGACATCGCCCACGTCATCTCCCAAGGCGGCACCATCTACCTGCTCGGCCGCGAAGACCCCTACGCCTCCGCTTCACCGCTGATGACGGCCTTCGCCGAGCACGTCCTGGACACCGCCCTGCAGGCCGCGAACACCTCGCCGTGGGGGCGGCTGTGCCCACCCTTCCATGCGATCCTCGACGAGCTGCCCTCCACCGCACCGTTGCCGACCCTGCGCACCCGCATGGCCAACGAACGCGCCCTCGGGATCTCGTTCATGTGGGCCGCGCAGGCATGG
>JAKOZM010000086.1 GCA_029779995.1 Actinomycetes bacterium
GCCACACCGTCTGAAACGGCGGGAACCGGTCCGGGAGATCCCGCCACGGAGATCCCGTCCGGAACCGCCAGATGACCGCCTCCAGCACCAGTCGATGATCAGTCCACGGCCTGCCCGCACGCAGCGAACGACCCGGGAACATCGGCTCCAACACAGCCCACATCTCATCGGTCAACACATCACGCTCAGACACGAAACCAGGCTGCCCCACCAACCGCACAGAGATTGTCAGACACGCCCTAGCCCCGGCAGATCTGCACCAGGCGTCCCAACGCCTCGGGCAGAGCCACCTCTTCGCGCTCCCCGGTCGCCCGGTCCTTGATCTCGACCTGACCGTCCACGAGCCGTTTGCCGACGACGACAATCGTGGGCACACCCAACAGCTCAGAGTCATTGAACTTCACTCCCGGCGATACACCGCGCCGGTCGTCATACAGCACGCGCAGACCCTCGTCCTCGCAGGCCACCGCCAGTTCCTCGGCCGCCTCGAACACCGCAGGATCCTTGCCGGTGGCCAGGATGTGCACATCCGCTGGCGACACCGCCCGTGGCCACAGCAGTCCCTTGTCGTCGTGGTGTTGTTCGGCGATCGCCGCGACCGCCCGCGATACCCCGATCCCGTAGGAGCCCATGGTCACGACTCGGGCCTTGCCATTCTCGTCAAGCACCTTGAGATCCAAGGCCTCGGCATACTTGCGGCCGAGTTGGAAGATATGCCCGATCTCGATGCCCCGCTCGCTGTACAGCGGGCCCGACCCGTCCGGGGCGGGGTCGCCATCGCGCACCTCCGCGGCCTCGATCGTGCCATCAGCACTGAAGTCGCGCCCACACACGAGGTCGAACACGTGCCGGCCAGCCTCGTTGGCCCCGGTGATCCACGCCGTGCCCTCGACCACCCGCGGATCCACCCGGAACGCGATTCCGCGTTCCTCGCCCAACACCTGCGGGCCGATGTAGCCCTTGACCAACTGCGGGTACGCGGCAAAATCGGCCTCTTCGAAAGGCGCTGGGACGGCAGGCGAGACCTGCGCCTCCAGCCGTTTCATGTCGACCTCGCGGTCGCCCGGCAGACCCACCACCAACGGCTCACGGCGGCCATCTGGATAGGTCAACATCAGCACGACATTCTTCAAGGTGTCGGCGGCAGTCCATTCTCGGTCACTGCGCGGGAAGCGGGCGTTGGCCAGCGCAACCAGCGAGTCGATGGTGGGGGTGTCGGGAGTGTCCTCGACGTGCGCGGCCGGCTGTTCGGCCACAGGCAGCACCGGCGGGGGCACAGTGGTGACCGCCTCGACATTGGCCGCATAACCGCCGTCGGAGCGCACGAACGTGTCTTCGCCGGATTCACACGGCGCGAGGAACTCCTCACTGGCCGAACCACCCATCGCCCCGGACATCGCCGAAACGATGACGTAGTCCAGATCCAGCCGGTCGAAGGTCTTGATGTAGGCCTCGCGGTGCCGGTCGTAGGAGCGCTGCAACCCTTCATCGTCGATGTCGAAGGAGTAGGAGTCCTTCATCACGAACTCGCGACCTCGCAGGATGCCCGCCCGCGGTCGCGCCTCGTCGCGGTACTTCGTCTGGATCTGATAGATCACCAGCGGTAGGTCCTTGTAGGAGGAGTACTCGCCCTTGACCAGCAGGGTGAACATCTCCTCGTGCGTGGGGCCGAGCAGGAAGTCAGCGCCCTTACGGTCCTGCAGTCGCATGAGGGTGTCCCCGTACTCCGTCCAGCGCCCGGTCGCCTCGTAGGGCTCGCGGGGCAGCAGCGCCGGGAAGTGCACCTCCTGGAAACCAGCGGCGTCCATCTCCTCGCGCACGATGGCCTCAACGTTGCGGTACACCAGGTAGCCCAACGGCAGCCAGGTGAACACACCGGGGGCCACCCGGCGCACCAGGCCAGCCCGCACGAGCAACTTATGACTGGGCACTTCCGCGTCCGCGGGGTCTTCACGCAGGGTCCGCAGGAACAAGGTCGACATTCGCAGCACGAGAGCAAGCCTAGGCCAGAGCTGCTCTGGCATCGTGGGTGCATGAGGCCAACAGTCACTACCCCCGTGGTCGTCGCAGCCATGATCCTGGCCACCGCAGCCCCCGCCGCGGCGGCCAACAGCCCCCGGCCGAGACTCAGCCTGCCGACGGCGAAGACATCGGTGGCCGCCCCCATCACCGCCACCGTGCGACTGCCAGCGGGGCAGCGATCCGTGCGGATCCAGACCCGCTCCCAGACCTCCACGTGGCAGACCGTTGCCAACGGCCGCACGAACTCATCGGGCACCGCGAAGATCCGCTTCACGACCTACCAGGACGGCAAGTACCAGGTCCGCGCCGTGGCAGGCGGGGCGAACAGCGCCCGCCAATCCTTGCAGGCCACCTATCCCACAGCCGCGCCGCCGCAGGAGTCGTTGGCGCCAATGCGCGCCGGTGCGTTGCGGATCGCGAAGGGGGCCACCGGTTCGGTCAAATCCGGGGACTACACCGTGACCGTCACCGGCTCTGGAGTGCGCGTCACGGATGGTGCTGGCCGCACGGCCTGGGCCAGCAAGGCCGGCACCCCGTTCCTGATCGCGAGCCGCTCCACCCTGCGGTGGTTCCAGCGCAGCACAGCGGGCGCCTTCTGGGCCCAGGTCCAGCGGCGCACGAGCCTGACCGATCAGCGGGTCACGGCAGTGCGCACCTCCGGGGACACCGTGACACTGCTCGGCACCTTGCGCGGCGACGGCAAGAGCGCCCGCTACACGATGGCCCTGCAGCCGTCGGGAGCAGCACTGCAGATGCGCGTCACTTTCGCCGACAACTCCCAGGTCAGCCCGAACAGCGTGCAAGTGATCTCCGAGCGGGCGTCAAATGCCGGGATACACGGCTTCGGCAATCAGTACCAGGGCTTCGACCTCTCCGGGCAGCTCCTGCCGATCCTCGTGCAGGAGCAGGGTGTGACCCGCGGGGAGGAACCCGCGGCCAAACTCGTGGATGCTGCCACGTGGGGTGCCGGCACCATGCAGACGACCTATGGCGGGTGGCCGACCTACGTCACCGACCAGAACCGCTCCTTCAGCCTGGTCGACAACCGCGCTTCGGGGGCACTGTCGGTCGCCGATATGCGCAAGGCGAACCTCATCGGGCTGGAGTCGTTCGCCCCGACATTCACCGCCACCGTCCAGGCCGCGGACAGCCCGGCCGGCATCGTCAAGGCCCGCGGAGCCGCCATCACGCGGCCACCGTTGGCCGGCTGGGTCCAGAACGGTGCGGTGCTGGGCCTGCAGGGCGGTACAGCGAAGGTCCGGCAGGTGGTCGCCGACATGCAGGCGGCCGGCACCAAGATTTCGGCGGTCTGGCTGCAGGACTGGGTCGGCAAGCGGGTGACCACCTTCGGCGAGCAACTGTGGTGGACCTGGCAGTTGAACCGCGCCACCTACCCGGACTGGGAACAGATGGTCGCCGACTTCAACGCCCAGGGCATCAAGGTGATGACCTACGTCAACCCCTTCGTCATCAACCAGTCGCAGGTCAACGGCCAGCCGATCGAGAACTTCTACGCCCAAGGTGAGCAGAAGGGTTTCCTGGTCAAGAACCAGCGCGGCGGCACCTACGTCGTGCAGACCATCGGTTTCCCGACGGCCCTGGTGGATCTGACGAATCCCGATGCGCGCGACTGGTTCGCCGACATCATTGCCAAGCAGGTGCTGGGCGTGGGGGCCAGCGGGTTCATGGCGGACTTCGGGGAGTACCTGCCGATGGATTCCGTGCTCTTCAAGGGCAAGGCGGCTCGCCAGCACAGCCGCTGGCCACAACTGTGGGCACAGACAGTTCGGCAGGCGTGCACGCAGGCGGGCGTTCCCGACTGCGTGTCCTTCTTCAGGTCGAGCTACCTGGGCAGCCCCCGTAATGTGCCGCTGATGTGGGCCGGCGACCAGATGGTGAACTACGCCCGCGAGGACGGGATGCGCAACGCCGTCCTGGGCATGCTCGCCGGCGGAGTGTCTGGAGCACCGTTGTGGCACAGCGACATCGGTGGCTATACGAGTGTCAATGCCGCGGTCACCAACTTCCTGCGCCCGCCGCAGCTCAACGCGCGCTGGGCCGAGATGCAGGCCTTCGGCGTCGTCATGCGTACACATGAGACGAACCGCCCGACCCTCAACCAGCAGGTGTACGACACTCCTGAGACAAGGGCGCAGTTCGCCCGCGCCTCCCAGATCTACGCGGGCCTGCATGACTACCGGGCGAGCGTGATCGACGAGGCGGTGCGCACGGGTATGCCGGCGATGCGCCACGGATGGTTGGTATACCCGGGAACAGACGCCGCGGCGGCCGACGAGCAGTTCTTCCTGGGCGACCATCTGCTGGTGGCGCCGGTGTACGCAGAGAATGCGACCAGTGTCGATGTTGTGTTCCCGCCCGGGCAGTGGCGCCACGTTCTGACCGGTGAGGTGTATTCGGGACAGGCGACCGTGCCCGCACCGATCGGCACACCCGCCGCGTTCGTCTTGGTCGGGGATCCGGTCGGTGAGCAGATCCTGAGCCAGTTACGGTCGGCTGGTCTGTAGCCTGACACGCATGACATCGCGCCCTACTGCTGTTGACCGAGTCGAGAAGGCCCTGTGTGACGCCGGCGTTACGGGCCAGATCCGGGAGCTGTCCGACAGTGCCCGGACGGCCAAGGAGGCGGCGGCCGCGCTCGGAGTGGAGGTCGGGCAGATCGCCAGTTCGCTGGTCTTTCTGGCTGACGGCGTGCCGGTGATGGTGGTGGCCTCCGGTGGTCACCGGGTGGATGAGCCGCGCTTGGCGCAGTTGTTGGCAGCCACCATCGGCAAAGCCAACGCGAACGATGTCCGCTCAGCGACCGGATACGTGATTGGCGGGGTATCGCCGGTCGGACTGCCCCCCGAGATGCGGGTCGTCGTGGATGAGGCGCTGGCCCAGTACGACGTGGTGTGGGCCGCGGCCGGCCACACCCACTGGGTCTTTCCCACGACGTTCGACGAGATCGTGAACATGACCGGCGGCCGCCCGGCTGTGGTGGGTGGCTGAGGGGTCCGGTTCAAATACTCCGCACGGATGGCGTCTTCGCGCGGGCCCCACAAAAGCCTCAAAGCGGGCATTGGGTGCCTTATGAGGACCAGAACTGCGCACAGTCGGCCCGGCTATGCGGAGTTCTGAACCGCTCGATCAGTACAGCACTGTCGCGAACTCGCCCACCTGAACGAAACCCACCCGGCGGTAGGCGGCCAGCGCGGCGAGGTTGTAGGAGTTGACATACAGGCTGACCGTGTCCGCGAAGCGCGCCCGCGTCAATTCCACGACCGCGGCCATCCCGGCCTCCGACAGGTGCTGACCGCGGTGGCCGGGCTCCACCCAGACCCCTTGGATCTGAGCCACACCCTGCGCCACCACCCCCACCTCGGCCTTGAACACCACCTCGCCGTCCTCGATCAGGACGAACGCCCGGCCCTGCTGAATCAGGCTGACCACCCGCCGCCGGTAGCCAGCGCCACCATCGGGCGTGAGCGGGCTGATGCCCAGTTCCTCGGTGAACATCGCCACCGAGGCCGGGAAGACCGCCTCCAGGTCATCCAGCGTGGCGGTCCGCACCTGCGGGTTCCCCGGAATAGCCGGCGGGCCGCTGATGGCCAGCATCGGCTGATCCGGGCGCACATCCCGGGCCTGGCCCCAAGACAGTTCAAGCTGTTGGTAGAAGTCCAGGACGGGTGCGGCCGGACCCACGATGGATGAGCATCGGCGGGCGGTCAGGCGGGCCCGACTCGCGAACGCCGCGATGGCCTCCGGTTCGGCGCCGACGGGTACCACATTTGCGCCCAGGTACAACGCGGCCACCAGATCCTCACCGCGGAAACAACCCCACACCTCGGCGCCCAGCGCCGTTCCGACACCCAACAACTGCAGACGCTCACTGACCATCGCGTAGGCCACGGGATCCGTGGCCAGCAGTCCGCGCAGAGCCGGCGCGTCGGCCCCCGCCAGCAGCCGGACCGAGGTCACGACACCGTGACTGACGGGTCGCCTGCCTCCATGCCCTCGGCCAAACGCATGGCCTCCTCAATCAGCGTCTCGACGATCTGCGCTTCGGGGACGGTCTTGATGACCTCCCCTTTGACGAAGATCTGGCCCTTGCCGTTTCCGCTGGCCACCCCGAGGTCCGCTTCCCGCGCCTCGCCGGGGCCGTTCACCACGCAACCCATGACGGCCACGCGCAGCGGCACCTCCAGGCCCTCCAGCCCGGCGGTCACCTGCTCCGCGAGGGTGTAGACATCGACTTGGGCGCGTCCGCAACTGGGACAGGAGACGATCTCGAGGCCACGCTCACGCAGGTTCAGTGACTCCAGGATCTGCAGGCCGACCTTGACCTCCTCGACGGGCGGCGCGGACAACGAC
>JAKOZM010000149.1 GCA_029779995.1 Actinomycetes bacterium
CAGTCGGCGGAGATCAACCGCAACCCACCGGCGGCCTGAGCGACGGTGCCCGGACGACGCGGGCGCCCGACCCTCCGACGCCCTGCCCTGTGAACGCCGTGGACGTCCGAATGATCCCGCCGGCCGGACTGCCCACACCGCTGGACAAGGTCGCGGACATCCTGAAGAAGCAAAAGCGCGTCGAAGGCATGGTGCAGGGCCAGCACATGCCGCGCCAGGACATCGTCGAGACGCTGGTGCAGCGCCAGCACCTCGCAGAACTGAACCAGCTGATGGCCCAGCTGACCACGGCCGAGCTGGGCGCGATTCTGGAGGATTTGCCCCTGGCCGACGCCACCCGGCTGTGGGCGCAGATGCCGCCGGGGCGCGAAAACGAAGTCCTCTGGGAAGTGTCCGACGCGCGCCGGGAACAACTGGTCGGCAGCCGTGAGCCCTCCTTCGGCGACAGCCAGATCCAGGCGTTCGAGCGGGTCGACGGCAAGCTTCGGCAGGTCGCCATCGAGAGCCGCAAAGACCTCGAAGGACTCACCGCCGTCTGGATCGACCTGCTGGGCGCCACCAAAGCCGAGCGGGCCTACGTGGGTGCCCATTTCGGCCTCACCCTGCCCGATCCGGACGACGTGACAGACCTGGAGGTCAGCTCGCGTTACCACGTCGAAGAGAACGGGGGGATCTACCTGCATTCCAACTTTTTGCTGGACAAGCAGGGCGACTCCCGCAGCGTGCCCGTCGCCTTCATCCTGCACAAAGGCATTCTGTTTTCCCTGCGCAACGAAGAACTCCCGGTGTTTCGGTTGCAGCGCCGGCTGGCCGCCACCCAGGTGGGCTACGTCTCCGACAGCCACGATGTCTTGCTGGACCTGTACGGTGCCGACGTCGAATACTCGGCCGACTCACTGGAAGAAATCTACGCCACGCTTGGCAAGGTGGGCCGCCAGGTGCTGAGCGAGACCATCACCGACGGGCAGGCCGCCGCCATCCTGGGCGACATCGCCGAGGAGGAAGACCTGAACGGCCGCATCCGCGGCAACATCCTGGACACCCAGCGCGCGCTCAATTTTCTGATGCGCAGCAAGATCCTGTCGGTGACCCAGCTCGAAGACACCAAGCAGATCCTGCGCAACATCGAGTCGCTGAACAGCCACACCTCGTTTCTGTTCGACAAGATCAACTTCCTGATGGACGCCACCGTCGGCTTCATCAACATCAACCAGAACAAGCGGATCAACCAGCTGACGGTGTTCGGCGTCGTGTTCATGCCCGTGAACATCCTGGCGGGCATGGGCGGCATGTCGGAGTTTTCCATGATGACGCAGGGCATGCCCTGGCCGCTGGCCTACGGCGCCTTCCTGGTCGTCTCGATCCTGATGGGCACCGCGACCTACGTAGCCCTGAAGCATGTCGAGAAACGACGGGCCCGGGCCGATGCCGGAGCCCGGAGCGCATAGCCGCGTCGCCGGCGACGCGGTGGACAGGCTCAGGCGTAGACCACCGGTCCGGACGCGGGCACGGTGATGGTCTTGCCGACGGCGGCGCTGTAGGTCCGGGACTTCACCGTGCTCATGAAGACGAACTCGCCCTTGACCGCCTGCTCGGTCACCGTGACCAGCAGGTAGCCGCGCCGGGTGGTGTCGGTGTAGCCCAGATCGTCGACCAGGCCCAGCCCGGCGCCAATCGCCGCGTTGCCGAGTTGCGGCACCAGGGCGCTGCCGTCCAGCGAACTGGCCACGGCCCCAAGGCCCACGCTTTCGAAACCTGGCGCGGTGACCGACGAGGTCGCGAATTCCACGCCCACTTTTTCGCCGGCGAGCGTGGTCAGGTTGGCGAACCAGGCGTTGTGGGAATCGCCCGAGAGCACGACCAGCTTCTTGCCCTGCGCCTTGACGGTTTGGAGCAGGGCTTCGCGGTTGCTGGGATAGCCGTCCCAGGCGTCCAGGTTGTAGGGGATCTTGGGCGCGGCCAGCAGCGCGGTCTGCTGCGGCGTCAACGCCCCCGGGGCTGCTGCGCGCGTCGCCTTGGCGGTCAGGTACTCGGTGATCGCGGCGCTCACCGCCGTCGGGTTGGACGCTGCCGTGGCGTAGGCCTGCAGCACCGACGCCGGAAACCACATGCGCGCCATGATGTCCTGGTTGCCGAAGAACTGCCAGGTGGCCTTGGAAGCCGCCATGCCTTGGGCCAGCCAGCTCTGCTGGGTCACGCTGATCATCTTGCGCGCGGCATCGCTGCCCGAGGTCAGCCCGGTCACGTAGCGCGCCACGCCGCCATCGGCATCGCCGAAGTTGGCGTATTGCTGGTCGCGGCCCTCGATGCGGGTGTCCAGCATGTGCAAGGTGAGGAGCTTGCCAAAGTCAAAGCTGCGGTAGATCTTGAGGCGGTCGCCCGACGCATCGGTTCGGATCGGCATCCACTCGTGATAGGCCCGGGCGGCCAGGCTCTTGCGTGTGGCCCAGTCGCCCTGCGTGGCGGGATCATGGTTTTCAGCACCGCCAACGAAGGCATCGTTGGCGAATTCGTGGTCGTCCCAGACGGTGATCCACGGCATGCGCGCGTGCAGCGCCTGCAGGGCCGGATCGGACTTGTACAAGGCATGCCGGGTCCGGTAGTCCGTGAGGCTGACGATGTCGCTGGCCGGGCTGACCACCCGGCCCAGTGACACCGCCGTCGTGCCGGTCAGGGGGTCGGTGTTGCCGAACTTGGCCGGATCGGACCCGTACTCGTACAGGTAGTCGCCCAGGTGGATGGCGTACTGGGCATCGGAGGTGGCGGCGGCGTCATAGGCGTTGAAGTAGCCGGCCGAATACAGGGCGCACGAGAACACGGCGAACTTGACGACGGTCGCACTGGCGGCCGGCAGGGTCCGCGTTGTCCCGATCATGGAGCTGGCACCGGTCTCATCGATGAAGCGGTAGAAGTAGCTGACACCCGGGCTCAGCCCCGTGACATCGACTTTCGCTGTGAAGGACGTCTCCTGCGTGGCGCTGACGCCGCCCGAGCGCACGATCTGCGTGAAGGTCCGGTCGGTGGCCACTTGCCAGGTCAGGGCGACATCGTCAGCACGGTCCTTGACCCGGGCATGGGTCCAGAGGATGACGCGGTCATTCAGCGGGTCGCCGCTGGCCACCCCATAGTTGAACTCCGCGGGACTCGCGTCGGAGCCGCAGGCGGCCAAGGTGCCCCCGATGGCCACAATGGCGGCGCTGGAGGCCGTACTGACCAGAAAGTCACGGCGATTACGAGGATGGGACATGGCATGACACTCCGGGCAAAGAGTGTCATTACAGCGGCCAGATATGACGGCCTTGTGAAGGCCCGGCCGGCGCAACGCGGGAACGGGCCCGCGCTCAGGGAGCTTTCAGGTAAGCCTTGACCGGCAGGTCGTTCTCGGCGATGTGGTGGCTCATCCAGTCGGCGATGACGCGCGACACATGGTCCGCGTTCAACAGGCCGTTTGAAGCGTCCAGACGCAAGCCTTCAATGGTTTCGCGGGCCGCCCGGTGCGCTGCGCGGTGTTCGTCCAGCGTGGGGCAGCCGTTTTGCGCCAGGATCTGCTCCTCCATCGCGTCGTGGTCGCGGGTGAGCCGCACGATGTCATCCAGCATCCAGCGCACGCGTTCGCCGCCGGGGGGATGCGTCTGGAGCACACCGAACAGGTTGCGGCCCAGTTCGAGCAGCGTGATGTGCTGCTCGTCAAGCCTGGCGTTCCCGACACTGAGACCGGGGGTCCATTTCGGAAGGGGGATCACCGGTGACACGTTCAGGCTCCTGAGGGAATGGTGGCGACGCGTGAGAGCAGCGAGAAAGCCATGGAAATGCCATCAAACGGCAACAAAGCATTCAAACAATGGGGACATGGTCATTTATACATCGACGGTCATTCCCGTGTTGGCGAGGTCCGCGCAAGCACAAACCAGCGCGTGTCCATGGGAGCCCCCACCCGGACAGCGTCAGGCCTCAGCCATTCGGCCGGAAAAATTCCGTCGCCCCACGCTGAAAACAACCCGATGAGGCCAAGCGTCACGTTGCTGGTTCTTTGCGGGCTGCTCAGTCCCGGCGTTTCCCACCCCTCACCGCCAGGCTGCGCGGCAACGATTCCCGAGCTGGCGAGACTGACCGGCGAGCCGGCCTTTGCGCTGACCTGGACCGAGACCTCCATGAGCGACGGAAAGCCCCTCGTGGTGTCGATCTCGGAACGGCACGGTCTGCTGGCGCTGGCCTTCACCAAGACCCGGGAGGGCCTCTGGGCGGAAAGCACCGGCGTCATCTGCCCGTCCGGCGCGGATCTGGAAATCGTGGTGTCGAAAGAACAGATCCGTCTGGGTCCGGCGGCGAACTGGCTCATGCGCCAGGCACTCGGCCAGGGCGCGACCTTCCGGATTTCCAGACCGGCACCCGAGCAGCTGACGATTGCGACCACTGGCTGGAGCGGCCGTTTCATGCCATTGAAACCTGCGTGTCACGCCGCTGCAACATGCCCATGACAAGCTCGGGCATGGCATGCGATTCCGAGAGACCCACGGCTGCGCGATGGACACGACCCTCGCCCCTCTCCCCGACGACCTCAGCGCACGGGCGATGAACGCCGTTCGTTCCATTTTTCTCTCCGACATCCATCTGGGCACGAAGGCCTGCCAGGCGCAGCACCTGCTCGATTTCCTGAAGGACTATTCGGCCGAGCACGTTTTCCTGCTCGGTGACATCGTCGACCTCTGGTCC
>JAKOZM010000175.1 GCA_029779995.1 Actinomycetes bacterium
AGCTGGGTTTAGAACGTCGTGAGACAGTTCGGTCCCTATCCGCTGTGCGCGTAGGAAACTTGAGGAGAGCTGTCCCTAGTACGAGAGGACCGGGATGGACGAACCACTGGTACGTCAGTTGTTCCGCCAGGAGCACCGCTGATTAGCTACGTTCGGGCGTGATAACCGCTGAAAGCATCTAAGCGGGAAACATCCTCCAAGATGAGGTTTCCATACCCTTCGGGGTGAGAGGCTCCCAGCTAGACGACTGGGTTGATAGGCCAGATGTGGAAACACAGTAATGTGTGCAGCTGACTGGTACTAATAAGCCGATAACTTCACCACACACGCTTCGCGTCCACTATGCAATCCTGAAAACACAAACACCCGAAACGGTGTTCGCGAGTTGTTTGAATACGCTGGTTTCTTTTGTCAACATAAAAGAAAGACCGCGACACGTAAAGTCTTTGTGTCACGGTGGTCATAGCGAAGGGGAAACGCCCGGCTCCATTCCGAACCCGGAAGCTAAGCCCTTCAGCGCCGATGGTACTGCACTGGTGACGGTGTGGGAGAGTAGGACGCAGCCGAACATACTTTAACGAGGGCGCCCCCGGAGAAATCCGGCTGGGCGCCCTCGTGTCGTTGCTGGGCTCTACTATAGAGGCCGGTTCAAGCCCTTCGGTAGGACGGATTCGTAGTGGACAGGCCTGACAGTGGCCGCGGTGCTCGCGGTGGCGGCTCTTCCTCATCTGGTGGTGGAGCCCCGAGGCGTGACGGGGGCCCGCGCCGTGACGGTGGCCCTCGCCGGGATGGCGGAGCCCCGCGTGACGGAACGCCGAAGCGTGACAGCGGCCAGGGCGCGCGACGAGATGGTGGGCCTCGACGGGACGACTCGTCTCAGCGGGGCGGCACTGACCGTGGTCCGCGACGAGATGGCCAAGGGCCCGCGCGCTCCGGTGGTCATGCTCCTCGTGCCGGCGCTGGTCGCCCGGACGGGGAGGCTCCTCGGGGTGGGGCTCGGCTAGCGCCTAAGTCGGTTCGCCTTCCGGAGCCGGCTATTCCC
>JAKOZM010000200.1 GCA_029779995.1 Actinomycetes bacterium
TCGCCAGGTCCACCATGACGTCGGGCTGCAGGCGAAGCCGCGCGTACGCCAGCAGATCGGCCAGCACCAGCCGGCCCTCGGCGTCGGTGTTGCGCACCTCGGTGGTGGATCCGTCCACATGCGTGATGACGTCCCCGGGGCGGTAGGAGTCAGCGCCGAGACAGTTCTCGGCCAGCCCCAGCAGGACGGTCACGTCCATACTTGCAGGGATCAGGGAGACCGCGCTGAGCACAGCCGCGGCTCCGGCCATGTCCGTCTTCATCAGCACCATCGATTCGCGTGGCTTCAGCGAGAGTCCCCCGGAGTCGAAGGTGATTCCCTTGCCGATCAGGGCGACCCGTGGCCCGCGGCCGGGTTTGCGCAGAACGACCACGCGCGGGGGGCTCGCCGAGGCCGCCCCTACCGCCAAGACGCCGCCGAAACCCTCGGTGCGAAGGCGGCGCACATTGAGAACCTCGATCTGGGCACCAGCCGCTTTGGCGACCCGGCGTGCCTGCCGAACCATCCAGGCGGGGTTCTTGGTGTTCGACGGGGTGTTCACCAGATCCCGGGCGGCCAAGGTTGCGTCGACAGCGGGCAGATCGATGTCGACGGGAACCAGCAGCGTCTTGTCGGCGGCGGTACGGGGGTATCGATATCCGGCCAGCCGCCAGCCCGTTGCGAAGGCGCGCAACTGCTCGTCGGTGGGTGGGGTCCGGAAGCCCAAGGTGCCCGCAGGCACTGTCCGAACGGCGTCGGCGCCCAGCCGCACCCAGTCGTCGGTGGTGGCAGCCACCAGTGCCCATCGCCGGGCACCATCGGGGATCAGCCGCAGGTCCGTCCCGCTCGGTGTCAGGGCGGGGGGCAGGACCACCTCATCGAGGCCGAGTATCAGCACCTGCCCATCGGGAGCGGTGTTTGACCGCTTGATCTGCACCACTTCACCGTAGTGCCAACATACGAAAGCGGGCTCCGATGACCTCATCGGAACCCGCCGCGGATAGAAGGAGGTGGCTACTCGACAGCTTGCAGTAATCCACCGAGCTCAAGCGCCTCGGCCTTGGAGATCTCCACGACGAGCCTGCCGCCACCTTCCAATGGGACTCGCATGACGTACCCGCGTCCCTCTTTGGTGACCTCCATTGGGCCATCACCCGTTCGAGGCTTCATGGCCGCCATATCGGACCCCTTCCGTCGACTGCATGTGTCAAGACCAACCACATCATTCTAGCCCGCAGGCGACGTGTTCTGGACACCTGATGGAGTACGCGCGGCGGCGAATCGGGCGAAGCGGCGCAACGACAGCGCCACGCCCGCCGCCAGCAGGGGTTTCACGATGGGCCAGCCCATCCGTCCGAGCCGACCCAGCGGCAGGTCGATCTCCTCGCGCCAGACGAACCGACTGCCGGCACCGAGGCGCTCCACACGGAAGATGCCGATCCCCCTGACAACGGTGCCGTCGTGATCCACCTCGACGACGTGCGGCGCGTCCCAACGGGTGATTGTCATCGGATCCCAGAAGCCGAGCGGCCCGATCCCGGTGAATGCGGCAAATGTGCCACCGACTCCCCTGCCCTCCTGCTCACGGCCTTCGACCGCGGTCCCCAGCATCCACTCGTGTTGGGCATCCCAGTCCGTCATCGCGTCGAAGACCGTCTGCGGGTCCGCGGGCACGTCAACTGTCAGTTGCAGCGTCTTGCGGGCGACCATCGGTGACTCCTGTCGAAGTGGGTGTGGAGGCGGCTTGCTCCAACTCGGCGATCCGGTGGCGCAGCACCGTCAAGGCGGCGTCCACCTCATCCATTCGATACCCGCGCAGCGCGACCGGCAAGCGCAACGAGTCGATGTCGGCAAGAGTCGGGCGCTCGGGCAGGCCCGGCGACCGTGGCGGCGCCGTCGGCTGTGGTACTGCGGGCAGTCTGCCCGCCAGCAGCAGGGCCAGCGCCACCACCAGGATGATGGCGACAACAGCAAAAACCCAAGTCATGTCGCGTTCCCTTTCGCAGAGCGGCCCGTTCTTTGACAGTCTGACATTCGTGCTGACTTTCGGCCCCCATGCCTTCGCAGATGACGAGTTGCTGGTGATGGCGATCATCAACCGCACACCGGACTCGTTCTATGACCGCGGTGCCACCTACGCCCACGATGCCGCCCTGGAGCGGGTGGAGCAGGTTGTGAGCGAAGGCGCGCAGATCGTCGACATCGGCGGGGTCAAGGCAGGTCCCGGCCAGGAGGTGGACCCTGCGGAGGAGAAGCGCCGGGTCGTGTCCTTCGTCGCCGAGGTCGCCTCCCGGCATCCCCAGCTGGTGATCTCAGTGGATACCTGGCGTGCTGACGTGGGCCGGGCAGTCGTCGCTGAGGGCGCCACACTGCTCAACGACGCCTGGGGTGGGCACGACCAGCAACTGGCGGAAGTTGCCGCGGAGTTCGGAGTGGGCCTGGTCTGCACCCACGCCGGCGGGCTCACCCCCCGCACGCGGCCCCACCGCGTCTCCTACCCCGATGTGATGGCTGCTGTGGTCGAGGACGTCGTGGGGCAGGCCCAGCGCGCCCAGGCGCTCGGGGTTCCACCGGGCGGGATCCTCATCGACCCGGGCCACGACTTTGGCAAGAACACCCGACACTCCCTGGAGTGCACACGGCGACTACCTCAGATGGTGGCCACCGGCTGGCCGGTCCTGGTGAGCTTGAGCAACAAGGATTTCGTCGGCGAGACCCTGGACCGACCCGTGGGCGAGCGACTGGAGGGGACACTGGGTGCCACTGCGATCTCAGCCTGGCTGGGCGCCCGGGTGTACCGCGCGCACGAAGTGCGGCAGACCTTCGATGTGCTGCACATGGTGCAAGCGATCTCCGGCGCCCGGCAGCCAGCCGTCAGCCGGCGCGGGCTGGCCTGAGACTCAGCCGCGATCCACCCGCTGCACGATGTCGATGACCTCACCCGGATCGTCGGTGACATAGAGCAACTCGTGATCCGTGGGACCGATCTTGGCCTCGGCCGACAGGGTGTTGCGGATCCACTCCACCAGACCGCTCCAGTACGCGCTGCCCACCAGCACGATGGGGAACTTGGTGACCTTCTGGGTCTGTACCAGCGTGAGCGCCTCGAACAGCTCGTCCATGGTTCCGAAGCCACCGGGAAAGACGACGAAGCCGTGGCTGTACTTGACGAAGCACGTCTTGCGCGCGAAGAAGTACCGGAAGTTCACCCCGATCTCCACCCACTGGTTGATGCCCTGCTCGAAGGGGAGTTCGATCCCGAGCCCGATGCTGGTCCCCCCGGCCTCGAAGGCACCGCGGTTGGCCGCCTCCATGATCCCCGGACCACCCCCGGTGATGATGGCGTACCCGACCCGCGCCAGCCCGTCGGCGACCTGGCGGGCGCAGGCGTACTCATGGTGATCGCGCGAGGTCCGCGCGGAGCCGAAGATACTGATGGCCGGTCCCACGTTGGCCATGGCCCCGAAGCCCTCCACGAATTCCGCCTGGATGCGAAGCACCCGCCAGGGATCGGTGTGGACCCAGTCACCGGATCCCCGCGAGTCGAGCAGCCGCTGGTCAGTCGTGGAGCCACGGGCGAGTTTGCCGCGCAACACCGTCGGCCCTCGCTGTCGCTGCGGGCGAGGGGCGGTCTCCCATTGGTCGGATGCAGTGTTCATACTGCCCACGCTAGGTGCGTTAGTCCGTGGCGACTACCCTCCGGCCGGCCTCGCTGCCGACCGTTCACGAGCCGGCTACTGACCTGTCGGCGAGGCGACCGGTGTTGGACTCGCTGAGCCGGACGGGGCCGCGCTGGGCTCGATGGTGCCATCCTCGCCACGGGGCAGGTCGTACTTCTGGGCCGCCTTAGGCGCCAGACCGGCCTCGGCCAGCAACTCCTCGGCCGTGCCCCGATACACGTTCAGATCCAGCACCTTCGAGCCGGAACCCGCCAGCCTGCCGGAATCCGTGAACTGCCAGACCCGCCACGGGCTCGTCGGCCAACCCCTGGGCTGCAGGGGCTCCTGGTCCAGGTAGAGACCCCAGTTCGCATGCCACAGCGGGTACTTGGTGAGCGCCGGATCGGGCAGCAGCCGGCGGTTCAAATAGTCCGTGTAGGTGTAGAACCAAGGGGTGCGACCGGTGCGCCGCTCCACCACTCGAAGCCACGCGATGGCCCACCGGGTGAGATCCGAGCGGTTCAGACTCGTGGCGTCGGTCTCCAGGTCAAGCGCCAAGGGCAAGTGACCCTTGGGCAGTTGACCCCCGACCCGGGCACTGGCCTTGCGCGCCTGAGCCCTGGCATCACGGACAACCCGACCGGAGTTGCTGGTGGGCACGGCGTAGTAGTACGCGCCGACCAGCATTCCCGCCCGTTTGACGGCCGCCTTGTCCCGCGCGTACCAATACCCCGCCTCGCTGTGGGCCGAGGAGTAGGAGTCACCTGACTTGATGACGACGAAGCGCACACCCTGGCGCTGCAGCTTCACGAAGTCGGGATGTTTGCCGTCCACATGCTGCCACCGTGACACGTCGATCCCGCGAATCCCGGACAGACCCTGGTGGTCCCATGACACGGCCTTCGGCTGCCGGCCCATGGAGGGGCCGATGCCGGCCACTGCCACGCCGACGCACAACCCCGCCGCGCACACCCCCAGAAATGTCTTGTTCACTGCAACCACAACATCATCTCCGATTCGCACTTCTGCAGATGTTCGATAGGCACAAACTCTGCCTTGGTGTGCGCCAGACTCGGATCACCAGGGCCGAAATTGACCGCTGGCACCCCGAGCGCTGAGAAGCGCGACACGTCTGTCCACCCGAATTTCGGACGCGGGGTGGCTGCTGTTGCCGCCAGGAATGCGCGGGCGGCGGGATGCTGCAGACCGGGCAGGGCGCCGGGGGAATTGTCGACGATCTCCATCGCATACCCCGGGAACACCTCATGCATGTGGGCCGCGGCCTGCTCGGGCGTGCGGTCCGGGGCGTATCGGTAGTTGACCGTCACGACACAGGCATCCGGGATGACATTGGTCGCCACGCCCCCCTCGATCCCGACGGCGTTCAGGCCCTCTCGGTAGGTCAGCCCGTCGATGACCGGGTGGCGGGGCTGGTAGGCGTTGAGTCGGGTGAGGATGTCTGCCGTGGCGTGAATGGCGTTGTGTCCCAGCCAGCCCCGCGCCGAGTGCGCCCGCTGCCCTTCGGTGCGGATGTGTGCCCGCAGGGTCCCTTGGCAGCCCGCCTCGACTCCCGCGTCGCTGGGCTCCATGAGCACTGCGAAGTCGGCGACCAAGAGGTCCGGACGTGCCAGGCTGAGGCTGCGCAGACCGTTGTGGGCATCGTCGATCTCCTCACACTCGTAGAAGACGTAGGTGACGTCCCGGCTGGGTGCGGCGATCTGATAAGCGCAGCGCAAGGCGACGGCCACGCCGCCCTTCATGTCGTTGGCACCGAGTCCGTAGACCCTGCCATCGGCGATGTGGTGCGGCAGATTGTCCGCCGCCGGCACCGTGTCCAGATGCCCCCCGATCACCACGCGCTGGTCACGGCCGAGGTCGGTCCGGGCAACCACCGTGTTGCCGAAGCGCTGCACAGTGAGGTGCTCAGCGACCGCGAGCGCCGCCTGCACCTCGTCGGCGATCTGCTGCTCGTGGCGGGATTCGCTGGGAATGTCCACCAGGGCTGCGGTCAGGGAAACGACGTCACGGGACAGGTCAAGCATTCAACCAGAGTAGTTGGGCGCCCAACCGGGCCCCACCTGGCAGGCTATGACCCATGCTCAACACGTCTGCCGCCAGCGGCATCGGCCTGGCCACCGTCTCGCGCAACCGGATCCTCGATGTCTGGTTTCCCCGCCCGGCTCTGACCGCCCGGCCGATCGATGTGCCCGATATCGCAACAGCCATCGACGGCGACCAAGTGCGCGACGTCCGGGTCGAGACCGTGGTGACCAGCATCGCCGACCTGTCGACCCCACCGGTGGATGTCGCCGATGTGTACCTGCGTCTGCACCTGCTGTCCCACCGTCTCGTCGCGCCGCGCACGATCAGCCTGGAGGGGGTCTTCGGTCTGCTGCCCAACGTGGCCTGGACCACTGGCGGGCCGGTTGCCCTTGAGGAACTGGAGTCCACACGGATCCGTGCCCGCTCCCGCAGCCAGCACGTGACCGTGCTCAGCGTGGACAAGTTCCCACGCATGGTGGACTACGTAGTGCCGCCCGGGGTGCGGATCGCCGATGCGGATCGGGTACGGCTCGGTGCTCACCTGGCGGCGGGCACGACGGTCATGCATGAGGGCTTCTGCAATTTCAATGCCGGGACTTTGGGGGCGTCCATGATCGAGGGCCGGATCTCCGCTGGCGTGGTCGTCGGTGACGGCTCCGATGTCGGGGGTGGCGCATCGATCATGGGCACACTGTCGGGGGGCGGCAGTGAGGTGATCTCGATCGGCGAGGGCTGCCTGATCGGGGCGAATGCGGGAGTGGGCATCTCATTGGGTGACGGCTGCATCGTCGAGGCCGGGTGTTATGTGACCGCGGGGTCCAAACTCACCCTGCCTGACGGCTCAGTGACGAAGGCCCGAGAGCTCTCAGGACAGCCTGGCTGGCTGTTCCGCCGCAACTCGGTCTCAGGTTCATTGGAAGCTGTGCCGCGCAGCGGCTCGTGGGGAGAACTCAACGCGGACCTGCACAAGAACTGACGGGTCAGACCGAGGCGAAGTGCGCCTTGTACTTGCGGATCATCATCGGTTTGACGAAGAGCCGGACGGGCCGCGGTAACACCGAGAATACCTGCTGATCCTGCGCCGACCCGCCGTCGGCGATCCAGGGGAACACCAGCATGGCGTTGGGCACCTGCCGGCTGGCCTCGTGGAACGCCTTGAGGTCCTGGCTGGTGAGGTACTTCTCCAGCAGCCCTTCGGCATCGGCCTCTTCATGGGCGAAATGTGCTGCCACCAGCAGCCGCAGGGCGGCCAGGTGCGTCAGCGTATCGGCGGGCAGCACCCCGGACCCGGCGAAGTCGGCGTCGCTGGCCTCCAAGGCCATCTGCAGCTGGTCGTGTTCGCCGGCCATAGCCGCCAGCGTGCTCAACTCCCGTTCATCGCTGGTGCGCTGCTGCACCAACGGCCACAGGTACTCGTCCTCCAGCTCGTGGTGACTGTGCAACTGCTCGGACAGGAACTGGTAATGCTTACGAGCCACCGGCGCATTCTGCGCCTGCACGTACCCCTCCACCCGGTCGAGCTCACGAAGGACAGCACGATGCAACATGCCGTTCATCGCCATATCGACGCTCACAGGCGCTCCAGCATGGGGGTGTAGTCCCGCTCCGTCGGTCCGGTGTAGACCTGCCGTGGCCGCCCGATCTTCGTCATCGGATCGTTGATCATCTCGCGCCACTGGGCGATCCAGCCGGGCAGTCGTCCCAACGCGAACAGGACCGTGAACATCTTGGTCGGGAAACCCATCGCGCGGTAGATCAGGCCCGTGTAGAAGTCCACGTTCGGGTACAGCTTGCGCTCGACGAAGAAGTCATCGGCCAACGCCACAGCTTCAAGTTGTAGGGCGATGTCGAACAGCGGGTCGTTGCTGTTGAGGTGGTCGAGGATGCCAGCGGCCGTACGCCGCACGATGGCCGCCCGCGGGTCGTAGTTCTTGTAGACCCGGTGACCGAAGCCCATGAGTTTCACGCCGTCCTCGCGGTTCTTCACTTTCCGCACGAACTCGTCGACGCTGGTCCCGGAATTGCGGATGCTTTCCAGCATCTCCAGGACCGCCTGGTTGGCGCCACCATGCAGCGGACCGAACAAGGCGTTGACGCCGGCAGACACCGACGCGAAAAGGTTGGCGTGTGAGGAGCCCACAAGTCGGACCGTCGACGTCGAGCAGTTCTGCTCATGGTCCGCGTGGAGCAGAAGCAACAGATCCATCGCTCGGCTCAGGATCGGGTCGCTCTCGTACTCCTCGGTGGGCCAGCCGAAGGTCATGCGCAGGAAACCTTCCACCAGATTCAGGGAGTTGTCGGGGTACATCAGCGGCTGGCCCAGCGACTTGCGGTAGGCGTAGGCCGCGATCGTCGGCAGTTTGGCAAGCAGGCGGTACGTGGACATCTCGACGTGCGCAGGGTCGAAGGGGTCCAAGGAGTCCTGATAGAACGTGCTGAGCGCGCTGACGGCGCTGGACAGCACGGGCATGGGATGGGCGTCGCGCGGGAAACCGTCGAAGAAGCGGCGCAGATCCTCATGCAGGATCGTGTGCATTCGCAGGCGCTGGTCGAACTCCGCCAGTTCATCGGAGGTCGGCAGTTCCCCGTAGATCAGCAGGTACGACGTCTCCAAATACGTCGACTGCTCTGCCAGTTGCTCGATCGGGTAACCCCGATAGCGCAAGATTCCCCTGTTGCCGTCGATGTAGGTGATCGCCGACGTACAGGACGCGGTGTTCATGAAACCGGTGTCGAGCGCGACGTGCCCCGTGGCGCCCAGCAGTTTCGAGGTGTTCAGGCCAGATTCCCCGTCGGTGGCGGGGACGACATCGAGGTCCAGTGCCGTGTCGGGACCGTTGAGTACGTAGTCGCTCACACCTGACACGCTAGTCGGGGCGGGCCCAGCTGCGCGTGTGAAGGGTGAGATTACCCTGGCGAGGATCAGCCGGCCAAGCGTTGACATGCCATGGCGATGTGCTCATCGCTGGCTGTCAACGCCACCCGGACGTGGCGGGCCCCGGCAAGCCCATAGAAGTCTCCGGGTGCGACGAGAATTCCTCGATTCGCCAGCCAGTTCACGCTGTCCCAGCACGGCTCATCGCGGGTGCACCACAGGTAGAGCCCGGCGTCGGACAGATCGATGTGGAAACCGGCCCCGGTCAGAGCCTGCCGCAGAGCGGCCCGCCGGGCCCGGTAGCGCTCCCGCTGGACGACCACATGCTGGTCGTCGAGCCAGGCGGCGCTCGCCGCGGCCTGCACAGGCAGCGGCACCATCATCCCGGCGTGTTTGCGCACCCCGAGCAACCTCGCCACCAGCCCGGGATCGCCGGTCACGAAGCCGAACCGGTAGCCGGCCAGGTTCGAGCGCTTCGACAATGAGTGCAGGGCAAGCAGGCCGCTGTGATCGCCGCCGCTCACGTCAGGGTGCAGGATCGAGACGGGCTCGGCGTCCCAGCCCAGTTCGATGTAGCACTCATCACTGACCACGATCCCGCCGGTGGCGCGGGCATCGGCAACAATCTGCCGCAGCCGCGCCACCGACAACACCTCACCCGTCGGGTTGGACGGACTGCTCAACCAGGTCACGGCCGCGGGTTCGCCGACTGTGGCCGTGCGAGCGCCGGCGATCAACGCGCCCACCTCGTAGGTCGGGTAGGCCACCTCGGGATAGGCCACGACATCACCGGCACCGAGACCCAACAGGGTCGGGAGCCAGGCGACGAACTCCTTGGTCCCGATCAGCGGCAGCACATCGGCAGGCCCGACACTCACTGCGAGGCGGCGTGCAAGCCAGTCCACAGCCGCCTCACGGACTGCGAGTGTTCCGTGAGTCGTCGGATATCCAGGCGCATTCGAAGCCTCCCGCAGGGCCTGCTGCACGATCAGCGGGGTGGGGTCGACTGGAGTGCCGACCGACAGATCGACGATGCCGCCGGGCACCGCGGACGCCTGCGCCTTGGCCCCTAGGAGCCGGTCCCACGGGAAGTCGGGAAGGTGCACCTTACTCGTCGTGCTGCTGCGGGGGCAGCGCCGCGATGAAGTCCACGTCGTGGTCAATCTTGCCCATCTTGGTAGCGCCCCCGGGCGAACCGATGGTGTTGAAGAAGTCCACGTTGGCCTGCGTGTACTCGGTCCACTCCTCGGGCACGTCGTCCTCGTAATAGATGGCCTCGACCGGACACACCGGTTCGCAAGCCCCGCAGTCCACGCACTCGTCAGGATGGATGTACAACATCCGCTCGCCCTCGTAGATGCAGTCCACCGGACACTCGTCGATACACGCCTTGTCCTTGAGGTCCACACACGGCAACGCGATCACGTAGGTCACGATGATCCCTTTCTCGATGGGGCGGCAACTGGCCTGCTCCCAGGCTATAGCCCGATCCAGGGCGGGGTCACCCCCACGGTCGCTATCAGGTTTGGTACCGACCAGCGTCACACGCCGCGTAACCGGTGGTCCACATAGACCAGTGGAGGTCCTGTTGCATCCCCGGCCTCGACCTGCCCGACTCGGCCGACTACGATGCTGTGATCGCCACCGTCGTAGACGGCCTCCGTGCTGCACGTGAGGTAACCCAGTGCCCCCGTCAGCCGGGCGATCCCGTACTCATCGCGGGTATGTTCAACGATTGCCATCTGACCCGATAGCGGTCGGCCCCGCTCAGCGAACCACCGGGCGGCCGGTGCCTGGTCGGCCGCGAGCAGGGTCACGACCCACCGCTGGGCGGCCATGATCGCGGCATGGAAGCGGGAGTCCTTCTGCACGCAGAACAACACCAAGGGCGGCTCCAGGGACACTGACGTGAAGGAGTTGGCGGTCATGGCGTGGTCATCACCGGACACTTCTGTCGTGACCAGCACGACACCAGTGGCGTAATGCGCCAGCAGGTCCCGGTAGTCCACGTCCACGCGCGCCACGCTATCGCCGCCAAGCCCCGTTGGGCGAATGCGGGGCACTTGTGATCAGTCGGCCTCAGAGGACAGGCACAGCCCGCAGGTCGATCTGGTCATCTTTGAGGACTGCGAGGATCTCCTCGCCGACCAACTCATGACGTTCCAGCAGCGCATCGCGCAACCGGACCACCGCTTGCCGATGCTCGACGAGCACCTGCCGGGCGATCTCCTTCTGGGCGACCAGCAGCTCCTCGAGCGCGGCCCGGCTGGTGGAGTCAGAGATCACCTGTCCGACCAGGTTCGCTGTGCCCTGCGCAGCGGACACGTTGATCAGCGACCCGACCATCCCGGTGGCGCCGACCATCTGGGCGGCCACCGTGGTGGCGTAGTTGAGATCCGAACTCGGGCCCGTCGACACCTCCCCGAAGAACAACTCCTCCGCGACCATGCCGCCGAAGGCGATCTGGATCAGGCTGAGCAACTCGGTGCGGCTACGGGTGTAGACGTCCTCGGTGTCGTTGTGCGCCAGCATCCCGAGGGCATCCTTGCGCTTGATGATCGTGAGCACCTCCAAGCGTCGGTGCGGTGCAACCACATAGGCGATGACCGCGTGACCCGCCTCGTGAGTGGCGATCAAAGCTGCCTCGTGGTCGGTGTACGCGACCGGCTGCCCGAGCCCCACATCAGCCACCAGCCGGGCAGCATGCAGATCCCGGGTGTTCATAGCACGCGAGCCGCGACGTAGCGCCTCGATCAGAGCCTCATCGAAGAGGTTCTCCAGCCGCGCCGGGGTATAGCCGGTCGTCAGCGAGGCGAGATGGTCGCGGGCGATGTCGGAATCCAGCTCAGCCTCGTGCGAGCGCCGTTCCAGCATCAGGTCGATCAGATCCCGGCGACCCTTCTTGCCCGGCGGGTCGAAGGTGAGGACCCGGTCGAAACGGCCGGGCCGCAACAGGGCAGCATCCAGTGATGCCGCCCGGTTCGTGGCGGCGATGAGTAGGACGTTGGCCGGCTGCGGCGTTGGCCGGCGCAACTGCCGGTGCGCGGGCAGCAGCAGATTGATGGCGTCGACGAGTCGCCCGAGGAATGACTGCCAGCCGGTCGGCTCATCGAACGACTGCATCTGGACTAGCAGTTCGTTGACCACCCCGCCGGTGCCCTCACTGACCATCGACGCGTTGACGACCGGCTGCGGCGGCGCGGCGGTGGCGCTGGCGGTGGGCAACCCCACCAGCCCCCCGCAGCAGACCGTCGGCTCTTGAGCCGGTGGTCCGGCCACAGCGGACATCCCCCCGCGGGTGGTGGCGATCGCATCGATCTCCTCGATGAACCCGATAGCACCGCCCTCCCGTCGGGCGGTCTTACGCAGCGTCTTGAAGTAGGCACGGATCTTGCGCGCTGTGGCCCCGTAGTACATGGATTGGAAGGACGTGGCACTGACGAACAGGAAGGGCACATCCGCCTCGGCTGCCATCGCCTTGGCCACGTAGGTCTTGCCCGTGCCTGGAGGGCCCTCAAAGAGGATCCCCCGACGAGCGGTGCCGCCCATCTCCTCCTGGAAGCGACGGTGGGCCAGGAAGAGGTTGAGGGACCGCACCACATCCCCCTTGACGGCATCGATCCCCCGCACATCGTCGAACCGCACGCCGAGCTGGTCAGGCCGGTAGATGACGTGCGGCGAGCGCCCGGCGACCATGGTCGTCCCAAGCAGTGTCCCGATCAGCACCAGGAAGAACAGGAAGACGATGGCCAGGAACGGGTCGATCGTTGGCAGCGAGAGGGCGGTGACATCCACAGGGTCACCGGTGAGCATGCGCAGCCACAGCCACGAGGCGGGGACCGCCAGCAGGACAGCCAGCGTTAACAGTCGCCGCTGCCGCCTGTGCTCACGGGTCTTGCCGACATCGGCGTCCGCAGCCTTCAACCGGCCATCCGCGACGTGCGACAGCATGTGATGATCCATGCGCGCCTCCTTCCCTTCTTACTCAGAGTGCGCCCTCTTGCCCCGAATGGGGTATTCGGGGGATCAGAAACGGCACCTATGACCTAATCCGTTCGAGTGGCGTCGTCACCCGATCCAGTGAAAGGGGGCAGTTGTCACCCGATCCCGTTGAAGAGGTCCGTCTCGTGGCCGGTGTCATCAAAGGGGCCGGCAACTTCGCCTTGCGCGATCCGGAAGTACTCGATACCCATCGCCTTGCTCCCCAGATTGTTGCTCAGGGCGAAGAAGCCACCGTCGGTCTGGACCTGCGACGCGTGCTGGGCCAGCGCAGTCATCTTGGCGTCGAGAAAGTCGGTGTTGGCCACGGCGGTGGTGACGAGGTCATCCGCCACGCCGAAGGGAATGTTGTCCGGATCCATCGCCGCGAAGCCCGTCTCCTCCCCGGCTTCGCGCAGCGCCTTGATCCCATCGCGGATCATGCCCTTCGGCATCGCCGTCCAGTAGACCTTCTGCACCTGCCAGGCAGCACCGAGATCCGGGCGGAAAGAGGGCACGGCGGCCAGTGCCACCGCGTAGGTCAGCACGCGGTGGGCCTGGATGTGATCGGGATGCCCATAGCCGCCGAAGTCGTCGTAGGTCACGGCGACCTGCGGACGCACCTCCCTGATCACCGCGACCAGATCAGTGGCCTCCGCCAACAGGTCGGCGCGCCAGAAGCAGTCCGCGCGGTCGTTGGCCGGGGTGCCAGCCATCCCGCTGTCGCGGTACTTGTGCGGCTCGCCGAGCAGCCGCCAGTCGGTGACACCGAGGACAGCCATGGCCGCCGCGAGCTCCTCATAACGATGGGCGCCGAGTTGATCCTGGGCGTCTGCAGCGAGGTGCTGCTTGTCCTCGAGCAGGACCTCACCCTCCTCGCCGAGGGTGCAGGTCACCAAGGTCACCTGCGTGCCTCGGGCCACGTAGCCGGCCATGAGCGCGCCGCAGGTGATGGTCTCGTCGTCAGGGTGGGCGTGCACTAGGAGCAGGCGCTGTTCGGGCATGCACACCAGAGTAGGCAATGGCGCACATCCCGGTAACCTGACCCGGTGGAGTCTTATCCCCGACAAGCAGCCGCGACCGGGCAGTTCCGGTACGGCCAGCCGCGCACCTTCCGTGCGACGACGAGCAGTGTCTACTTCCTGCGATCGACCGGCGGCCGCAGTTCCGCTCTGCGACTGCATCGCTGGGACCGATCGACGGGCAGTTGCGAGGTGATCCTCTCCGGTGGGGGCGACGCGATGACCGCGGCTGAGCAGGCACTGCGGGAACGGCTGCGGGAATCGGCGTCCGGCATCACCGCCTACGACGTTCGCCGCGACCGGGTGGTCGCCAGCGCCGCCGGGCGGCTGCTCCTGTGGGATCAAGAGGTGGGCGCTCGGACCCTGGATGTGCAAGCGGCCTACGACCCACGGCTTAGCCCTGATGGCCAGTGGGTGTCCTGGATCGAGGCGGGCGCCCTCACGGTCTGTGCCTGGGACGGCTCGGGGCGCCGGGTTATCGTCGACAGCGAGGACGGGGCCCACTGGGCGGTGGTGGACTTCATCGCAGCGGAGGAACTGCAGCGCAGCCGTGGCTACTGGTGGCTGCCCGATTCCACCGGGCTGCTGGTGCAACGCACCGATGACAGCCCGGTGCCGGTCTGGTATCGAGCGAATGCGGCATTGCCGCAGAACGAACCAGTGGCCCAGCGCTACCCACACGCCGGGGCTGCCAATGCCCTCGTGGAACTGTGGTCCTTCGGCCTCGACGGTGAAGGGCGCCGCCTCGCACTCGACGGCGAATACCTCGTGGACGCCGCCGGCGGGCTCATCAGCACATTTGACCGGGCTCAGACCCGCTTGCAGGTCACAGACACCGATGGGGAGCGGGTCTGCCTACTGGAGCAGCAGCCGTGGCTCGACGTGCTGCCCGGTCTGCCCCGCCGGGTCGACAACCGGCTGGTCGCCTGGGTCGATGGCGACCACCGGCAACTCACCGTCGACGGTGTGGCCGCGACTCCTGCTGATGTACAGATCCGGTCGTTCGTGGGCGCCATCGGTGATGTGCTGTACGTGCTGGCCTGCCAGGACCCGGCGGAGTCGCGGTTGGCAAAGGTGGACGGCTCCGGCTTCACCTGGCTGTCCCCCGCATCGGCTCACGCCAGCGCGATGGTCGAGGCTGGCCTGATCGTGACCAGCGAGGTCGACTGGACCAGCAGTCGCACGGTGGTCACCATCCGCGACGGCGACTACGGCCCCGTCGCTGAGGTCGACAACCTCGCGGAGACACCGGTGGTGCAGCCGGCTCCGGTCCGGATACCCGCGGGACGCGATGAAGTGCAGACCGTCGTGCTCTGGCCGACCGATCCCGCCGACGGCCCGCTGCCGGTGCTGATGAACCCGTACGGCGGCCCGCACGCCCAACGCGTGCTCGCGGCCCGCAACTCCTACGCCAGTGCCCAGTGGCTGGCGGATCAGGGGTTCTGTGTGATCATCGCCGATGGCCGCGGCACGCCCGGCCAGTCGCCCCCGTGGGAGCACAGTGTCGCCGGAAACCTGCGGGATCTGGCACTCGCCGACCAGGTCACCGCATTGCAGAACGTGGCAGCACGGTTCCCCGAGCGCGTGGACACCGACCGGGTTGGGATCCTCGGCTGGTCCTACGGCGGCTACCTCGCGGCGCTGGCGGTCCTGGACCGGCCCGACGTCTTCCACGCTGCGATCGCCGGCGCACCGGTCACGGAGTGGCGCCTGTACGACACCGCCTACACCGAGCGCTACCTGGGGAACCCCCAGACCGACCCCGGGCCCTACGACCACTGCTCGCTGCTGCCGCTCGCCGCGCAGTTGCAGCGACCGCTGCTGCTCATTCACGGGTTGGCTGACGACAATGTGTTCGCCGCCCACACGCTGCAACTGTCGACGGCGCTGCTACACGCCGGCCGGACCCATGAGGTGCTGCCGCTGGCCGGGGTGACACACATGACCCCGCAACCGGATGTGGCCGAGAACCTGCTCCTGCTCCAGGTCGACTTCTTCCGCCGGCACCTCGGCTAGATCACTCGAGGGGCATCTGAGACAGGTCCAGCGCGCCCGTGGGGACGTCGTTGTCGACGATGTCACGCATCTCGGGGAAGTGGCAGGCGGCAAACTGGCCACCCTTGGTCCCGATCTGGATCAGTGGTGGTTCCTGCTGCGCGCAGATGTCCTGCGCCTTCCAGCAGCGGGTACGGAACCGGCATCCCGAGGGCGGGTTTGCCGGGCTGGGGACATCGCCCTGCAGCACGATCCTCTTGCGCTCGGCGCGGCCCACGGGGTCCGGCACCGGGACCGCGGACAGCAGCGCCTGCGTGTAGGGATGGGAGGGGTTCTCGTAGATGCTCAGCTCATCACCGATCTCCACGATCTTGCCCAGGTACATGACAGCGACCCGGTCCGAGATATGCCGCACGACGGACAGGTCGTGGGCGATGAAGATGTAGGTGAGGTTGAATTCGGCCTGCAACTGTTCGAACAGGTTGATGACCTGTGCCTGCACGGACACGTCGAGTGCCGACACCGGCTCATCACAGACGATGATTTTGGGTCGCAGCGCCAGCCCGCGGGCGATGCCGATGCGTTGACGTTGGCCGCCGGAGAACTGGTGGGGGTAGCGGTTGATGTGCTCCGGGCTCAGACCGACCACGTCCAGCAGGTCCTGCACGGCCTTCTTGCGCTCGCCCTTGGTCACCACCGAGCCGTGGATCTCGAAGGGCTCCCCCACGATGTCGCCGACCGTCATCCGTGGGTTCAAGGACGTGTAGGGATCCTGCAAAACGATCTGGATATCGCGGCGTTTCGTGCGCATGGCGCGATTGTTCAGGGTGGCCATATCGTCGCCCTCGAAGATGATGCTGCCACTGGTCGGGGCTTCCAGTCGCATCACCAACCGGGCCATCGTGGACTTCCCACAGCCGGACTCCCCGACGATGCCCAGCGTCTCCCCGGCCAGCAGGTCGAAGGACACCCCGTCGACGGCGCGCACCTGCCCGACGGTCTTCTTGAAGATGATCCCCCGGGTCAATGGGTAGTGCTTGACAGCGTCTTTAACCTGCAGAATCGGCTCGGTCACCGGAGTACACCTCCTCCCAGAAATGGCATGCGGAGTGGTGGTTACTGGCCACCTCGTAACGGGGCGGCACCTCCTGCAGGCAGATCTCCTGCTTGTAGGGGCACCGGGGATTGAAGTTGCAGCCCGGCGGCAGATTCAGCAGCGAGGGCGGCAATCCCTTGATCGCGTACAACTCGCTGCCCTTGGTATCAACGCGGGGCATGGAGTCCAGCAGACCCTCGGTGTAGGGGTGGGCCGGCGTCGCGTAGAGCGGCAGGATGTCGGCATCCTCCACGATCCGCCCGGCGTACATGACGGCGATCTTGTCCGCCACACCGGCGACCACGCCCAAGTCGTGGGTGATCAGGATCATGCCCATATTGCGTTCACGCTGCAAATCCTGCAGCAGGTCCATGATCTGCGCCTGCACAGTGACGTCGAGGGCTGTGGTCGGCTCGTCAGCTATCAGGACCGCCGGGTCCAGGCTGATGGCCATGGCGATCATGATGCGCTGCCGCATCCCACCCGAGAACTGATGGGGGAAGTCCTTGACCCGCTCACGCGCGGCCGGGATGCGCACCGAGTCCATCAACTCGACGGCCTTCTTCATCCCGTCTTTCTTGGACATGCCGCGGTGGACCTGGAACATCTCGGAGATCTGGTCGCCGACCGTGAACACCGGGTTCAGGGCCGACAGGGAGTCCTGGAAGATCATCGAGATCTCCGCTCCCCGGATCTTGCGGCGGCGGTCCTCGGTCATCTGCAACAGATCTTCGCCGTTGTAGCGGATCTCGCCGCCGGTGATGACTCCGGGCGGCATGTCGAGGATGCCCATGATCGTCTGGGCCGTGACCGACTTGCCGGAGCCGCTCTCGCCAAGCACAGCGAGCGTCTCGCCGGCGTCCAAGGTATAACTGACGCCGTTGATGGCCTTCGCCACGCCGTCTCTGGTGCGGAACTCGACGTAGAGATCGTCGACTTCCAGGAGATGTTCGCTCATCGTCTCACCGCAGCTTCGGGTCCAGGGCTTCACGCACGGCGTCGCCGAGCATGATGAAACTCAACACGGCTACGGACAAGAAGATGGCCGGGAAGAACAGCATGTGCGGCGACACCCTAATGTACTTCTGCGCCTCGTTGATCATCGTCCCCCAGGAGATGACTGGTGGCTGCAGGCCAAGGCCGAGGAAGGACAGGGTCGCCTCGGCGCCGATGTAGCCGCCCAGAGAGATCGTTGCCACAACGATCAGTGGCGCCAGCGAGTTGGGGACGACATGTTTGCGCATGATGCGGCCGTTGCTGGCGCCCAGTGCCCGCGCGGCCACGACGAAGTCAGCATTACGGACCTGGATCACGGAGGAGCGCATGATGCGGGTCATGGCCGTCCAGCCCAAGATCCCCAAGGCGAGCACGACCTTGCCCACTTCCTGGAAGAGCGTCGTGCTGTCGCCCGACGGGAACGAGGTCAGCACCAGAATGCCACCGAGCAACAGGGGGATCGCGAAGAAGATGTCGGTGATGCGCGACAGGATCGCGTCGGTCCAGCCGCCGAAGAAGCCGGCGATCGTGCCCAGGAACCCGCCGACCAGCATGCAGAACACCGTGGTGAGCACCCCGACCAGGATCGATGCCTTAGCACCATAGATCGTGCGGGTGTAGACGTCACACCCGTTGGTGTCGTACCCGAACCAGGCCTCCGATGACGGTGGCAGCCGCGACTTGGTCAGATCGCAAGTGTACGGGTCCTTCCCAAAGGTGAACACCTGTGGGAAGAAGGCCATGATCAGGAACAGCACGATGAGCACTGCCGAGATGACGAAGATTTTGCTGCTGCGTAGCTCACGCCAGGCGTCACTCCACAGCGACCGACTCTGGCCGCCCTTGCCCGCCTCCGGAGGCAGATCCGCGCCCAAATACGTCTCTTTCTCGACGGTTTCGGGGGCCGCCGCCGCCAGTGAGGCGTTCGGGTCACTCATAACGGATCCTCGGGTCGATGGCGCCGTACAGGATGTCGACGAGCAGGTTCACCAGCAGGAAGACCAGCACGAGGACGGTGACCACGCCGACCACGGTGGCACCCTCCCTGGTGCGGATTGAGAGGTACAGCAGGCCGCCGATGCCACGGATGTTGAAGATACCCTCGGTGACGATCGCGCCACCCAGCAGTGCGCCGAAGTCGGCGCCGATGAACGTGACGACCGGGATCAACGAGTTGCGCACGGCGTGGCGGCCGATGACCCGGCGGCGCGACAGACCCTTGGCCGTGGCCGTGCGCACGTAGTCCGCTCGCAGGTTCTCTGTGAGATTGCCGCGCATGAGGCGGGCCACGTAGGCCAGCGATAACGACGCCAGCACGAACGCGGGCAAGATCAACTCATAGACCGTGGGGTCAGCGCCGACTGTCGGTGGGAACCACCCGAGTTTGAGGCCGAACACGTACTGCATCAGATAGCCGATGACGAACACGGGAATCGAGATGACGATCAGGGTGGAAATCAGCACGAGATTGTCCAGGAACTTGCCACGTCGCAAGGCAGCAAGCACACCGGCACCGATCCCGATGACGATCTCGAAGATGATGGCCAGGACAGCCAGCTGGAACGTCACCGGGAATGCCTGCGTAATCTCGTCCAGCACACTGCGGCCCGAGAAACTCTCCCCGAAGTTGCCTTGCACAAGATTGCCGAGGTACTTGCCGTACTGCACGGGCAGCGGGTCGTCCAGATTGAACTTTGCGCGCATCTCGGCGACGTAACTGGGCGGGCAGGGCCGGTCGCCGCATTTGCCGGCGAAGGGGTCCCCCGGCAGCGCCCAGACCATGGCATAGATCAAGAACGTTGTTCCGATGATCACGGGAATCATCTGCAGCAGGCGACGGATGGTGTAACGACCCATTGATCCCTCCGCTCTGCACGTGGCTTAAATGACGTTCGAATGATACTCAGCCCTATGGGTGCGTGTACACCCAACCCGCCGTAACAGCGGGTATCGGTTATCTGGTGGGCTGTGTGACCAGCATGTTTAGGGGGTCATGGGAAGACAGGAGCAGTTGTGCCAAACCGGAGCACCCGGGCGCGGTGCTAGCGCTCTCGTTTGACACAACGGCTCTGTTCCTGCCCGGACACCAGCCGGGTGCCGCGTGACACGGCCAGTTCGATCCGGGCGACCGTGGCCTCGGGCTGCCGCAGCTGCTCCCACACGAATCGCACCACGTGGTAGCCGAGTACCTCCAACATGGCATGGCGACGGCGCTCCTCCACGACGACCCGCCAGGCCTGCTCCTCATCGGTTTGGTCGTACTTCATCAAGCCATCGAATTCGAGGATGACGTTGCTGCCCTCGATCATCAGGTCGACGCGGGCGCGGAAGTCGTCCGTTTCGATGCGCACCTGGCTGCGCACCGAGTAGCCGGCCCCGGCGACGATCATGCGCAACCAGGTTTCACCCGCGGACTCCGACTCCGGGTCGGCGTTGTTGACGACCCAGCGCACGCGCTCAATCCGTTTGACGCGCCCAATGGCGCCGGCCGCAACCCGCAGGGCGTCCACATCGCACCACCGGCGGTGAAGCGCGAAATCTGCTGCGATGAGAGCATCGCGCTTGGACATAACCCGGGCACAGTCGATGATGGTCCACACCACCGATGCGACTGCCACCTCATGGTGAACGGTGGTGTCGGGGGTGCCACCGGAGAGCACTTTCACATCGGCCCCGTACCGACCGGGGGTGACACCGCGGATGTACACCTGTGAGGGCGGATCATCCACAGTCGCCACACCCCAGATCACTGCGGCGGAGGGACCCGTCAGCACAGAACCCGCGATCGCCCGCGCCACTGCGATGCACTGCATGCGATAGATCTGCCAGGGATTCTCTGCGTCATCGGTGTACGTGCCTCGACGCACCTTCCGCGCTGTCTTGCGCATCGGCTTGAGCTCGGACTGGGTCGTGCCGTTGAGCAGCTTCTGTGCAGTCGTCCACATCTGGATATGGTGACCCGCTTCGCCAATCTCGGGTGGTGGCCTGTGGATAACTGCTGGGCCCGGAGAGGCGAGAGCACTTGGGTCACATCGGAGCACTTGGGTCCGGTGCCAACCGCTCTTGTCTGGCCCTAAGGCTCTGTTCCTGCCACCAAGACGCCAAACGGCCCCGCCACCAACCGGTGACGGGGCCGTTTCGTGAAGCGCTGAACTAGCTCTTCTGGATGCTGATCAGGTTGACGCGTGAGAACGGCGTGAACTGCACGTTCGACACGGTGTCGTTGTAACCAGCCACGACAGCGCCGTACCACATCGGGATAACGGGCATGTCCTCAGCAAGCACAGCCTCGCCCTGCTGGAACAGGTCGATGCCTTCCTGACCGGGCTTGGCAGCTGCCTCGTCCATCAGGTCGTCGAACTTCTTGTTCGACCAGTCGCCATCGTTGGAGGAGGCGCCGGTCTTGTACAGCGGAACGAGGAAGTTCTCAATGGACGGGTAGTCCATCTGCCAACCGGTCCGGAACAGACCGGTCATCTCGCGGTTCACGACCTGCGTACGGAAGGTCGCGAAGTCCGGAACCGGCTTTCCGACACAGTCGATGCCCAGCGAGTTCTTGATGCTCACGCAGGTGGCGTCCACCCAGCCCTGGTGACCACCGTCAGCGTTGTAGGCAAGGGTGAGCTTGCCGTCATAGCCGCCGGCCTGGTCAAGCATTTCCTTGGCCTTGGTCGGGTCGAAGTTGCACCACTCACCACAGACGCCGGACTTGTAGCCGTTGACGACCGGGGAGACCCAGCCGGTAGCGGCCTCGCGCGTGCCGTTGAACACGTTGTCGATGATCTGCTGACGGTCGATGGCCATCGAGATGGCCTTGCGCAGGTCGACGTTGTCGAACTTCTTGTCATACAGCGGGAAGGAGATGGTCTGGATCACACCAGCTGCCTGCTCCACCACGCGGTCGCCAAGGATGCTCTTGTACTGACCACCGGCCAGACCAGAGTCAGGGATGGTGTCGAGCACGTCGAGGTTGCCGGCCTGCAGGTCGGTCCACGCGGCATCCAGATCCTGGTAGATCTTGAAGTCCACGCCGGGCACGCTGGGCTTCTCGCTGCCCGGGTAGTCCGCCCATGCCTTGAGCTTGATGGAGACCTTGGGGTCCCAGCTCTCGAACTGGAAGGGACCGTTGCCGACCGGGTTCTTGCCGAACGCCTCGGGATCGTCGAAGAACGACGCGGGCATCGGGGCGAAGCCGGAGTAGCCGACCATCACCGGGAACTGCGAGTTCGGCCGGCTCAGCTTGACCTTGAACTCCGTGTCACTGACGACCTTGAGGCCGGACATCTTGTCCGTCTTGGGCTTGCCGACGGGGTTACCTTCCTCATCGAACTCACCCTGCACCTCGACGAAGCCCTCGATCGGCTCGAAGAAGTACGAGTTCAAAGCGGCGTTCGGACCGTAGGCGGCCCAGTTCCACGCATCGACGAAGCTCTGAGCGGTCACCGGGGTGCCGTCCTGGAACGTCCAGTCATCGCGGATGGTGATGTCCCAGTTCTGCTGGTCATCAGAAGTGATGGAGGTTGCCACTGCGTTCTCGGGAGCGGCAGTCTCCTGGTTGTAGGTCACCAAACCGGTGAACATGGCGTCGATGACGTTGCCGCCACCAGTTTCGTTGGTGTTGGCCGGCACGAGCGGGTTCTGCGGCTCGGCGCCGTTAACGGTCACGTAGGAACCGCTCCCGTCACCACTGCCGCCGGACCCACTGTCCGACGAACCGCCGCACGCGCCGAGCGTCAGCGCCAGAATTGCGGCGCCGACCACTGCGGGTGCGGCTTTCTTGAGTCCACGCATGGACATCCCTTCCCAATTTGTGTGCCCTGTTTGAGCACGTGCTATTCGAAATTGTGTAGAAGTCCCCAGTGCTCGCGCGTAACGTCACTCCTCTTGGGCGTGTCGCGCCAGACGCGCACATGGTATTTGCGCGTCCATTCTGCCAACTCCGGTCCAGGAAAGGGGATAGCAGGTCAATCTTTGGTCTTGTTTCGTTACCTGATGGAACCCGCGCCGGTGTGGGACACGTCAGAATTGTCATGGCAAAGTGGTCACGTGAAGGTGCGGCATCGGATGCGTAGAGGCACGGCAGCAGGTCTGTGCGGCCTGCTCACGGTGGGTCTGGCCGTCCCCGTCGCCGCGGCGCTGGAGGGTCGTCCCGGGACCGGAATGCTCGTCATTGGTCACCGTGGGGCTCCCGTCTACACCACGGAAAGTAGCGCGCTCTCCTACGAGATGGCCAGCAACGTGGCCGCCGACATGCTCGAGGGCGACTTGGTGATGAGCAAGGACGGCCGCCTGGTGGTGTGCCATGACATCGATCTCGGCCGCGTTACCGATGTCGCCAGCCGGCCCGAGTTCGCCCAGAGCGTGCGCAACTTCAACGGCGTCGACTACGCCGGTTGGTGGGTCGATGATTTCACGTGGGATCAGTTGTCCACCCTGCGCAAGCCCAACGGTCAGGGACTGATGCTGCTCGACGACCTCATCACATTGGCGCAGGGACGCGGCGAGACGCTGTACATCGAGATCAAGGAGTCCCAGTACTTCGCGGGTCGGGGCCTGGACCTGCCGGGCACTCTGATCGCGCTGCTCGGCCAGCGCGGGATGGCGGGGGCAGGTGCGCCGTTCTGGGTGCAGTCGGACAATGCTGACGACCTGATCCGGGTCAAGCAGTGGGCTGGCAACCGGACCGTGTTCCTCACCCGCAGCGTCGGACCCGAGGATGTCGGGCTGTTCGCGCAGTTCCGCCAGTTCGCGGATGTCCTGGGGATCCCGACGACCCGCGCCCGTCGCACCCTGGTCGCCGAAGCGCACGCCGCCGATCTCGGCGTGCACATCTGGACGCTGCGTGGCAGCCGCGATGCCTACCGGAAGGCGGCGGCCATCGGCGCCGACGGTGTGATCACCGACTTCCCGGACCTCGGTGTGGATGTGCGGTCCCGGGCTCGCCAGACGAACCGGCCAGCCAGCCTGAGCACCCGCATCGAGAACGGCAATGTAGTGGCCTCCTGGGCCTCCGAGCCGGG
>JAKOZM010000207.1 GCA_029779995.1 Actinomycetes bacterium
GGTTCCCTCGACACTCTGCACGTGTTGCCTGCGGCGCGCGTCTTGGGTGAAATTCAACCCCTGAGGCTTTGACGCGTCCGACTCCGTCACCGGGTTCGTCTACCCCTGCTCGAAGGAGCGAGGAGGCCGGCGGAGAGTTCGTCGTAACGGGCAAACAGGACTTGCTGGCGTTCGCGTTCAGTTCCGCACGGCGTGGTGGCACCGAACGCGCGGTCAACAAGCACGTCGAGGTTGGCATGTGCCTCGATGAGCTCGGGTGTCATCGCGTTCGCCACGTAGTGCTGAGCCAGTGATCGGTCAGGTCTCTGGGCTCGCGCTCCTTCAACATCTCGTCCAGCGGCGATGATTCGCAGCCTCAGCCCAGTATCGACTGTGGGCAGTGGAAGATTGTTCCATACGATCGTGTTGGAGAACCGAGGCCGAGACTCTAGGCGGCCACCGATGGTGAGTTGCCAGGTAAGAAACATCGACGACGACACGATGGCGAACTGGAATCCGTCCGGGTCGACGGTCGTGAACACCGCATTGCTTGCGATGACGTCAGGCTCGAACCGAGAGGCGATGAAGAACGGTCTGTGCTCGCTGACGACTCCGGGGATGCACAGGTAGGGCTTGGTGGGCTGGCTGTTGAAGTCGAACAGGCTCGGCCACTGCGCCCATTCACGAGTCGCGGGCCGCTTGCTGGTCAGCCGATGTTGCCGGCATCCTTCGACCCGCTCACGGAGGACTGGGCTCCGGGTCAGTTCAGTTTCGGAAGCATCGACAAGCCACAAGCACCATCGGTCGACGTTGTGCAACAGTTCTTTTGACCCGATGAAGCGACGGAGATACTTCCGAGCGATGGGGTCAGCGGCGACGCTTTCGTACTGCTCGGGTCCAACCACGAAATGGCCGCCGTCGTTGGGTCGACTGCCGAAGCTCACCGTGCTCAACTGGGATGACAATCGGCTCCTTCGCTGCTCGACAAGAACGTTGGGGCTGTCCGTTAGGTACGCATTGAGCCTACTTACGCGCACCTCTTGGGGGACTGCGTCTTTACCGACATAATCAAAGAGACGAGGAGGAGGACTGTCGTTCTTGTCGAACCCGAGGATTACGCAGTGAACGGTCGCGGCGCCGACCGCCTCCGACTCCCAGGGGAACGTCCGATGGGCGAAACGGATTCGCCAGCCGCGCTGGAAAACCTGCTGGAAGAGTGTTGCGACTGGTTCGCCCTGGACAATCGAATTTGTGGAGACGAACGCCCATTTGCCGTTGTGGTTCGAGAAGTATTCGAGTGCTTGTGCGTACCAACCGGTGGCGTAGTCCAGGCGTCCGATGTCATCACGACGCCAAAGGTGTCGGAGTTCTTCGGACTGTTGGGTACTTCGGCTGACGTGCCCCAGGAACGGGGGGTTTCCCGCGACGATTGTGTTTTCCGATGGTGGGCAGACCAAAGTCCAGTCGGTGCGGAGTGCGTTGCCGACGATGATGGTGGCCTGCTCCTGGATGGGCAGCCGGTCCGGGGCGTCGCCGAGTGAGGCGGTGAGCTTGAGGTCGCACTGGCGGTCCACGAGGAACATGGCGGTTTCGGCGATGCGGGCAGGCCACTCGTCGATCTCAATACCGTAGAAGTGATCGAGCGTGACCTTCAGGCCGACGTTGGCCAGGAGCATCGGGTTATCGCCGGTGATTTCTTGCAGCCGTTCCATGATCGCCAGTTCGAGGTCGCGCAGTTCGCGGTAGGCGACGATGATGAAGTTCCCGCACCCGCAGGCGGGGTCCATGAACCGGATGCGGCCAAGCTTGGCGCGCAGTTTGCGGAGCCGGTCGGCCTCGTACTTCCCCAGGGTTCGCACGTGTGCGAACTCGGCACGGAGTTCGTCGAGGAAGAGAGGGTTGAGAGTCTTGAGGATGTTCTCCTCAGAGGTGTAGTGCTCACCCAGCTGGCGTCGAGTCTCTGCGTCTCGCACGGACTGGAACATGGACCCGAAGATGGCTGGGCTGATGCTGGCCCAGTCGCGGTCGCACGCTTCGAGCACCGCGGTCCGGAACTCTGCGTTCAGGACAGGCAGGGTCACACGCTCGGAGAAGATCCGACCGTTGACGTAACGGAACCCCTCGAACCCGGCCTGTCGGGTGTCACGCTGGTCCTCCGGGGTGTCGAGGAAGGTGAACAGGTCGCTGAGTTGGCCGCCGATGTCGGACCCGTCGGCGGCGCTGTGGTCGCGGATGAAGGTGGCGAACAGATCTGGTGCCCACATGTCGGTGTCGTCGCCGAACATGAGGAAGAGGATGCGGGCGAGGGTGACGGAGATCTCGTGATCGCGATCTTCTCGGGAGATATTCGGGGGGTATGCCTTCTCCATGGCCGCGTACAGGCGGGCCATGAGCTTGGAGGCGTGCTTCGTCTCGTTGGAGGCTTCGACGTCGAAGGCTTGGCGGACCTTGGCTAGGACTGCGTTGCTGTCCAGGATCACGTCGTAGGGGAGGCGGATCACGTCCAGCTTCTCGGCGAACCTGGGGTCCGTGTCGCCGTTGCGGTGCCGGTGCCGGCTCAGTCGGGTCGTCGTGGTGCTGCCGACTGCTCGTCTCACGGGCCAGCGCCACACCTGCTCGGTGTCGTCGTGGAAGATCAGGATCCGGTCCGTGCTGTTCCTGGCCAGGTGCTGGTCGAGGGCGGCTTCGAGCTTGGAGTCGGGTTTCTCGTTGATGACCCAGACGCGCAGTCCCTTGTGCGAGGAGACGTTGGTGGCGGTGACGTGTCGGCCGTCGTGCTCGATGGTGACGGGGGGCTGGTCGGGCCGGGACCAGTTCAGGTCCTGGATGAACAGCTTCTGGTAGTCACGCTGTTCGGCGCGTGCGATCAGGGCGGTGGTCATAAGCTGGTCACTCCTAGCGAGCAGACGATCTTGATGGTGTCGGTGTCGGTGGCGCCGATGACGAGCCTGTCCTCGTCGTGCAGCTGGTTGATGAGGTCGGCCAGGTCGTCCAGGCTGTACTTGTTGCGTCGTGCTTGGCTCAGCCGCATGTTGGCGTACTCGGTCAGGGGCCGGGCATGCAGGGCGTCCAGGGCGGAGGAGGCCTTCTCCCCGAAGACGGTGCCGCCGAGACGCTGCCAGGCCCACTTGCGCACGCCCTTGAGGTTGCCGGCTGCGACCGTCTCGGTCTTCAGGGGTCCCTTGACCAGGGCGGTCTCCCGGTCGAAGTGGTCGGGGCGGAGGGGGGCTGTGGGTGTCGTGGGTTCGGCGCGGAAGATTCGCAGGGCCTCCAGCGGAGTGAGGATCCGCTCCTGGACGCCGTGGTCGGTGATGGTGGCGGTGGCGAAGGCGTCGACGCCGGAGCCGGTGGAGATGTAGCAGGTCACCCCGCCGTGGCTCTCGTCCATGTACTGGTCGCGGGTGGAGTGGATCATGTCCTGCAGGCGGAGCACCCTGGCGGTGATCTGGGGGTGCTTGTCCTGGGCGTTGGACCACACCAGCCAGGCTTCGCTGACGGAGTCGACCTCCGCCTCGTCGTCGCTGTCGTCCTCGCTCACCTTGCCCTTGTAGAGGTCGTCGAGGATCTTGATCTCCTTGTCGCCGCCGAAGAACTTCTCGTCCGACCCGAACGCTTCGGCCGCGGCTCCGAGTCGGTGCTTGATGCGCTGGCGGAGCTGGATCTGCTCCTCGATGTTCTCGTGCGTGATCAGGTAGAGGTTGACGGTGTCGGACTTCTGGCCGATGCGGTCGACGCGGCCGGCGCGCTGGATGATCCGGATGATGGCCCAGGGCAGGTCGTAGTTCACGATGATGTGGCTGTCCTGCAGGTTCTGGCCCTCGGAGAGCACGTCGGTAGCGACGAGCACGTCGACGGGGCGATCGATATCGACCGGGATGCTCGGGTCTTCTGAGGGGAGCCGGTTGGAGTTCGGGGAGAACCGGCGGGCGATCTCGGCGGGGTTGTCGATGTCGCCGGTCGCCAGGGCGACGTTGGCGATCCCCGCGTCGGTGAGCGCAGCAGCCACATAGTCGGCGGTGTCGCTGTACTCGGTGAAGACCAGGACCTTCTCCCCGGGATGGTCGTTGGTGAGCAGGTCGACCAGGGCGTTGATCTTGGAGTCCCGGGTGGAGTCCCAGTCCCCGAACCGTTCCAGCAGCCACGTGATCGTCTCGGTGTCCTTGACCAGGTCGCGGCGAAGGGTGGGTTTGAAGACGGTGGTGTTGACCCACTTCGTCTTTGGCGGCAGGGACTCGGCGAGGCTCTTGTAGCGGGTATCGACGCTGCCGTGCAGGCTGCCATCGGTCTCGATGTCCTCGTCGGTGACGTTGATCTGCTTGTCGGTGAACGAGCCCAGCGGGATAGGCAGCTTGTGGTCGATCGCGTGGATGAACAGCTCGTTGCGGGCTCGTTGGCGTTGCAGCGACAGGATGAACGAGTGTCCGGATGAGGACAGGCGCTTGAACAGTCCGATCCTCACGAAGCCGCTGACGTTGCCCCGGCCCGAGCGGATGTCATCCAGGTTCTTGGTGTCCTCGGCCGTGTGCGGGGCCTTGGGATTGTCGTAGTCGGCGAGCCGGTACCGAGGCAGGAGCAGGTCGCGGACGGCGTCCAGCGTGGTCTCGTCCTCCATCAGGGCGGCTGGATCGTCCGCGGCGAACTGGTGGCTGACCGGGGTGGACACGCGGGTGGGGAAGTGGAACTTCTGGCCGTTGGCGAACTGCAGGTACTCCCGTTCGATCGGTGTCCCGTCCGGGCCGGCGACGAGCTCCTTCTTTGCGGTGCGCTTGATGAAGGAGCGGGTCCGGCGGACGAGGTGGTCGCTCATCAGCCTTTTCCAGTCCTCCGGTTCCTCGGACTTGCGAAACGCGGTGAGGGTGTTGATCTTTCCGTCGACCTTGGCCATCAGGTTGGGGTCGGTGTGCAGCGCTTTGGTGGGGACGATGCCCAGGTCCTCGTCCTCGTCGATGTACAGGCCGATCTGGTTCGCGACGTCGGTGAACGCCAGGTTGTACGGGGTCGCGGTGAGCAGCAGGACCTTGGAGCTGTTGGTCCGGATGTACTGGTGGATCGCGTCGTAGGCGATGGTGGAGTTGTTGCGGAGGTTGTGCGACTCGTCGCAGATGACGAGGTTGAACCGCTTCTCCTCAGGCAAGCGACGGTCAACCATCGAGTATGGGATCACCCGGCCGTTGATGTCGTACTCCTCGAGGTGTTTCTCCCACATCGGCTGGAGGTTCTTCGGACACAGGACGAGGGTGGAGTAGTCCTCGGCGGCCTGCAGCATCAGCGCAGTCGCGACAGCGGTGAGCGTCTTGCCCAGACCGACGACGTCGCCGAGCATGGTGCCCCCGCGGCGCACGATCCGTCTCGACAGGGTCCGTACGGCGCTCTCCTGGTAGTCCAGCAGCAGGTCGCTCATCGACTTCGGCAGCACGTACCCCATCCCGTCGCGGGCGTCCTGGGACAGGGAGTGGCAGACCTTCAAGTAAACCTCGAAAGGAGTGGGCTGGTCCTCGTCCGCCCACGAGTTCGCGATCAGGTCGATGATCTCGGCGGTGATATCCAGGGAGAACCGGTCCTCCCAGCGCTCCTCGAACCAGGCCGCCAGCTTCGCCGTCGCGTCGGAGTCCTGCACGTCGATGTTCAACTCCAGGTTCCGGTTGAGCCCGGCGCCCGTGAGGTTGGAGGAGCCGACGTACCCCCAGCGAGATCCGTGCTTCTTAGCCGGCGCGTGGAAGATGTACGTCTTGCCATGCAGGGGCTTCTCGGTGAACACCTTCATCGCCACTGTCCCCTGCTCCAGCTGACGCTTCAACGTCTGCAGGGTGTTCTGTCCCTCCTGGGTGGCCAAGCCCCGCATCAGCTGGGTGCGCAGATGTGCGACCAGCTGGTCACGGCGGGCCAGCGCCCGTTCCCTGTCGTGGATGTCGGACCCGTACGCAGGGGGCTGCACGTCGTCCTGGAGCATGTCGAGGAGCTGCTGGGAGTCCGCGGGGGCAACCATGCCGACCAGGACCCTGGCGGTCGGGCGACCTCCCTCGATATTGCTCTTTTCGTCCAGAGCGTCGGCGAGGTTCGACCATCCGCGAAGGTCGATGTACCCGGTCGCCACGTCCACACTGTCGAACTCGTCCAGGGAGTCCCGTAGCGCGGGTCCGAGGCGGGTCGGGTCGGTCAGGTTGTCGAAGATGTTGGGCACTAGGGGTTCCCCTCGGTCGGCGGGTCGGTCTGGTCATGAACTGGGCGTAGCCGGGGCGGGTCATCCTCGGCTGGTCTCGCCACGCTGCGGGTGGCCTCGAGCGCCTCAACTGCGATGTGCCGCTCGAGCATCGCGATGGTCGAACTGGTTGCCCGCAGTTGTTCTCGCAGGCGGCGGTTCTCCGCGGTCAGGGCTTCGACGCGCTCCTTGAGCACCCTGACAGGTTCGGGGTCGGTGCCGTGCGCGGCGATCCGGTCGCGGAACTCGGCCTGCAGGTCCTGGTGCCGGTGGGTGAGAATCCACCGTTTGACACCGGCTTCCTCGGCCAGGGACTTGATGGTCAGCTTGCCGTCAGAGCGGACCGGCTGACCCTCCAGCAGCCTGGTCATCGCCTCCCGGACGGCCCGGCGTTCTGGTCCGTGCTCGCTCATGGCTGCCCACCGTCTTCGTGTTCGTCGCGGTGGTCCGTGACGATGGCTTCTCGCCGGTCGATCTGGGCGCGGATCCGGTGCCGCAACGGTTCGGGCGTCATAGGCGCATCGTGCTCCTCCTGCAGCACGGCCAGCTCTTCCCGGAGCGCAGTGATGTGCTCCTCGGTGCGGGCGAGGTTAGCGCACCGGTGGTCGCAGGCGGTCAGGTCTGGGGTGGCTGCCGCGCGCGCGGTGGTGTCCCGGCGGCACAAGGCTTTCCGTGGATCGAAGCAGCAGGCGAGGGTCTGGCCAGGTGCGTCGTAAACTCGCATGGCCGGGTTGGACATGAGGGCAGCCGCCTGCTTGGTGGTGAGGGCGAGGCCCTGGAAGCGGTCGCGGTACTCACCGGCGGCGGCCCGGTATCGGGCGGCAGCGGGACCACTGACGTGCGGGTGAGCCTGAAGGTGCTCGGCGGCCCTGTGCAGGGTATCGCTGAGGGCGAAGGCCTCTTCCATCGGGAACAGGTCCCGCAGGCCGGTCGAGACCCTGCCTCCGTACCCGTCGGTGGTGGCCGCGTGCAGGTGCCCGTACTGGACGCCGAGGGCGACCCGACCGCCGGGACGGCGGTAGATGAACCAGGCCAGGGTGCGGCGTAGTCGTCGCAGGTTGATCGGTCCGTCAGGGTCCTCCGGGACGACGTCCTGGGGACGCTCCAGGTCGCTGGCGCGCTGGTTGCACCAGCTGACGAGGTGCTTGATCGCCTCGTGCACCCGTCTTGACGGAGGCCCGCCAGGATCGAGCTCGGTCCCGGTCACCCGGGCCTTGAAGAGGGTGTCGCTGAACAGCAGATCACCGTCGTGCAGATCCTCCATCACGGCGATCGCATCGGCGACAGGCTTGATCGCGACCCAGGGGTGTTCCCGGTCGACCCCCTCGGGAAGACTCCGGCCAGCGGCGACAGCTGCCTTGTAGGTGCGGCCTCTGATCTCGTAACCGGTTGCAGCTGCGCCGGGGGTGCTGGCAGTGGGTGTGCAGCAGCCGCGACGCAGGCCCAGGACCTCATCAGCTCGCATCCCGGTCAGGTAGGCCACGGTGATCAGGCACGCGGTGCTGACTACTCGCCGATGGGCATCGACCTGGTCCGGGCCGAGTTCACCGCTCCACGGCAGGGACGCTCGACCGGCCGGTCCGGGAAGGGTGGCACGCGGGCTCAGGCTGAGCCGGTGAAGAAGTCGTGGTGCCTCCTGGACCAGTCGCAGGCACCACACGAGCAGCGCTGACATGGTGGCCGGATGCACCGGGACCGACTTGTTCTCCGCGGTCCATTCGCTCTTGCCGATCACCTGCTCCATGCCCTCGCGTTCCCAGAACGGTTGCCTCAACCGGGCGCTGGGGCGCATGTAGGGGCTGAGCAGCCACAGCCGGCTGAGCACGAACAGGCGTCGGGACTTGGGGTTCTGCCCGACCGGTGCTGTGGCGACCTGGGCGGCGTACTCGCGCAGGTCGTCCTCGTCGAGATGGGCCAGCTGGGGTGTGCCGCGGGTCGCCAGCCAGTCCAGGAACGGTTGCAGGTCGGCCCGCATCGTCTTCAGCGTCGAGGGTGCCAGCCGGCGGCGGACGCTGGCTGGACGGTCCAGCTGGTCCAACGGGGTGTCCTGGGTCAGGGTCAGGTAGAAGAAGTGCTTGATGTCGTCCCGGACGCCGGCCGGACAGCGCTCGAAGTCCAGGCGGATCCACCGGGTGGTCGGTCGCGGGCACAACGGGCTCAGGTCCCAGACCTCATCCCCGAAGACCGAGCCGTCGGGAGCGACCGTGGCCTTGTCCGACGGAAGCGCCGCTCCAGGCCGGATCGGGAACCCGCCCAGGTGGTCCGGGGCCGCTGCTGTCGTCATGCGTCCAGGTCCCGTCGCAGGAGCCGTTCGACCACTGCCAGGTCGCCATCCGTGGCCTCGTCGCGGGCGGTGGCCCGCTCGCCCGGGGTGGTGCTGGACTCGAGCAGGTGCTCCAGCCGGTCCCGGTGTGCCCGGTAGCGGGCATCGAAGCGGGCAGGGTCGACCGATGCGAGGTTGTCCAACGCCTCATCCAGCAGGACCAGGCGGGGCAGGTGCGCGGGCGTGGCGACGGCGTTCGGGCAGGCCAGGCACATCAGGAAGGAGGCCGTGCAGGGATCTCCGTCCGGGCTGAACGGGCTGTGGGTGAAGTCCAGGCACGCGGTCGCCGCGGTGTCCAGCTGGCCGGAGCGGACGGCGCGTGCCGTCGTTGCCGGCAGGCCCAGGTCCTGCACCGGCGCGTAGCGGAGCCGCACCGTCTCTGTGGCGTGCTCGACGGCTTCGGCCTGGCCCTCCAGGACCACGTCCTGGTGCAGGTGAGCGGTCAGGGCGTCCGGGCGGCGGTAGACGTCCTCGCTGACCGCGGCAGAGTTCTGGCTGGACTTGCGGTTGATGACCTGCTCGGACAGGCGCAGTCGGCCGAAGTGCAGGTGCAACAGTTCTTCGTCGTCGGCACGCAGGTCGGCGACCTGGTCCCAACGGCGAACCGCGCCGCCGTTGGTGAACCCGTCTGTCACGAACAACGTGGTGGGGTGGTCGGTGACCCCGCTGGAGGTACCGGCGATCAGCAGCCGGTCCGTGGCGTGCCCCAGGTGCTCCAGGCACTCCCGGGCCGGTGCGGTGATCGTCAGGGCGGTGCGCAAGGTTCGGGCGTGGGGCCCGGAGAAGGAGTTGGTGAAGTACCTGCGGTGCCCCCGCCTCGGCTTGTCCAGGTGCGTCACCAGCACCTCGTCCCGTCCGGGTACGGAGGCCAGGTCGGGGACGACCACCGACTCCAGGGTCGACAGGTTGTACCCGCGGTCGCAGACCAGTGCTGCCATGACCGACAGCAGCTCGATCCTGGTCGGGAAGAGGGCGTAGGTGGGGTGCAGGTCCCCGGTACCAAGGACGTCGGCGGCCTGCCGGGCAGCCTCGTGCGCGCCGCGCCCGAACCGCAGCCGCCCATCCTGCACGAGCCGTTCGAGAAGCGCACCCCTGGACAGGTTGGTCCCGTCATAGGGAACACAGGGCCCGTCGTCGAGCCCACCGTCACGGTGGCGCTCGAGCGCGGCGACGTTCGCCGAGATCCGCGCCTCGCACGCCCGGACCAGCTCGCCAGCACGGCGGCGGATGGCCTCGAACTCGGCGACCGAGTAGGAGTCGTACAGCCTCTTACGTGGTTTGTGGGTCCGCTGGGCGAGGGCGCGCCTGGTCAAGGCACTGACCTCAGGGGCCTCCTTGAGCAAGACCCTCATGATGTTCACCTGACCAGGCCACCGGTTCCGGGACTCCCGGTCGCCCCGCCAGGTCCACCAGTGCTCGGGACCGAAGTCGCTCAACGTG
>JAKOZM010000211.1 GCA_029779995.1 Actinomycetes bacterium
CTACGATCCGGCGGAGCTGACCGACTGGTTCCACCGGGCTTTTGTGGATGGCTACGACTGGGTGATGCTGGCCAACGTGGTCGGGATGTCGCAGTACGCCGACGGTGGGGTGGTCGCGACGAAGCCGTACACGTCCGGCGGGGCGTACATCAAGAGGATGAGCGACTACTGCGGGGAGTGTGCGTTCTCGCCGGGGGTGCGCACGGGGGAGCGGGCGTGCCCGTTCACGAGTGGGTACTGGGACTTCTTGGCCCGCCACGAGGTGTTGTTGGCGGGGAACCACCGGATGAAGCAGCCGTTGGCGGGGTTGCGGCGGTTGGGGGATCTGGATGGGGTGCGGGAGGCTGCTGGGCGGTTTGTCTGAGCGATTGGGCACTTGTTGTTGTGACACGCCGTGGGGGATGACACCTTGTGCCGATTTGCTGGGGTTGGGGGTTGTTCTCCCCGGCTGGGGCCGTGGGGGTTGAGCGATTGGGCACTTGTTGTTGTGACACGCCGGGCGGGTTCTAGGGGTCAGTGCAACAGTCCAGCGTTGAAGGTGGGTGTGTTGGATGGCTTCTCGGATGGGTCGTTCTCGGATTCCTCGCAGTGTGCAGAACCGGTTCTGGGCGGTATGGGCTGCCGGTGAGGGGGTGGAGGCCGCCGCGTTAGCTGCGGGCGTGTCGCAGAGCACCGGCGTCAACTGGGTGCGTCAGCGTGGCGGGGTGAAACCTCATCGGCACAGCAGTGGCAACGATTTGACTTTGGAAGATCGCATCCAGATCCAGACCGGGATCGCCGCCGGTCACAGCAACGCCCGGATCGCGGCGACGATCGGCTCTCACCGGTCCACGGTAGGCCGGGAGCTAACCCGGAACCGGCGTCCCGGCGATATCGGTGCGGCGAATCAGCGCCGGGGCTATAACGCGATGAAGGCACAGAACCGCGCCGATACCCAACGGCGCCGACCGAAACCCCGCAAACTTGAGCAGAACCCGGTATTGCACCACTGGGTCCAACAGCGCCTGGCCAGGCGGTGGAGCCCCGAGCAGATCAGCCGGCGGTTACGACAACTGCACGGGAAGGACCCGCAGATGACGATCAGCCACGAGGCGATCTACCAAGCGCTCTACGTCCACGGTGCCGGCGGACTGAAACGGGAACTGAAGGCCACCCTGCGCACCGGGCGGGCGGTACGCAAGCCCAAACGCAGCGCGGATCGACGCGGGCAACGCCCGAACATGACCATGATCGTGGACAGACCCCAGGAGGCCCTAGGACGGGCCGTGCCCGGGCACTGGGAAGGCGACCTGATCACCGGGGAACTCAACCGCAGCGCGGTCGGGACCCTGGTCGACCGGTGCAGCCGCTACGTGATGCTGCTGCACCTGCCCAACGATCACGGCGCCGAGGCCGTACGCGACCAGATGATCGACGCGATCGCACGGATGCCCGCCCGGATCCGCAAAACCGTCACCTGGGACCAGGGCAGCGAAATGGCCCGGCACCTGGAGATCACCGCCACCACCGGGGTGCAGGTCTACTTCTGCAACCCCCACAGCCCCTGGGAACGCCCCACCAACGAGAACACCAACGGGCTGCTGCGCGAGTTCCTACCCAAAGGCGCCAACCTGTCCCGATACACCCGCACAGACCTCGACGACATCGAAGACCTCATGAACAACCGCCCCCGCAAAGCCCTAAACTGGCTCACACCAATCGAGTACCTCACCAAGGTCCTCGAAGAAGACACTGTTGCACTCACCGAATGAATCCGCCCCGTGGGGAATGACACCTTGTGCCGATTTGCCGGTGGTTGGGGGTTGTTGTCTCCGGCTGGGGCTGTGGGGGTTGAGCGATTGGGCATTCGTTGTTGTGACACGCCGTGGGGAATGACACCTTGTGCCGATTTGCCTTGTGGACCGCTAGACCGCGAATCCACATGCTGCGGTCAGGGCCACGGCCGGTCCGTCACAAGCGTTCTAGTGGTGAGATGCCCTTCACTGTCACGCACAACGGAACCGCCGACTTGACTTACGCCCAGACCCGCCACCGCGAGTTGTGGACCCCGACCCGCGGGGTGCGGGCGACCATCCTCGAGGACACCTGGCGAGACCATGTGGCGGCGATTGCCCTGGTGCTGCCAGCGGGGGCGGCCTTCTCGCATTCCACGGCAGCCCGCCTCATCGGTTTGCCGCTGCCCCAACTGTCGCCGTACCCGCTGGAGGTCACTCGTGAGGGCGCGAAGATCAGACGGCACGGGGTGCGCGGTTTCCAGCGCCACCTGACGGGTGAAGTGGAGATCTGGCACGGTCTGCCGGCCACGCGTCCTCTGCGCACGTGGCGCGATCTGGGTGGACGGCTCGACATCCCGCACTTGGTCGCCATCGCCGATGTCCTCTTGCGCCGGGCACTATGCACCGAGGAGGATCTCCACGATCTGCACGGCGTACATCACCGCAAGCTGCTTCAGCAGGCGGCGAACCTCGCGGATGCCGGCAGCTGGTCCCCTCGCGAATCACTGCTCAGGGTCGCGATGAGAACGCGTGGCCTGCCTGCGCCCGAGCTGAACGGGTTGATCGTCGAGGACGGGGATGTGTTGGGAAGGGGCGATTTTGTGTGGCGGGAGTGGCGGGTCATCGCTGATTACGACGGCGGTCACCACGGGCACGCCCGCCAGCGCCACCAGGATGCACAGACCCGCGACGACTACCGATTCGGCAACTGGGATCACGTCCCGCTGACCAGTGCCATGGACCTCACGCAGACCGCGCACCGCGTCGAACGGGCTTTGCGGAAGAAGGGGTGGGCGCCCAGCTAGCAATTATGCGTTCGTTGCTGTGACACGCCGTGGGGATTCGCACCTTGTGCCGAGTTGCTGGTGTTGGGGCGCGGCCAGCCTTGCCGGTGGCCCGTGCCGCCAGCCCGGCGAGCAATTGGGCGTTCGTTGCTGTGACACGCCGTGGGAATTCGCACCTTGTGCCCAGTTGCTCACGCTCGTGGCGCGCTCAGACCTCCAGCACGACCTTGCCGAAATGGCCGGACTCCGCGAGCAGCCGATGTGCATCCCCCGCCTGGGCCAGCGGCAGCACCCGATCGATCACCGGCCGGATCGAGCCGTCGGCGTACAGCGGCCAGACCTCCGCGACGACGGCCGCGCAGATCGCCGCCTTCTGCGCCGCCGACCGCGTCCGCAGCGACGTGGCCATCACGGCGCCGCGCTTACTCAGCAGCGTCCCCAGGTTGAGCTCGGCCTTCACCCCGCCCTGCAGCCCGATCACCACCAGCCGCCCGCCATCGGCCAGCGCCCGCACGTTTGCGTCCAGGTACTTCGCCCCGACCACGTCCAGGATCACGTCGAACGGCCCGGCCTCGACGAAGTCCTGCTCCCGGTAATTGATCAACGTCTGCGCGCCCAGCTCCGCACACCGGTCGAGCTTGTCCTGACTGCCCGCGGTCACAGCGACAGAAGCCCCGATCGCGCGCGCCCACTGGATCGCGAAGGTGCCGATCCCGGATCCGCCGCCGTGGATCAACACGCGCTCCCCGGGCGCCAACCCCGCCGTCATCGCCAGGTTCGAGTACACGGTGCACGCGACTTCCGGAATCCCGGCGGCCGTCACCAGATCCACCCCCGGCGGCAGCGGCATCACCTGACCGAGGGGCACCACCACCTGCTCGGCGTAGCCACCGCCGGCCAGCAGCGCACAGACCGGCTCGCCGTCGAGCATCCCGGACACCTCCAGGCCGATCACGTCGCTGGTGCCGGGCGGCGGCGGGTAGAACCCCTGCCGCTGCAGCAGATCCGCCCGATTCACCCCCGCGGCGGCGACCCGCAGCAGCACCTCACCGGGGCCAGCCACCGGATCCGGGACCTCGCCGAGCGCCAACATCTCCGGCCCGCCGAACTCCGCGGCCACAATTGCCTTCACGTGTCGAGCGTATTGCGCCGATAGGGACCGAGAACCACTAGCCTGACAGGCACACAAGGGAGGGTGTCATGACGCAGGGTAATGAACCGATGGGTCCCCCGAACGAGCCGCACGCAGGGCCACCCGGAGGAATGCCGCCGCAAGGTCCGCCGCAGCACCAGCCCGTCCCCCCGGGGTACGGTCCGCCGCCCGGATACGGCCCCCCGGCCCAGCAGCAGCCCCCGCCCGGCTACGTACCGCCGGCCGATCAGATCCCGCCCCGGCAGCCCCCGCCGGCGAAGAAGAAGGGCAACCCGGCGCTGCCCTGGATCGTGGCAACCGTCGTCGCCGCCCTGCTGGCCGTGGCCGGGTTCGGCTGGGGGTACATGCAGAAGCAGAACGCCAGCGATGCCGCGGCCCAGGCCAGCGCGCAGCAACAGCAGACCCAGGCGGCTCTGGAGAAGAGCCAGCAGGAGGATGCCGCGCTGCAGAAGCAGGTCGAGGAACTGAAGGCGGAGTACGCGAAGGTCGAGGAGAAGTACAAGACCAAGCGGGCGAGCCTGAAGTCCGAGACCAGCAAGCTCAACAACCTGGAGAAGCGCTACACGCAGGCGCAGAAGCAGGCCGCGCAGAACGACGCCACCCTCAAGCAGGAGGTGGCCGCGGCGCAGTCCAAGGCGGCCCTGACGCAGAAGTGCGCCCAGGTCATGGCCACCGGTCTGCAGCTGATCTACGACGCCAACAACTACAACCAGGCAATGAAGGATGTCGTCAAGGAGATGCAGAGGGCGTCCGAGAGCTGCGACGGAGTCATCAGCTTCGGCTGACGTGCGCACACGTCCGGCACCAACCAGACTGGGCGAGTGAGCATCTATGACTTCAAAGTGCAGGCGCGCGACGGTTCCGAGGTAGATCTCGGCGAGTACCGGGATCAGGTGGTGGTCGTGGTCAACACCGCG
>JAKOZM010000223.1 GCA_029779995.1 Actinomycetes bacterium
GGTGTTGGTCGGGGGCGCAGTGGCCCTCGGGCAGGCGCTGACCCGGCTCCCGCGGGCTGCTCGGGTCCCGGTGGTTGCCGCGGCGACGTGGGCAGTCCTCGGAGGGCGCTCACTGGCCCGCGAAGCCGAGGCCATGGATGCCCTGCTGCAGGCAGACGACCTGGCGGGCGCGAGGCTGCGGATCCGCAACCTCGTCGGCCGGGACCCCTCAGGGCTCGATGCCGACGAGTTGGCCCGCGCGTGTGTCGAGTCGGTCGCCGAGAACGGCGCAGATGCCGTCGTCAGCCCACTGTTCTGGGGCGCCGTCGCCGGCCTGCCGGGGCTGCTCGGCTATCGGGCCGTCAACACCCTCGACGCGATGGTCGGTTACCGGTCGGCTCGATATGCCGAGTTCGGTTGGGCCGCAGCGCGGCTCGATGATCTCGCCAACTGGGTGCCGGCACGGGTCACGGTCGCCATGACGGCCCTCACCACATGGTCGCTGACGGGCTCACGGCAGGTGTATGCCGTGGTCCGCCGCGACGCCCCCGCCCACCCGAGCCCCAACGCCGGACCCGTGGAGGCGGCGTTCGCTGCTGCCCTGGGCCGGCAACTCGGCGGGACCAATGACTACGCGGGCGTCCGCGAGGAACGCGGGCGGCTGGGCGACGGGCCGCCGGTTTCGACCGGGGACATCGCCCGCGCCACCGCCCTCCAACAGCGGATCGGCGTGGCCAGCCTGGTGGGCCTGGTCAGCGCCCGGCTGCTTCTGCGAGCCGTAGCTCGACGCGCCCGGCGACGGACGTCGCGATGAGCGCTCCTGGTTGGGCCGTTTGCCGATCCTCGACGGCTTTGCCTGACGTGGCGGCGGCAAACGTTGGGTGACATCGATGACCTGGGACTGGGCCTCGAAACAACAGGGTCATCATTCAGGGGTTGCCGAGCGACCAACTCCGTGTTTGGCTCACAGATAGCAGGCCCCTTTCAGGGAAACGCCTCGGCGGAACCAAAGGCACTTACCTGCGGGACGGGAGTGAAGTGGTGACGGCCCTGACGCACTCCGGGCGCTCGAACAATGACCGTGTGTACGTGCCCAAGAGATCACGCGTCCGTCGGGCGGGCGGGCCCGCTGGGCGCGCTGTCGAGCGTGACGGCGCAGGGAGCAGGATCCGATCGTCGCGGCTGGCCACCGTGCTGGCCGGGCTCGTCCTTGCGCTGTTGGGCTTCGTGCCGACTGCTGACGCCTCGGTCGCGGCTGCTGTCCCGATCAACAGCTACGACCAATCTGGTTACATCTACGACGGAACACCCCACACCTACGACCGCCTCGACCACTTTGCGCTTGCACACGCGATAACGACTGCGGCGGTGACTCTTGCAGCCGATGCGCCCGCGCCCCCCAACCCCGTTTCTGTCCGCGCCGTTGCCGCAAACACAACGGCGAAGGTCTTGAAGGGTCCCATCGCGGACGCAGTGCCGAAGAACCTTCCAGAGCAGATCGCACTGGACACCGCCAAGCAAGGTTACGGCCGCCAGATTATGGGCCCGATGGGAGATGCACCCCGTCTTGTCGCCAACTATGGCGAAGGCGAATGGGTCAAGATGCAATACGTCCTGCGGGGCAATACCTCCAACGTCACCGTGCACTACTTCCGGAATATCGACACCGGCATGGATGTGGAGTTCAAGTTCCCATGATCGTCCGATGCACAGCCAACTCCGGCGCAGCGCTGCCAGAGGCCAACTTGGATCCGCGTCGTGGATACGACCGGACGACCGAGTTCCCCTTGACCCTCGGTCGTGACTACACCGTCTTCGCCATAACGGTCTTCCTCGGAACCGCGTGGTACTACGTGCTCGATGACGATGGGCTCGATTGGCCCACTTGGTCGCCTTCCGCACTCTTCGATGTCGTGGACGGCGCCATCCCGGCCAGCTGGATTATTGGCTACTTCCGTGCCTCTGCAGAGAATCAATATCCGATCATCTCCTTCCCTGAGTGGGCGCAAGATCACCAGTTCTACGAGCGACTTGTCGATCGTGATCCAGTAGCGACAGCGACGTTCGCGCGCAGGCGGGTGGAGACTGAAGGAGTCACGGGGGCTGGACTCGAATGACGGCGTTCCTCCGCGTGCTTGTGGGGCTTCTACTCTCCCTGATCGCTGGCGTTGTGGCGTCGCCTTCGGCCTCGACGGGGGTGGCCTTGGGAGAGACCACGTACAACGACGCCACCTACGTCTACGACGCCGTCCCGTCGCTATTCTCCGCACACAGTGAGCCCTACTCCCTTCGCCGTTCGCGGGTGATGGCTGTCTCCGCGCCTATAGGGAACTCCGTTTCGATTTCCCGTGTCGGTGTTGCCGCAAACAGCGAAATCTGTGAGCCGGACGGTGAGTGGGTTGTCGACCGCTGAGCGGCGGCGGGAGGTCGCTGTGCCAGCGCGTCGTCGAGCGCCTCGCCGACGACTCCGATCGGTCATCCCCTGACTAGCGCCTCGACCGTGGCCCTGATCGGTGCGCTGGCTTACCACCACCGAGAGTTGTTGCCCATCCTGCAGGAGCAACTAACCGATAACGACGGACAAGTGCTACCGCACCTCGTCATGGCCGACGTGGTGCGTTGGCTCGTCGCTCACCGATCGAGCCAACCCGAAGTCGTGAGGTCCGTGCTCAATTGGCCGGAAGGCGCCTACGAGCGCGGAGACGACGACGTCCGGGACGTCATTGCGATCAGCGGTGTCGAGATGATCCCCGATCCAGGCACCGATGGAGCCGAACTACGCCGGCTCGGGCCGCACCTGTCTTCGGTTGATCCGTGGGCACGGTGATGCATCACTTCCGACTAGGCCTGGCGTCCAGCTAGGGTCATCGTCGTCGTGGCGCAGCCGGGTACCATCGACTCCGATGACGCCAAAGCAACGAGATCTTCTGCTGGCCCTCGTGCTGGTCCCGGGTGATGCCGAGCCAATCGACCCCGAGAGTGTGTTGAATGCTTTCGGGATGACGGACGGCGTCCAGTTGGCCAGCCAGTTGGTGACAGAGGCCGTGGCCTCACGTTCCGCGGTCGACTTGGAGTTGTCGCTGATCGCGACCTCAGCCTTCGGCTTTCCCGATGACTTGAACGAGACGTTCATCGGACTGCTGGATGCTGACTGGCATCACAGTCACGAGGATCTTGTCCGAACCGTCGCCCAATTGAACCTGCCTCAAGCGGTGCCCGCTCTTCGTCGAACAGCCGTTTGGGTTCCGGGCTACCTGGAGTTTGACGACTCGAGGGCCTTGGCACGTAAGGCGATTCATGCGTTGGGGCGGATCCCTGGAGTTGAAGCGACAAGTGCCCTTGAAGAGTTGGCTGACTCCGAGCCGCCAGAGTTGGCGGCGGTCGCGCAAAGACAGCTCAAGCGTCGTTCGTAGGTGGCGAGTAAGGCACACTGGCGACGACACGATCCGGAGCGTGCCGTGCTCCGGTCTGTCATCGAGCTCACGAAACCCGATCGCTCGACCCATCGGTCTGGCCGCGCTCGCGGCTGACGAGGTTGACGAACACGTCCTCGATGGTCGGCTCGACAGACACGACCACCGCATCAGCGAAGCCCGCGGCCACCAAGCGCTCGCGCAACGCGCCCGCTCCCCGATCCACTCCACGGTCGATCACCGCGTGCAGAGCCGCCCCCGACAGATAGGCCTCGGCAATCCCGTCAGCCGTCTCCAACCAGCTCAGCGCCAGGTCGGCATCCCGAACCGTCACGTCATACACCCGCTGCGTCGAGAGGTTGGCGCGGATCTCGTTCGGACTGCCTTCGGCGACGATCCGGCCTCGATAGATGAAGGCCAGCCGGTGACAGTGGCTCGCCTCCTCCATGTAGTGCGTCGTCACGAACAGCGTCACCCCACGCCCGGCCAGCTCATAGAGCAGGTCCCAGAACTGCCGCCGCGCAACGGGATCCACGCCGGAGGTCGGTTCATCCAGAAACAACAAATCCGGCTCGTGGATGGTCGCCGCCCCGAGCGCGAGCCGTTGCCGCCACCCGACCGAGAGGTTG
>JAKOZM010000230.1 GCA_029779995.1 Actinomycetes bacterium
CGGATCTGGAGTCGGGAACATGGGCCGGATCCACGCCGATGAGATGCAGTGGCACGGCCGGCCCTTCAGCGCGGAGGTGTCTGTGCCGCCGCTGGGTGCCGTGTGGTTCGTGCCTGAGCAGTAGTAGGGCGGTCAACACCGCGACAACCCGGACTTCTCAACGTTTGATCAACCGACGCAGGATCTGGCGCCGAACGCCACCTTTCCGACCTTGTTGGCCGGATCCGGCATGGATAAGGGCAACAACTTCAGAATCGGCGAGCACGACGGCCGCGTGCGCCTGCGGCCGTCACGACCCCCTCGGACCTCTGACGGCGTCGATCGAACAACCGCCATCACACCCATTCGGCATACAACGCGCTCGACACGTCCAGGGGATTCGCCCCCCGCACGGCCACGGCCACACCGGCCCCCTCCGCGGACCCGGTGTACAACACCTGCCCGCGGCTGACGTACCGCTGCCACTGGGTGAGAAAGGCCTGTGCGGCCGCCTTGTTCGCACCGAACACATCGGGTACCCCGTGCCACATGACTGCCCGACGCGCCCCTAGCCGACGCGACACCAGGTAGCGCGGAAAGTCCACTGGTGACAGCAGTTGCTCGACGGCCTCTGCGAACACCCCCTGCGGGTCTGGTCCGTGCCACACCAGCCGCCATTGCCCTTCAGCGTCGGGCGTGACATCGACCGAGTCGGCACCGCCGGGCTGCAGGCTCTCCGCGACCGTGCAGCCGAACGCCAGCAGCATCCCGTCCACGCCCATCCTGGCCTGCGTGCGGCGAACCCGCCACTGCTGCCATCCGAGCGAACCCAGCCAACCCAGACCTGCACCACCCAATGCGGCGATCGCCACGGTCGGCGTTGGGGACTGTCCGGCGAGGGCGACTGTGGCCGCCACCCCGGACGTCGCGACACTCGCCGAGACCGGCAGCCCAGCCCATCTGCGCACGGCGACCTCCGGCACACCCAAGGCCCGCGGAGCACGGACCCGCACGGCAGTCTCGACGACGTCCCGATACGGCTGCCCCACCTGCCACGCAGCCCGGGTATCCGCTAGGTGAGCGGCGGTGTCCAGGGCGCTGGCGTTGATCGCATCGCGCACCGGTGGCGGCGGCGGTGCGTAGGGCCCGCACCGCGCGTCGAGGTGCTCTACCCCCGCCACCACGGCACCGCCGACATCAGGGGCGAGGTAGCCCCGGTGTTTGGCGACCAACCGCCGGTAGTCCAGATCTCCACGGGGGTGCTCGTCAGCCACCGCGGTCACCGACCAGATATGGGCCACCTTGTCCGGGCGCACTGGATCTCGGCGAATGGCACGGCCCCGGACCTGCACCACCGCCGTGGAGGTGGTGGCCGCGGTGAGGTCGATGAGCACGTTGGCGGCAGGGGCATCCCAGCCTTCGCCGAGCAGGCCTCGGGTGCCGACCAGAACATCCACGTCTCCGGATTGGAACGCCGCGGTCACGTGTGGCACCCATTCCCGCGGGCCCCAGGTGCCCACCAGCTGCGCCCATCCGTCTGCCCGCTCCTCGACCTGCAACCCCGGTGCGGCCAGCGACGCCAGCACCTGCGGCAACCCGCCCACAGCGGCGCCGGTCATGAGCACCACCCGCAACTCCGTATTGGCCGCCTGCACCCCGGCCAGCGCCTCCCAGGCCGATCCGGCCGTGGCCGCCAACACCGAGCGGATGTCAGCAGGTGGCGCCGCCTGGGCGTTCTCAAAATCGGTGAGCACGATCGCACGAAGGTCATCACCGCGGATCAACGCTTCCTGCCCCACGAGGAATCCTGCGGCCACAGCCTTGGCTGCCGTTCGCGAGAGCACCCGGTCCAGCGCCGACTGCCCCTTGCGCGCCCCCCGGATCGTCAACGTCCATCCCACCGAGCGCAGGCCTGCCCGCAGCCGTTCCCAGCCAGGCTGCTCCGGCTCGGCCAAGACCCTGCGGCCGTAGTCCGACAGCACCGCAACCCAGTCCTCGACCTGCATCGGCACGCGGTGCTCGTCGCGCACCCGCGCCCCATGGGGCAGCGAGCAGAGTCCGTTGTGGCACATCCGCAGGACGGCCCTGGCCAGGTCGCCATGGTGTTTCTCGATGTAGGACCAGCTCACCTGGTCGTGGCGCACCCAGGCCACATCGACGTAGGGCAGTAGACCTGTCGGCCCGAACTCAGGCTCCATGACTGCCGTGAGCAGTTCCTGCCAGCGTTGCGCGGATCGGGTCAGGTATTCCTGCTCCCCAGGCGTCGGGGTGACGAACCAGGGCAATTCGCGGTAGGGCGCCAGCACAGCGTCGCGCACCAGGGCGGGCGTGCTGACGGCGTAGAGGACCGGCCCGAACAACTCTTCCACCTGTGCGGCTTCGGCAGCGTTGAGGGCCTGCCGCGGCGTGGCAGTCAGGGCTACGGTGACGGCTGACGCCTCGTCCAGCACGTCGACCAACACTTGACCCCAGACCGCTGCCAGATGGTGCGCCTCATCAAGGATCAACGTGAACGGCCGCGCCCGCAGGCGGGCGATGGTGGCTCGCGCGTTGGGATGCAAGCGTGCACTCGCAGCGCCCTGCGCCTCATCGTCGAAGGTGGCCAGCGCCTGGTAGGTGAGCACTGTGACGTCGGCGGCCAGGTCCCGGTCCGATCCGACCTGGGCACCCGCGGCTTCCCACAGCGCCAGCCACTGCCCCTGGATGGCGGTGTTCGGCACCAGCACCAGGATGGGACGTCCCACCTTCTGGCCGATGAGGCTGCCGAGCAGGGTCTTGCCCGAGCCCGGCGGCATCACGAAGTGGAAACGTTCGCGATCCCTGTGCGCTGCGAAGGCCGCAAGCGCTCCCTGCTGGTGGGGCCTGGGTGCAGGCAGGCGCACGTGCGCAAGTCGTGCTGCCACCTCGTCCATTCCCCAACCCTGCACCACGAACGAATCAGGTGGCGGGCGTGGACGGTCTCAACCGTCAGGTGACAACCATTGCGATGGCGGCGTATTGCACGAGGTAGGCGGCGATGGTCAGCGCATGGAACAGTTCGTGGAAGCCGAACCAGCCCCGATGAAAGTCGGGCCACTTTCGGGCGTAGACCACGCCGCCGGCGGTGTACAACAAACCGCCCAACGCCGTCAGCAGGACCGCCGTCGCTCCCAAGGAACTCCACATCTGAGGCAGGAAGAACACCGCCACCCAGCCGAGCGCGATGTAGGAGCCCACCGCCAGCCAACGCGGGGCGCTCCACCACGCGACCCGCGTGATCAGCCCGATGGCCGCGATCGTCCAGACCAGCCCGAGGATCACCCACTGCAGGGTGCCACCCAGGGCGACGGCGAAGGGTGTGTAGCTGCCGGCGATGAACAGGTAGATGTTGGCGTGATCCAGGCGATTCAGGAAGGTGTTCACGCGGGGAGTGCCAGCCCCCAGGTGATACGCGGCGCTGACTCCGAAGAGCAGGACCGTCGTCGCCACGTACACAGCCACCGCTGCCCGCTCGGCGGTCGTCGGGGTGACGGTCATGAGGATCAGTCCCAGGACCAGAGCCAACGGCCCGGCGCCGAAGTGCAGCCATCCGCGCAACTTCGGCTTTGGCGGTTCCAGGGTAATGACCATGAAACCTACGGTACCGTAACTTTCTGCGATGACCCGTAAACGGTGATTCATCTCACGACGGCCCGCCGGCGTCTCACAGGTACAGTTCATTGCGTGACCGTGCCCGCCCGCACCCGTGCCGCTGCCCGTCTGGGCCTCATGACCTCCTCGCTGTCCCGTCGCATGGGCAAAGGCGAGGGCATGGTGATCGGTGGCCGGGTCATTCTGCGCCTTGCGCCGAACGCCATCCGCGACCTCGCCCATGACCGCGTCGCCGCCCTGGTGAGCGCCACCAACGGCAAGACCTCGACCACCCGCCTGCTGGCCACCGCAGTGGAACAGGCAGGACCGGTGATCAGCCAGCACACCGGAGCCAACATGACCAGCGGTGTGGTCGTCACGCTGGCGACCGGCGATCCGGCTGCCACCGCGGTGCTCGAGGTGGACGAGGCCTACCTTCCGCAGATCTTCGCCGCGACCCGCCCGCGGGTTCTGCTGCTCGGCAATCTGAGCCGCGATCAACTTGATCGCATGAACGAGGTGGCCATGGTCGCTCGCCGCTGGCGAAGCATGCTCACCGAGGCCCAGGACACCATCGTCATCGCCAACGCCGACGACCCTTCGATCGTGTGGTCGGCGCGTAACGCCCCCCAGGTCATCTGGGTCGCGGCCGGTCAGGTATGGACCGCCGACTCGGCCGTGTGCCTGGACTGCGGGGCACTGCTGACCCGCGACGGCGATCACTGGGGGTGCCCGAACTGTGGGTTCTCCCGGCCGACACCGCAATGGACGATGGAATGGCGCGAGGATCACGCCGTCGTACACGGCCCGGGCGACGCCACCTACGACTTGCGGTTGAGCCTGCCCGGTCGGTTCAACGGTGCGAACGGCGCGCTGGCGCTGGTGGCCACCGTCGCGCTGGGCCTGGACCCGGCGGAATCGGCGCGAAGGATGGCCGGTGTCGACTCCGTTTCCGGTCGGTACGCGGTTGTGAAGGTTGGCGCCCTGTGGATCAGGCTGCTGCTGGCCAAGAACCCCGCCGGCTGGACCGAGCTGATCGGCGTGATGCCCCCGGCGCCGACGCCCGTGATCGTGACCATCAACTCCAACGCCGCCGACGGCCGCGATCCGAGTTGGCTGTGGGACGTCCCCTTCGAACGGCTGCGCGGGCGAACTGTGGTGGCCACCGGTGACCGCCGTCGGGACCTTGCGGTGCGACTGCTGCACGCCGAGGTCGACCATGTGGTGATCGAGAACCCGTACGCGCCCGACGCTGACCTGCCGGCAGGGATGCGCGACCTTGATGTGGTCGACTGTGCCGCCACCTACACGGCTTTCCACCACCTACGCACGACCGCCGAGGAGCAGCGATGAGTCTGACGCTGGTCAGCATCTACCCGACCCTGCTGGGCACCTACGGGGACGGCGGCAACGTTCTGGCGCTGCAGCATCGCGCTCGTCTGCACGACATCGCGGTCGACGTGGTCACGGTCGACCCCGGTCAGCCGCTCCCCGACTCCGGGGACCTGTACGTGCTCGGCGGCGGCGAGGACAGCGCGCAGACCGCTGCCGCCACCGCGCTTCGCACCGACGGGTCACTGGCCAGAGCCGCCGAGCGGGGTGCCGCCGTGCTGGCCATCTGCGCCGGATACCAACTCCTCGGCGAGTACTTTCCCGACGCGACCAGTGCCGCCACGCCGGGTGTCGGGATCCTCGACGTCCGCACGGATCGTCTGCCCAAGCGCGCCGTCGGAGAGCTCGCGGCCACGGCCAAGACCCCGCTGACGCAAACCCTCACGGGATACGAGAACCACGCTGGAGCCACCCATCTCGGCCCTGATGTGCACGCCCTGGGGGCTGTGCGGGCCGGCATCGGCAACGGCGACGGATCCGAGGGCGCCGTCAGCGGACATATCGTCGGCACTTATCTGCACGGGCCGTGTCTGGCACGCAACCCCCAACTGTCCGACCTCCTGCTCGGATGGGCGGCCGGACGCGAACTGCCGTTCATCGAGGAGTCCGAGGTGACTGCCCTACGCGAGGAACGCCTGAAGACCGTTCTCGGCTGAGGCCGTTCAGAACAGAGCGTTGGCCAGTTGGGTCCGGGCGCTCTTCACCGCCGGGTCCAACTCCCCCACCAGCCCGAACAGCTCGACCAGGGCATCACGCGCGGCAGCCTTGTCCTGCGCGGCGCGCACCACCACCAGCAGCCGCTCGAAAGCCGCCTCCGGCAAGCCCTGTGCCACCTCGACGTCGGCGGCAACCCGGGCCAGGTCCAGGTCGGTAGGAGCGGCATCAGCGGCCGTCACCGCGGCGACCGGGTCCACCCCGTCGATCCTGCGCACCAGGGCAACCTGGGCCAGCGCCGCATCGGCCTGCTCCGCGTCGACGGCGCGCAACTGCTCATAGAGGGCAGTGGCAGAGTCGTAGTCGCCGGCCTCGATGGCGTCCGCCGCGTCATCCCAGCGGGGATCCTCGGCCGGTTCCTCGGGAGGCGCAACATCGGTGGGAGCACCTACTGAGCCGTTGAGCCCAGCCTGTTCGGCCACCCGCAGCAGCTCCTCGATGTACTGGCGTACCTGCGCCTCCGGCAGGGCACCCTGGAACAGCGGCAGGACCTGGCCTTTGATGACCGCGACGATGGTCGGGATCGACTGCACCCGGAAGGCCGCAGCGATCTGTTGCTCAGCATCCACATCCACCTTGGCCAGCAGCCAGCGGCCGCCGTATTCGATGGCCAGTTTCTCCAGGATGGGACTGAGTTGTTTGCAGGGTCCGCACCACGTCGCCCACAGGTCCACGACGACCGGCACCACGTTCGAGGCGGCGATGACATCGGTCTCGAAGCTCGTCTCGGTCACATCGATGACCACCTGTGCGGCGGCGGGATCGTTCTTGCGCGCGACTGCTTGCTGCTGGGCCTCCCTGGCCGCGGCCAGCGCGCCCAAGTCGATGGCACCGCGCAGGAAGTTGGGATTCGGCTGCGTCGTCATGTTTCCATTGTGTACGGACCTGATTTCGAACCGGACGCGATCCCCGGTTCCCACGGCGGGTCAGCCGCAGAGGAGTCAAACTCCCTGAAGAGGGGATCTTCGGATCAACCATCTTTTCGCGCACAGCGCCTCGCCAAGGAGTAGCATTCCCCCGATGTCTGAGCAAACGGTCCGGCCCGGCCGACCCCGCAGCACAAGGGCCGACACGGCGATTCTGGCCGCTGCCCGAGAACTCCTTGCCGAAGGTGGGCTTGGCAATCTGACAGTTGAGGGCACCGCTGCCCGGGCGGGAGTGGCCAAGACGACGATCTACCGCCGGTATCCCACCAAGCTGGACCTCGCGGTGGGGGCCATCGCCGACCTCGTCGCGGAGCCGCCGCCACCCACTGACACCATCGAAGACCGGACGGCCCAGGGAATCCGCGACTTTCAGGTCTACATGGGGGCCCCCGGCTCCCAGGCTGCCTACCTTGCTGTGGCCGCTGCAGCAGCAGCCGATCCGGAGATCCACGATCGCTTCACCAAGACCGTGCTGGCGTCGATCCGGACCAACATCGAAGAATCGGTGGCGTCCGCGCAGGAACATGGCGAAGCCAGCAACGAACCGCCGGTGGATTTCATCTACGACGTGGCCATGGGAACGCTCATCCACCGCCAGATCATCCGCAAGCAGCCGATGAGTCCCGAATTCGCGCAGATGTTCACCAACCTGATGAAGCATCTGTACACGCTGCAGGATTAGCCACACCTGTTGGAGTGCCATGCGAGCATGGCACTAATGCGATTCCTCACGGTCTTTCTCATCGCGCTGCTGATCGGCGCCGGGGTGCTGCCTGCGACCGCGCTGGGGGGCCAACCGGAGGCGACCTCCTCAGCGTCACCATCCGAATCCGCCTCGCCCAGCCCTTCTCCGACAACGCCGGCCCCTGGCGCGCCTACCGTGTACCCGGTCTTCAACGACCCGCGCGTGGGGGATCCCGATCCGCGGATCAACGACGAGTTGGTAAACCTCATCGACAGGGTGCCCGAGTCCGGCCAGATCTCTGCGGCGCTATTCGTCGTCGCCCCGAATCACGCCGTGGTCGATGCGCTCTTGGCCGCTCGCGCCCGCGGGGTGGCCGTTCGGCTTGTGATCGATTCCGGTCAGAACCAGGGATCTGTCATCGCCCAGGCTCTGGCCGAGACCATCGCGAGGTTCTCGGCGGTGCTGGGCACGGACCGCTCACAGCCCTCCTACGTGGTGCAGTGCGTCAATGCCTGCATCTCAAAGATCGCCGGCAGCATCAATCACAACAAGTACGTACTGATGTCGGCATCCGGGGATCTGCGTGACGTGGTCTTCTCTTCCACCTCCAACATCCGCAGTGACGGCTCTGGCGACGCAGCCTGGAACGCCGCTACCGTCAGTGCCGGCAGCCCTGAGCTGTATGCCAGTTTCATGACGTACTTCGGGAACCTCAGCGCGCAGGTAACCGTGCCCGGCAATGACTACAACGCCGTCCAGCCGCCCACGGCGGTGAGCATCTGGCGGCCCTACTACTTCCCGCGCACCGACGGCATCGACTCGGTCTCGCAGACGCTGATGGGTGTGGACTGCTCGCTCACGCCTACCCGCATCGACGTGATGGCGTCCTTCTTCAACCGTGTGAAGGTGCGCAACCGACTCAATGAGATGGCAGCGGCCGGGTGCTCTGTGCGCGTGATCGCACGCACTGACAGCATCACGCGAGCCTTCTGCGATTCCCTTGTGGCGCCTGTCCAGGTGCGGATCGCCGACAAGCCTTCACAGCGCGCTGTCGGCATCCACGGAAAGTACATCACCATCGCGGGTGGCTTCGAAGGAGCCGATCGGCGCATCGTGTGGATGGGCAGTGAGAACCTGACCGGAAACGCATTACGGCGTAACGATGAGACGTTCCTGATGATCGAGGACACCCCGGTGCATGACGCCTTCGCGGGCAACTTCGCCAGGATCTGGGACGATCCGTCGCTGACCACGGGCTGCGACCGCGCCAACGGTGTGAGCAACGAGCAGATCGAGCAGGACGCAAACCAGGAGACGACTCCACTGATCAAGGAGCAGCAGAGCGTCAAGCGGGGACTGCCTCGTCGCTTGACCAAACGCAGCGCCATCAAAGCGGTTCGCACGGTGCAGGGGCAGCCACTGATGACCACTGCGACCTGCCGGGTCAAGGGCACCCGCCAGAAGTTCAAGGCCCGTGCGGCCTGCACGGTGAAACGACCGAAGACGACTCCGACCGTCGTTCTGACCGTGGCGAAGAAACGGGTGCTACGCGTTCGTCTGCGCCAGACAGCGCCCGGTTCAGCAACCCTGGAGCCGTTCGCCCGGTCGGCCAGGTACTCCTACCGCCGCTAGGCTCACACCCTGCTCTTACCGTCCTGCAGATCTGCTCTTGGCCCACGGGCACATCGTGTAATCACACAAGCTCGCAGGAGGAGAACAATGAACAAGAAACTGTGGACGGCCGTCGGGATCGGCGCTGGCGTGGGCGCCCTGTCGATGGGTGCGATCACCTTTGCCAGTGCTGAGAACACGACGCCGAGTCCGAATAGCACCAGCCAGAGCCAGCACATGCCGATGCGGGGCATGAACGAAACCCCCCTCACCGGCGCCGACGCCGACAAAACCACCGCCGCCGCCCAAGCCGAGATCCCCAACGGCACCGTCCTACGCGTCGAGACCGACGCCGACGGCACCTACGAAGCCCACGTCCGCAAAGCCGACGGCACCGAGGTCGAAGTCAAGATGGACACAGACTTCAACGTCACCAGCGTCGAGGAATTCACCGGGCACAAAGGCCGCGGCGGACCCGGCATGAACGAAACCCCCCTCACCGGCGCCGACGCCGACAAAGCCACCGCCGCCGCCCAGGCCGAGATCCCCGACGGCACCGTCCTACGCGTCGAGACCGACGCCGACGGCACCTACGAAGCCCACGTCCGCAAAGCCGACGGCACCGAGGTCGAAGTCAAAATGGACAAGGACTTCAACGTCACCAGCGTCGAGGAGCACGGCTTCGGACACCGGGGCGTCATGGACTCCGCCCCGACCGACACGTCGGCCACTAGCGCCTGATTTCGCACTTCCCCACCCTTCCACCACAGTCACTTCGAGTCCCTCGCTCGGAGCGACTGCGGTGGCCGGGTTTCGTGTGCTCTGCGCCACAATTCGCCGGAAGGCCGCCGGGCCGCTCGGTACGTGTGTGAGAAACTTGCCAGGATGCGACGGATGGCAACTGTGTTGGCGGTCAGTGCCGCCCTGTTCGGCGTGCTCTCCTCGGTATCGGCACAGGCGGGCCCACCCCCGGTGGATCCCACTGCCAGTCCAAGCCCATTGCCATCGACGTCAGTCTCTGCAAGCCCCGTGCCGACACCGCTTCCGACCCAGGAGCAGATGCGCACCGGCGAGGAGACCGTCTTCAACTACCCCGTTCCTGGCACCCCTGATCTCACTATCTCCAACCGCTTGGTCGACCTGATCGACGAAACTCCGCAGGGCGAGAGCATTGAGGTTTCGTACTTCGTGGCCCAGGCCGGTCATCCCGTCATCGACGCGTTGCTGCGTGCCTACAGTCGCGGCGTGCGGGTGCGGGTGGTTCTCGACAGCGGGGATGGGCAGGGGCCCAAGAAGAACGCCGCCATCGATGATGCCTACGCCCGGCTGGCCGAGACTTTGGGCACCTCGGCCACGGCGCAGTGCAACAGATCGTGTATCACCGATGAGCCGGACAGCATCAATCACAACAAGTTCGCCACCTTCTCCCGGACCGGCAACGCTGTGCACGTCGTGTTCCAAAGCACCAGCAACTTGCGCCCCGATGGCAGTGGCGACAGCGC